>CADDZI010000025.1 GCA_902812405.1 bacterium | reverse complement strand
CATGCTTTGCGTGCCAGGCTTGCTTTGGCAGGCCAGGCGGGTGAGCGTCTCCGAGCGCTCACCACGCTTCCCCCATGCGAGGCCTTCCCGGCCGGCCGGCCGAACACGGCGACGGTCGACACGTGCGCAACATCATCTTAGAAGAACTGGCCGATGCGCTGGATGACCGCAGCGGACAGTTCCGCTACTTTTTTGTCCTGACGACGGGCCGGGTCGAGCCATATGCTGCTGAAGACCCAGCTGCGCTGGCTGCCGCCCGCAGGGCGGACGTCATCGCGGTCTTGCCTCTCTCGCACGCGCAGGCCCGTGCCGTGATGTACGATTTCATCGAGACCTTGACCGACGGGGACTTGGCGCAGCGTCTGCGCGAGGCCGCATCCTCGCCTGCCGGCAACGCGCGATTTTTGGCGCTGTTGGGAGCCTACCCACGAGCGCGCCGATCCTGGCTTGCGTATCGCCAACGCCGTCTGGAGGCGATGGCGCTCGCTTGGCTGACGGAACACGGCGTAGACCTGGCGGCGTTGGGGCTGGACCAGCCGGCCCGGGCACAGGAAGAAGCTGCCGGACTGCGGTTCGACGCCGATCTGGAAGAGCAGCTCGCGCAGCTGAGCTGCCGCCAGCAGGCGTTTGCGTCTCATCCGGCGGCAACCCGAGCGCGGGCACAGTGCCGTTTACGGTTGCGCTTGGACGAAATCTACCACTCGAATGCAGTCCGCGGAAACCGTTTGAGCCGAGACCAGACCGAAGAGGTGGTGCTCAAGGGGACGACTGTCGGCGGATTGACGCTGCGCGAGCACCTGGAGGCCGTCAATCTCAACCGGGCTTTGGATCGCGCGGAAGTTCTGGCACTCTCGCACGCTCCGCTGACCGAGCACGGCATTCGCGAACTCCACGCACTCCTCTTTGCCTCTATCGATGATGACAACGCCGGGATGTATCGCCGGGTCGACAACCGGCTTGTCGGCCGAGACTACTTGCCACCTGAGAGCGCGCTCGTTCCGGGCATGCTCCGTGAGTTCATCGAATGGCTTGACGAATCGCCCGCCGAACCGTTGGCAAAGGCAACCGCGGCGCAGGCCAAGATTCTCCACATTGCGCCCTTCCTCGACGGCAACGGACGCGTCGGCCGCCTCCTCTCCAACCTCGTCCTGTGCCGTGCACAGTATCCGCCGGCGATCATCCGCGTCGAGGATCGGAGTCGCTACTACGACGGTCTGCGTCAAGCCGACGCCGGCGACATGTCGCTTTTGCTGAAGCTCGTGTGCGAACGCGTGTCGGAGTCCTTCGAGCTCTTGGAGAATGCCGCGCAATCGGTCACCTGAATCCTTCGCCCGGCGTTAAGGCGGGCCGGGCCGCAACGGCGATGAGCAAGCAACCGCAGATGCGCTGCGATCGGAGAGCGGCTGTGGCGCGCTTTTGGGCGGTTGCGGCAGCCTGGGCCTGCGAGGGCGCGGGCGGCCGTCCGCAACCCGCGGTCGACGTTGCGACGATCGGGCGGTTGGCCCGCTTGGGCGACGCCCTGGACGCGCTCGCCGTAGCGGATGGCGATCTGGCCCGCGCGGTGGCGGATGCGGGTCCCGGGGTGTCGCTGGCGGCTCGGATCCTGTATGGAGCACGCCAGCGGCTGCGGGCGGCTGGCCTGCCGGCCCAGAGTGCAACCATCCCCACGGATGGCGTGCGTCTGGAGGTGCCCGACCTGGCGACAGCCCACGGCCGTCTGCGTGGCAGCGGCCTGCTCGTGTGTCTGCCATCCGGCTTCGTCCTCGCGCGGCCCGGTCCCGGACGGCTGTCGACCATGCTTCATCTCTTGCGAGTTGCCGCAAACGGTGACCGTGAGGCATACCGCCTGGCTGTGACAGCGCAACCGTTTGGTCTGGATCCCGCGCAAGCCGCGCTGATCGCCGAAGCTGGACGGACACGCCCGGCGGCGCACGCGTCGGCGAGCCGGCTCCGGCCGAGCAGCGAAGCACGCGAGACTGCCGTCCGCGTGGAAGAAGCAATCGCGGCGATTCGATCGGCGGCCGGCCGACCGGATGCACTGCGCACGGCCGTGTCGTACGCAGCCTGCACGTGCGGCTGGATGGATTGGGCCCACACACCGCTCGGCGCTTGGGCCGAGCTTGCGGACGCCGTGTGGGAAACCATCGACCGGACGCTGTTGCCGGCGGGTGCCCGGCTCATTCTTTTCGCGCACGCCTGCGACGAGCGCGTGTGGGCGGACGTACCGTGTGCGGCGGAGGGGACGGTGCCTTTGGAGGATAGCGCCGGACTATTTTTTGCAGACGGGTGTGCACCCGCATGCGACCTCGCGCTGTTCGCAGATGCCTTGGGCCTGGATGAAGCGCTGCTCGGCGGGGCCTACGGCGGACGGCTGACCGTGCACGTCACGGCGTCGGTGGCCGATGCAACGGCAGCCGCCGCTCTTGCCGGGAACGGCGCGCGCGTCACGCGGACATGGCCTGTGCCGGAAACGCCCCAGCCGCTTACGGCGCCGGCGATGACATTTTCGGCTTCCCGCCTCAATACGCATGCGCAGTGCCCGCGCCGGTGGTTCTACGAGTACCTGTGTGACGTGCTACCCGACCCGGGATCACCCGCGGCCGCCTACGGGCAGGCGATGCACGCCGCGTTGGAGGCCGTTCACCGTGACGTGCGTATTCCCAGCCGGCACGCCGCGGCGGATATCCTCCTGCGCCTCGACAGCGAGATCCAGCAGGCGTTTGCGCAGCGGCGAGATGCGTTTCCAAGTGCGCTGGAGTATGCGGTCTCGGTGGTCAAGGCCCGGCGCATGGCCGAGCAGTACGTGCGGTGGTTGGCCGCCGAAGCGGCCCGCAGGCCGGTCGAGATTGCCGGCGTGGAAGTGGTTCAACGCGCACGCTTCGGCGATCACGAGTTCGTCGGCGTCATCGATCGCATCGATCGGCCGCTCGGAGGAGGCCCGACCTGCATCTACGACTATAAGACCGGACGCATCGAAGGGGACGCCGAGGCCTACCTGGAGCGGGTGCGACAGGGTACCGAAGCGCAACTGCCCCTGTACTACGCAATGCGCACGGCAGCCGGGGAGCGGGTCGGACGGGTGGCTCTCGTGTCGCTGCGCGAACCGAAAGATGAGGTCTGGCTGCTGGCGCTGGACGTCGTTCGCGAGGGAGAGGAACACGCGCCCGCAGTTGAGGGGGTGGTCGCGGTACCGTGCAACGAGCGCGACCTCGAAATCGCGCTCAGCGCACTCCTGGAAACATGCGATACCCTGACCAAGCGCGGATACGAGCGCTTTGTCGCCGGGGCGAGCCCGCCCTGCGGCCACTGTTTGTACAACCGCGCCTGTCGCGAGAGGCCGATCGATACGGAGCGGATCTTTGCGCGCTAAACGTGGCGAGTCACGCGACGCGAGCCTCGCTCCGCTGGATGACATCTGCGCCGTCGAGCCCGGGGAAACGATCCTCGTGGTGGGCGGTCCGGGGACGGGCAAGACGTCACTCTTGGCGGCTTGCGTCGATCGGCTGTGGCGAAGCGGACGGCGTCCGCTGGTCGTGGTTGCCAACCCCCCGGCGCAGCAAGCCTTCGCAGCCGCATTGGTCAGGGCGGGCGCGCAGCCTAGCTGTTTAAGCGTGTGTGCGACTCTCGCAGAGCACGCTGCGCGGTGGCTGCACTCGGGAAGCATCGGGGCCGGCGTGTCGCCGCATCTTGTCCTCGGCGGCCGAGGCGCTACGCGCCGCATTCTCGAGCAGGCTGCCCACGGACTGTTTGCCATGTCCTGGGAGATGTTCGCCAACGGTGACCTGAGCCTGGACGTGCCCTACCTCTCGCGGCCTCACGCGCTCTTGGACGAAGCGGCGGTACTCTGTGAGCTGCTGGCACGAGCCTGCGTGACGCCGGACGAGTTTGAGGAAGGCTGTCTGCGCGGCCTGGGAGCGTTTTACGGCGAGGATGTCGAGCGCGCGCTCAGCTTGCTGGCTGATCCCGAGGTCGCGCGGCGGGCGAGCCGGCGCGGTCGTGCTGCCTTGCGTGCGCCGCGCGAGGCCCTCGTGCAGCAGCGCCGGGGCGAGCGCGAGCTGGTCCGCCTTTTGGTTGAACTCTTCCGGGAATACAGGCTGGCCGCGCGGGGGGCCGCCGTCCGGTCAGCTGAGGACATCCTTGCGTGCCTTTGGGACTGGTTGGAACGGGATACGGCTGCCGCACGGGCCGTCGCACGCGAGATCGACGTCCTGGTTGTTGACGACGCGGAAGACGCCGAGCCGGCGCTGCCCAAGATTGTCGGTGCGCTTCGCGCGGTTCGCGAGATTGCCCTCATCGCTGCCGGATTCGACGGCTCGCGCATTGCCGGTTTGGGTGGGCGGCGTTCGCTTTTGGCGGCGTTTTCGGATGCACGCCGCATCCTGATGACGCCGCAGGCGTCCTCCGATGAACCGGCCGTCGTGCGCTGCGCAGATGAGGAGTCCGAAGTCGCCTGGCTGACCCGGCACCTCGACAGGCTGCTTGGCGGCGGCTGCGCCCCGGAACGTATTGCGGTGCTGACGCGAACGCACGAGAGCGCCGGCCGCTACGCCGCGGCGTTGCGCACAGCCGACATCCCCGCGGCCTGGCCGGCCAATGCTTTTGCGCGGCCGAAAGACCTGGCCGATCTGGTCGCGCTGGCGGCGGTTCTCGAGGATCCGCGCGACGAAGCACACCTCATGCGAGTGCTATCATCGCCGCTTGTCGGACTTTCGGATAGAAGTGTGTGGCTTCTGTCTCGCGATCGCGATGAGCAGGAGATGCTGCCTCTGGGTGCGCCGGCCCATGAGCGCTCGCCGGCGGCGCGCGTGGCGTACACACTGGCTGCCAACGTCTATGAGGGACGCGTCGACGAGAGCCTACCTGCGACGGCACGAGAGTCACTGGCCGGCTTGCGTGTCTGCCTGGAGAGGTGGCGTAAGGAGCTAAACGGGCGGCCGCTCGCCGCGAGACTTGCATATCTGGCGGACGCAGCCGGTTTTCGGGAAGCCTGGCGAACGGCCTCGGTGTGGGAAGGACGCCGGGCGGAAGACGATCTACGGCGGCTGTGTGCGGTTGCGGGTGCGGCCGAGGCTGCGGGCGTGCATGCGGCTACCGAGTTCGAGGATTGGCTGGAGGCGAACGTCCTTGCGCCGCCTCCGGCTGCGCCGGTGCCGGGTGCAATTGTTGTCGAAGGGATCGGGTCCTGTAAAGGGCTGCGCTGGGATCACGTGATCGTGGCGGGCGTTGCATGGGAGCGTTTCCCTCGCATCTACGTGCCGCAGGGGCTGGCCTTCAGCCGCACGTTTGGCCTTCTGGTGCGCGAGAACGTTGCGCGTGGGGCGGGGCAAACGGCAAAATACGCTTGGTATTATGCAAAGTTTGCAGCCAAGGACCTCTACCTCGAGGAGGAGCGGCGCGTCCTGCGTTATGCGATGAGCCGCGGGGAGAAAACGACTGCGGTCTGCGGCTTCGGTCGCCCCCCGCATTGGGCAAGCGACCATGACCTGTTGTCCGAGTTGGAGACCCGGTCGTGCCCCACATAGCCCCACGGCGCGCGCTGTGCCGGGATGCAAGCTGGGGGCGCGCCATGGTGCGGACCGCGTGGGGGCGATGCGCGGCAGTCTTCCTTATCCTGGCATGTTCGGTTGCGGCGGCAGCGCAGGACGAGAATGCGCGCAGTCCCGTCCCTTTGTCCCTGGCGGGCGTGACGCTGGGCGACTCCGTGGAAAATGTTGTTGCGAGGCATGGTGCGCCGGATATCGTCCAGACGACGGATCAGGGCGGTGAATGGCGCTGGTTTGATGCCGGAGGGTACGACCTTGATATTCTGACCGACGACAGGCTGTCCGTGCAGCAGATTTTGGTCTCTCCCGTGAATGCGGTGCCGGGCAAGGCGACCCGACCGGTGCAGCCGGCCGGTTTTCCCTATCTTGGTGTGGCGCGCAGCCTGGCCGAGGCCGGCCTTCGAGCAGCCGGAGCACTCGCATACGCGCAGCCCAATCCGCATGTCAGCGTGTGGCGGGTAGCGGGGGGACTGTGCGTCTTGGAGTTGCGCGGTCAGACCGTCGCCAAAGTCCTCGTCCTCGGGCTGGATGCGGCGAAGACCGCCGGCTTTATGGGAAGCGGTCCTCCCTTTGGAGCGTTCTTCGCACCGCGTTTGCTGCGCCAGCACGCGGTCGACTACCCGCCGGAGGCCGTGGCACAACGCGCGCAGGGCGTGGTGGTTGTGGCTGTTTCCGTCAATAGCGCGGGTGGGGTGGACGCCGTGCGCGTCATCGTTTCGTCAGGGAACCGGACCATCGACGCTGCGGAGGCGGAGAGCATGCGACGCTCGGTGTTTGCACCGGCTCGCTGCGCGGGCGAGCCTTGTCCGTCACTGTACCTGGATCGGGAAGAATACACGCTGCCACCGTGAGAGAATAACGCGCAGGCGCTTCCGGATCCGACCGGCGCGCCGTCGGGGTAACCGGCGAGGTAAGGTCGGGAACCAAGGAGAGTGCGGCCCGCACGAAAGCGGTTCGCGGCTTTGTCGGGGGCGCATCACCGACGGTATCACCCGGTTCGCTGCATGCATCCGCAGAAAGTCGACCGTGCGGCGTCGTCCAGGAGTGCGTCGCCGAGGGTGTCAGCGCGTCTTTGCTGTTTCGTGGGGGAATTCGGCGGCCGACGTCGTGTCTGCCCTCGACTGCGCAAGCCCGCGCCACACGCGCTCGGGGGTGAGCGGCACATCGTGGGGAGGGTTTCCGGTGGCGTGGTATACTGCGTTTCCGATCGCCGCACCGGGTGTGGTCACCGGCGGCTCGCCCACGCCCTTGGCGCCCAGGGGGCCCTCGTGGGAAGGCGACTCGATGATGATGGGTTGTATGTCCGGTGCGTCCGCAATCGTCGGCATGAGATAATCGCCCAAACCGGTGTTCATGATGCCGTGCGGTCCAAACTGCAGTTCTTCGCTGAGCGCAAATCCCAGTGCCTGGACCGCCCCGCCCTCAATCTGGCCCTCAATGCCTGCCGGGTCGATGGCCGTGCCGACATCTTGGGCCGTGACGATGCGTTCGACGGTCACGCGGCCGGTCTCAGGATCGACCTGGACCTCGGCTGCGCTGGCCGTAAACGACGGCGCAAGCCACGCCGCAAACTCGTGGTGCTCGAGTCGGGCCGGATGCTCGAGGCTGGGGTCGTCGATCTGTGGAGTCGCGCCTGTCGCGCACACGACACCGCCGGCCAGAGCCGCCGCCTCTCCCAGGGATATGCCGTGCTCGGGTGACCCGCGCACGAAGAGCCGCCCTTCGCCGATCACGATGTCGTCGCGCCTCGCTTCCAGCGCGTGCTCGGCCACGGAAAGGAGCTGCTCGCGAACGTCGCGGGCAGCGGCCAGGACCGCCCAGCCGGCGGAGAACGTGGACGCGCTGCCGCCGACCCCGCTGTCATACGCCGCATCTGCCGTATCCGCCAGGTGCAAGAAGACCGATCCCGGCGACGTGCCGAGGTGCTCGGCCACGATGATCGGCAGGGAACCCGTTGCCGCGCCTGTACCGACCTCTGGATTGCCCGAGGTTACATGAACCGAACCGTCGGCGCGGACTTCGACCCGGGCCTCGGATCGCCCGCACGAGGAAAACCACCACGAGCAGGCGATGCCGCGACCGCGGTTCGGCCGGCACGGCGTGCCCCATCCAATCGCGTCGGCGGCGGCTTGGAGGACGCGCTTGGCGCTGACACCGCGCAACCGCTGACCGGCCGGGCTTTCGTCCTCTTCGTCCCACATGTTGCGCAGGCGGAACGTTACCGGATCGCACCCGACGCGGGCCGCGACCTCATCGATATGCACTTCCTTGGCAAACGTCGCTTGCGGTCCACCGGGGGCGCGTACCGGGCCCGCGATCTGCTTGTTGGTGTAGACCAATGTCGCTTCGAGATCGAGGTTGGGAATGCGATAGGGTGCGGAGACGAGCATCGTTGCGATGAGAGCGGCTCCGTTGCCGTAGCCGCTGTATGCGCCGCCGTCGAAAACGAACGATGCCTGCATGGCAGTCAGGCCGCCGTCCTGCGCAACACCGCTGCGGATGAGGGCGCGGCCGCCGTGACGCGCAAAGACGTGCAGCCCGTCCTCGTGACGCGAAAAGACGAGACGAACCGGCCGATCGCACTGCAATGCGAGCGCAGCCGCGTACCACTCGGCTGCCAACAGAATCTTGCCGCCGAAGGCGCCGCCGACGAATTGGTTGACGAAGCGCACCTTGTCAAGAGGCAGGTTGAAAAAAGCGGCCAGCTCTTCGCGGTTGCTGTAGGGAGACTGTGAGCCGCACCAGACGGTCAAGCCTCCGTCAGGCTCTCGCCTGGCCACGGCCGCTCTGGGTTCGAGGTAGCCCGGGATGCCCGCTGAGAACGTGAATCTGGACTCGACAACCGCCCAAGCTCGTTTGAGTGCCCGCTCAACGTTGCCGCGCCGGATGCGGTTGTACCCACACACGTTGCCGCGGAGAACACGGCCTGCGGATCGCTCATATGTCCGCCACTGCGGATGCACGAGTGGCGCGCCCGGGGCCAGTGCTTCGTCAATGCTCAAGACCGGAGTCAGGACCTCGTAGTCGACATCAATGGCCGCCAGTGCGGCCTCTGCTTGCCGCTTGGTGTGCGCGGCGACGGCCGCCACAGGCTCTCCCGCATACCGCGCGTAGGTGCGGGCAAACAGGTACTGATCCTTAATCGCAAAGTCGAGGGGTATGGCCGGCGTATTGCCGGCGTAGGCAATGGCGGCGACGCCGGGAAGCGATGCCGCTCGCGACACATCGATGCGCTTGATGCGGGCGAAGGGGTGGGGTGAGCGCAGGACGGCAGCCTCCAGGGCGCCGGGAAAGGTCAGATCTGCGACGTAGGCCGCCTCACCGCGTACTTTCGCAACGGCGTCCGAGCGCGGATGGCGGGTGCCGACGACGCTCCGGCCGCCGGAGGGGATGGCTTCAGGCACGGGACCGCATGCCGCGCGGCCGAGCCGGCTGTGGCAAGGCCGGATTCTCGGGATTGGCCGCAAGAGCCGCAGCCGCACGCGTGACGGCTCGCACGATGGATCGGTATCCGGTGCATCGGCAGAGATGACCGGCCAGGGCCGCGCGAATATCGGCTTCGCTGGGATACGGCACGCGACGGAGCAGAGCGACCGTCGAAACGAGCATGCCCGGGGTGCAGAACCCGCACTGGAGCGCACCGCATGCCACAAACGCGTCTTGGACAGGATGCAACCCGCCTTCGTGAGTCGTCAAGCCTTCCACCGTGAGCACATCACGGTGATCGGCGTCCACCGCAAAGACGAGGCAGGCGTTGACCGGTTGGCCGTCGAGCAGGACCGTACACGCGCCACAATAGCCGGTGCCGCATCCCTCCTTCGTGCCCGTCAAGCCGAACGTACCGCGCACGAGCTCGAGCAGCGATGCCGCCGGCTCCACGAAGGCCTCGCGCGGCTGACCGTTGACGCAGATGCGGATGGGAACGCGCTTAGGCACAATGCTCCCCGCCCACAGCCTCAGCGACAACGCGCTCGATGAGGACGGCCGCAAGGTGGCGCCGGTATTCGGTGCTGCCGCGCCCGTCGGCGGGGGGCACACAACCGGCGGCTGCCAACTGTGCCGCCTGCCGGCAGGTTTCGGCGGTTGGTATGCTCTCGGAGAGAAACTCTTCCGCGACGCGAACGCGGACCGGCACCGGTCCGACGCCCCCGACGGCGACTCGGAGGGACCTCTGGGGATCGGACGGGTCACGGGAACACGCGGCGCACACGATGGCGCGTTCGAAAGCCTGCCGGATCGTGAAACGCGCATACGCGCCCCGCGCCGGACGCAGAGGGAGCACAATGCCGATAAGAATCTCGCACGGCTCCGGCTGCGGAGGCTGGCGCGAAAGGTAGTGCTCAAGCGTCATAACGACAGTACCCGCAGGAGACAGAAATTCAAGGCTAGCATCGCAGGCTAAAAGAGCCGTGCTCAGATCGGATGAGGCGTCCACCGCGCAGACGTTTCCGCCGACGGTCGCCAAACCTTGAAGCTGCCGTGCACCCATCGAGCCTGCCGCCGCGGCCAGAGCTGGAGCGTGGGATTGAATTGTGGCGTTGTGGGCAAGCTCCGCGGCTGTCACGAGAGGAGCGATGCGCAGGTGGGAAGACTGAACCGTCACGCCCTTCAGGTCGACAATGCGTTTGAGGTTGACGAGGGCACAGGCCGTCTCAGGATGAGCGCGCAGAACCGGTCCTAGCCGCGTTCCGCCCGCCAACAGCCGTGCAGTCGGTGCAAAACGCTCGAGCAGCACCAAGGCTTCTCCGAGGAAATTCGGCTCAAAGTACTCCACGCGGAGGCGCGTGCTTCCTGCGCATGGCCGCCGGTTCCTATGCGGGGCAGGGAGAGCCTGGTGCAAAGGCGTACAGCCCTTCACGACGGTCAGGGCGACAGGGAAGCCGGTGCGAATCCGGCACGGTCGCGCCACTGTGATCGGGGAGCCGCCGGAATCGCCACTCTCTCCGGCAGGAGAGGGGAAGGTGCCGGCAGGGATGCGCTGATCCGAGAGTCAGGAGACCTGCCCGACCGCGATACGACGCAATAACCTCTTCGCGTCAAAGAGGTAGCGGCAGTGCAGATTGGCTTGCGCCACGTCGGCGCACGGCACGTGTCTCCTTCCCGTCCGCGCCGGGTGGTCATGCCTTTGCTCACGCCGCGCGCTAAGCTCGTTCGCCTGAGTGTCCTTGCGTCCGCGCTGGTTCTGACGCTGATCGCCGGGGCCTGTGCGGGAAGCCTGCGTCTGCCCCCGGGACAGGTCATCCGGGTCCTTTTGCACCCACAAGCACAGGGTCTGGTCCACGAAATCGTTTGGCAGCTGCGTTTACCCCGCGTGCTGGCTGCCGCGGCCGTCGGAGGCGGCCTGGGCGTTGCCGGCGCGATGCTCCAGATGTTGTTTCGCAATCCGCTCGTCGACCCGTACATCACAGGCGTGTCGGCCGGTGCCGCCCTGGCGGCGTGCTTCGGTCTCGTATACGGTGTGACGTTTACCCTCATACCCACACTCGCATTCGCCGGGGGTCTCATCTGTGCCGGCGTCGTCGCCTGGATCGGGATGGCCGGTACGGGCAACAACAACTTGCGGCTGGTTTTGGCCGGCGTTGCGGTCTCGGCGCTGGCGAGCGCTGTGATCACCCTGCTCTTGTTATGGCGCGGCGCGCAGAATGTGAGCCTCCTGGGATGGCTGGCCGGAGGCATCCAGACGCAGAGCTGGCGCCAGGCGGGTCTGGTTGCGGCATATCTAGCAGCCGGCCTCGCGGCTGCCTTCCTGTTGGTGCGCGATGTCAATCTCTTGCGTTTGGGGAGCAGCGCGGCAGCCGGCTTTGGTCTCCCCGTCGAGCAGGCGCGTCTGCGGGTGCTCGTTGTGGCCTCACTGATCACCGCGGCCTGTGTTGCCGCAAGCGGCATCGTCGGTTTTGTCGGGCTTATCGTACCGCATGCCGTCCGGCGGGTGCTGGGCGGTGATGCGCGGTGGCTGTTGGCGGGCTGCGCCTTTGCCGGCAGCTCCCTCGTTGTGACGGCGGATCTCCTGGCGCGCTCGCTCGTTCCGCCGATCGAGATACCACTGGGCGTCCTCCTGGCGTTCGTCGGCGTCCCATTCTTTCTTGCGATCGCAAGCCGGCCAGTCGACGTATGAGCGATGCAGTTCTGAAGGCCGCCGACGTCAGCTTCGCATACGGAGAACAGGCGGTGTTTGCGGGACTCTCGCTGGGCGTGAGAGCTGGCCGCTTGGTCGCGCTGGTGGGGCCTAATGGCAGCGGAAAGTCGACGCTCCTGCGCGTGCTGGCCGGGTTGGCTCGCCCGGGATCGGGACGGGTGGAAGCCGCGACACGGCCTGCACTCGTCGTGTGCGGTCAAACGCCGCCCCCGGACGTCACGCCGCGGGAGCTTGCCGCGTATGCGCTCTCGGCCCGGCGCGCAGCGTGGGTGTGGAGGACGCAACCACAGGACGAGTCGGCCATTTCGCAGGCGTTGCAACGCTGTGGGCTGGCCGGCTACGCACAGACGCCGGTGTCGCTGCTCAGCGCGGGCGAGGTGCAACGAGCCTGGATTGCCTGCGCGCTCGTCGTCAACGCACGGATCCTGCTGGTTGACGAACCCACGGCCCACCTCGACCTGCGCTTTGCCGTAGAGGTCCTGGAATTGCTGCGTGAACTTACCGCAAACGGCGTGGCGGTCGTCGCGGCGCTGCACGATCTGACCATGGCTGCCCGCTTTGCGCACGACGTTGCCCTGCTGGCCGGGGGGCGTCTGAGCTGCGGACCGCCTGAAGAGATTTTGGAAGCCCGCGCGCTGTCGGAGGCCTTTGGTGTCCGGGTAACGACGCACCGCCATCCCGAGCTCGGACACGTCGTGTGCTTGCCCGGCTGAAAGGAGGACGCGTGAAGAATCTGTTGTGTGTTGCGCTGGCGGCCGCGGTCGCCTGCCAGCTGGCCGCCACTGCGGCGGCCGAGAGCCTTTTCGGGCCCCAGCCCAACCCGACGGCCTCGCCGCAACCCCGGCGCATCGGTCAGGTCATCGTGACGGCGGCTCGGCATCGGACGCTGCTCGACGAGACGCCGCGGGATGTCTGGACGTTGAGCGGAGCCGACCTGATCCGCCTGGGAGCCGCGACTGCGGCGGACGCGCTGCGTTTCATCCCGGGTGCCGTCGTCGCGCAGTACGGACCGTACGGTTCGCTCGCAACGGTCGCCCTGCGCGGGGCGAGTTCAGAGCAGACTCTCGTTCTCATCAACGGTCAACCGGCCAACGAGGGAGACACAGGCGTCTTCGATTTCTCCTCGCTACCCACCAATCTCATCGCTAGAATCGAAGTGGTGGAGGGCGGCGCCTCGACTCTGTACGGCAGTGCCGCCGTCGGCGGCGTGATCAACATCATCACGAAGCAGGCGGTCAGCGGGGGCAATCTCAACCTCTTCGGTCAGTGGGGTTACCAGGGCGCCTTCACCCGGGGGCTTGGCCTGACGTTCGGAGCACCTAACCTCTTGACACGGATCGACGCTCAGACGGCGTCGGCCGCCAATGTCTTCGCCTATCCGGCGTACGGCGCGTTCTACCCGGCGGGTGTCCGCACGAACGACGACGTCAAGACGGAAGACACGGCCGTCAACGTCAACGCCCATCTGGGAAGTGTCGCCGCAGGGCTGATGCTGCAAAACGACGCCGAGGATCTGGGTGCTCCCGGTACTGCGTCCGCTCCCAGCGGTTTAGCGCGACAGATACGCATCTACCAGCGTGCCGAGGCGGACTTTGACCTTCCCCTACGCGACGGCGACATCGACGTCGCGTTCGGCAGCAGCGGCCGGCGGCTGCACTTTTACGATCCGACGCCTCCCTTCCCGTACGACACGCAAGGTAATGCAACCTCACGATCGGCGGCGGTCCGGGCGACCCTTGGTGCGGGGCGCGGCAACGTGGTGACGGCCGGTTACGACGTCCGGGCGGACGTTGCTCTCTTCGACTACGCGTTTACGGGTCTGCCGTACGCGGGCTCGCCGGTCGCTTGCGCCGGTCTGCCGGTCAGTCATCCGTGCGTGGCACGGGATGCACGCGGCGCCGTCTACCTGCAGGATGAACTCGCGCCGCCGGGGTCGCGGCTCGTCGTCTGGGCCGGCGTGCGGCGGGAAACCGCATCCGGCGCGACACCGCTGAACGTGCCGGGTGCGGGTGCGGTCGTGCACCTTTCGCACGCGCTCGACGTGACGCTCAATTACGGCCGCTCGTTTCGCAGCCCGAACCTGGACGAGTTGTACTACCCGGGCTACGGCAACGTGCACCTGGCACCCGAGTATGCGGCGGCGTTCGATGCCGGACTGCGTGAGCACGGCGCTGCGAGTAACGCCACGCTTGCGTACTTCGGCCAAGACACGGAGAACCTCATCATCAATCGCCCGATCGACGCCTTTGGGGATGTCGAACCGTTCAACGTCAGCCGTGCACGGGTGCGCGGCCTTGAATTCAGTCTGCAGCGGGATGTCGGACATGACGGGCACGCGGCTCTGACATACACCGATTACCTGAGGGCGGTGGACCTAACGCCGCAGTTTGCGGGCAACCGGCTGCTGTACCGGCCGAGCTCGACCGCCTCGCTCGACGCGTGGGTAGATCGCGGACCGTGGTCGTATGGGCTGCAGAGCGTGTTCGTCGGCCGCCGCTTCGCGGATGAGGCGAATACAGAACTGCTGCGCCCCTACGTCATGACCGGCATTCACGTTCGCAGGAGAATCAACCGCTCTCTGGCGTTGACCGTGCGGCTGGACAATCTGGAGAACAACCACAACGCCGAGGACGTGTTGGGCTATCCGGTTCTCGGGCGGACGCTGACGTTGCGCCTGGCCACGCGGGAGTGATGGCGCACGCGGTATGGCGCCGTGCCAGCGTGGCCCTGCTGGCCGCGGCGGCGTGCGGCTGCTCGGCGCCTGTGGGCCGTCCTTCCCAGGCGGCCATCACCGCGCCGCGCATCATCAGCCTCGCCCCGTCCCTGACCGAAATCGCCTTTGCCATCGGTTGCGGGAGGCGGCTCGTCGGCGACACCTCCTTTGATGACTACCCGCCGGCCGCGGCGGAGTTGCCGCACGTGGCCGACTTATCTCACGTCGATCTGGAACGATTGGCGACCCTGCGGCCGACGGCTGTGCTTGCTCTCCACGATCAGGAGGCGGAAGGAGCCGCAGCGGCGCGGCTTGGCATCGTCGTCCGGTACCTGCCCAACCGCGGACTGGCCGACCTGTGGGCCGACATTGCGGGGGTTGGCGAGGCATGCCGCATGCAACGCCAGGCGCGAGAGTTGTCCGCTCGGCTGCGCGGGCGTCTGGCTGCTATCACGCGCCGGGTGCGCGGGTATTCCGGCCGCCCACGCATCTTCATTCTGTTGGGTCTTCCCGGGTTTACTGCGGGACGCACGAGCTTCATCAACAATATGCTGCAACGTGCGGGTGCGGTGAACGTGGCCGGCTCGATAGGCTTGCCCTATCCGGACGTGAGCCCGGAGTGGCTTTTGCGCTCCAACCCGGATGCGATCATCGTGGCGCGCGATGTCGGCTTCACGGCCCGGGTGCGGGCGCAGGAGCCCTGGCGCAGTCTGCGGGCCGTCCAGGCCGGGCGCGTCTACAGCCCGCCGTCGGACGACATTCTCGAACGTAATGGGCCGCGGGTTGTGGACGGCATCGCATGGATCATGCACGTCGTCCACGGCTCCGCGGCGCCCTACGGGCGGCGTGCGGAGGTGGGCCCGGCGCGAGGCCATAGGCGCTCAAGCAGGTAACCGGCCGTGCCGAACGTTGTGGAGGGGTACCTGCTCGTCGACCTCGAGATCGAGGAGACGAAAGAAGACAATTCGCGTGCCATCTTCGAAGCCCACTTTCACCAGAGGGTTTTCACGATCGCCGGGCACGACGGCATGGACGCGGCCTGATGCTCCAATCCATCGCCTGTGTGTCTGCGTGAAGTACGCCGGCAGCGGGCGGCGCGGGCGGACGGTCACGGCGCGCCCGACGAGAACGCGGCGGCTGCGGTCAGCCGGGCTGGAGGAGGAGAAGGCACCGGGTTCCACACTGATGGAGTTTCCCACACAGCGTCCACGTACCTCGCAATCCGTCATCATTGGTGCGGCGTTTGCCGGTCAGGAAGATGCCGTGCGCGCCGTCGCCGGGCTGGCGGCGCTCGGAATCCCCAGAGATGCTCTGCATGCGGGAGCCCGGGAGCAGCACGTTGCCGAGGAGTTCGCGCGCGCAGCCCAGATTGCCGCCGACGTCCTGCCGGAGGATCCGTTGGGCCGGTTTGGTACGGCACACAGCGAAGGCCGCGCGCGGCGCGCCGCGGACCGCGGCGGCGTGATCGGCGCCGCGGCCGGCGTGCTTGCGGGGTTCCTCGTTTCTTTGACGCCGGCCCAGGCGGTCGTACCGGTGGCACCGCCGCTGCAGCGCCTGGGCGATGTCTTGTTGTTCTTCGTTGTGGGTCTCTTTATCGGCACGACACTGGGCAGCGCGTTGGCGCCGCAACCGACGTCGCATGCCGCCTTTCGGCTGGTTGATGCGGTCAGTGAGGGCGCGCTGGTCCTGGTGGTGACCGCACTGGCCGCCAGCGCGGACGAGATCCGCACCGTCATGGAAGCCAACGGCGGACGCTATGTGACGTCCGTGCCGGCGTGACGACCACGTCAGGCGTCGTTCTGGCATGCGGCCGGCTGATCGGAGCGCAGCTTGGCGCCACGCCCAAGGCGCTCCTCGAGATCAGGGGGCGCAGACTCTTGGACATTGTGCTCGAAGCGCTTCGGGGGGCGGGCGGCATTGGGCGGGTGAGTGTCGTGTCCCCCCGTGAGATGTTTGACGTGCATCCGGCGGTCGATGCGTGGATTGAGGACCGCGGGGGCGATGCGGACAACATCCTGGCCGCACTGCAATCGGTTCCCGGCGGCCGACTGGTCCTCTGCGCGTCTGATCTTCCGTTTGTCACGGCTGCCTGCGTCAACGACTTTCTTCGGCGCATCCCCGACGACGCGGATATCGCCTACCCCATCTTCACGCGGGAAGAGTTCTTGGCGGCCTTTCCGGGAGGCCGCAGCGCGTTTACCCGGGTCGGGAAAACGTGGTGGACGGGAGGCAGCTTGTGTCTTGTGCGGGTGGAAGCCGCGCTGACCCATGCGGACGTGATCTGCCGAGCATTTCGTGCGCGTAAGAACCCCCTGCGGCTTGCGGCGCAGCTTGGGGTGCGTCTGTTCGCGCGCCACCTGGCGGGCAGGCTGACGCCGGAGGACATCGCGGCGCGCATCGGCGGCCGGATGGGATGGCGCGCCTACGCCGTGCGCGGTGCCGATCCGGCGCTTGGCTTCGACTGCGACACTGTGTGCGACCTGGAGTATGCCCGAAGCAGATCCCAAGCGCCTTGGACCGCGTGACAGGCAGGCCGGCGTCCATCCCCGGTCTGCTCCGCCTCGCCGGTTTATCCGCCTTTTGGTTCGCCTGGGAGGCACAGTGGGCGGCCCTGCTCGGAGCGGCTCTCCAGGCTCAGGTGGCGCGATTCTTCGCGCCCGCGCACATAGGGACGGCAATGGCCGCTCTGTCGGGGTCGGGAGCCTTTCTGGCCATTGTCTCCCAGTATGGCGGCGGCAGCTTCAGCGACCGGCGCGGGGGCCACGGCGTTCTCATCGCCGCGGGAACGCTGGTGAACATCGCAGGCCTCGTTGCGTTTGCGATCGTGCCGTCGTTTTGGGAGGTCATCGCGACCTTCGCTGCCATCCAGATCGCCTTCAATATCGCCGGAGGCCCGTATCAAGCCCTGATTCCGCGCCTCATCCCGGCGCAAGCGCGCAGCCGCGCCTCGGCGGCGATGGGTATCTTCCGGCTGGCCGGGAACGCCGCCGGCCTGCTGGCGGCTCGTCTCACCGTGCGACAACCCGACCCGGCATTGGGAGCGTTTGCCTTTCGCGCCGGCCTGCTCCATCTGGCCGGGGTATTGGCGGCGATCTTAATCGTGTGCCTTGTCATCACCGTTGCGACGCTGCGAGGCGGAACCGGAGGCAGTGTGAATCGAGCCGATCCCGCGGAACATACTCCCCCGACCCGCTGGATTCACCGGGCGAGCTTCACGTGGCTGATCGGTTCGCGCACGCTCGTCAGCCTTGGCCTCTACCTCATCTTGCCGTTCTTTGCGTTCTATCTCCGTTTTGTGCATCACGTCGTCCGCTATCTGGCCGCCAGTTTGGAGCTTCTGTTGCTGATGACGGTCAGTGCTCTGGCGGGTACGGTGCCCGCAGGCATCGCCGGCGACAGGATACCCAAGCGGCCGCTCTTGTGGTGCGCTTTGGGGTTGCTTGCGCTGGGGAGCGCAAGCCTTGCGGCACGTCCGAGTCCGCACCTGTTATGGGCGATTGCAGTGCTGCTCGGGTTCGGTTGGGGGGCCTACTACGCGGTGGATTGGGCGTTAGCGTGCGTGCTTGTGCCGCCCAAGCGCGCAGGCGCCCTGATGGCGATCTGGAACGTCGGCGCGTCGGCGCCCCAGGTTGCGGCACCCGTGCTCGGCGGACTGCTCGTCGATCGCATGGCTGCTCGGGGCGACGTCGCGAGCGGGTACCAAATACTGTTTGCGGTCGTGGCGGCGTGTGCGGCGGCGGGTGGTATCCTTCTGGCCGGTGTCAGGGAGCCTGGCGTGGGAGGAACGCCTCGCGCGTGCGGGTAAGGCGTTCGGGCTGTCAATCTCAACGAACAACGCACGGGAGGATACTGTGAACAACGTACGGATCGTGGGTTGCCTGCTGCTGGCGGCGGTGATCTCGGTGGCCGCGTGTGCGAAGAATCAAGGGTCGTCCGGTGGCGAGGCGTCGTCGGCAGCCACGGCGGCGGGCACGGGTGGAAGTGAAATGGCTGCCAACGTGGGGGTCAGCCCGCTCCCCATTCCTCTGGCAAAGCTTCCCGTCGCCAAGGTCGCTCCGGGAAATGCAAGCGCGGGCGCGGCGGTCTTCGCCGCCAACTGCGCGAGCTGCCATGGAACGGGCGGCAAGAACGGCTCGGTCGGCCCGCAGCTGGCGGGTATGGGCCTGAAGGCCGGACAGGTAGCCTACATGGTACGCAACCCGCAAGCCATCGACAAAGAGTCGGCGATGCCTAAGCTGCCGCTCACCGATAAGCAGGTGGCTGATGTCGCGGCGTACGTAGCCTCTTTGAAGTAAGACACGGGCGACGACGGGAGCCCACGCGGGGGGGGGCGGCCCAGGGGAAGCGTTCGGCACACCGCCGATATGGAACATCGATCATGTCAGGAAGGCGCCGCCGCAGTCCAGCGGGGCGCCTTCCGTTTGTCGTGACGGGGTCACATGGCCAAAAGCCTGTTCTGGTTTCGCCGCGATTTGCGCTTGGATGATAATCCCGCGTTGGCCGCTGCGACGAGCCGGGATCGGCCGGTCTTTGCGGTCTGGTGCCGCTCGCAACTGAGCGGCCTCAACGAACGTCAGGTGCGATTCGTGCTGGCCGCCGTGGGCGCGCTTCGCACCCAGCTGGCGGCGCGCAATGCCACGCTGTCGGTTCTGGACGGCGAGCCGGCGACAGCGTTCTGCGCGGCTGCGATGCGGCTGGGTGCGTCGGCAGTCTTTTGTGCGCGGGCCCTCGACCCGCGTGAGCGCGACATCGAAAAAGACGTGGAGACGGCTCTGCAAACGGCTGGCATCCGCTTCGTCCGCGTCGGCTGCGACGCGGTCTTCGAACCGGAGAGCATTGCCGCGCTGAAGCAGGCGTCGGGTGCGGGTTACCGGGTGTTTCCACCCTTTTATCGGGCCTGGCGCAGCCTGACGATACCGCCGGGCGTGCCCCCCGCCGTTCCCGACGGAGCGGACGATACTCCCGGCGTGTTGGAGAACCCGCCGGGCCCGCCGGGCATGCCGGAACCAACGGAAGCCGCCGCCGCCCGAGCTCTGGAACGCTTTGTGACTGCGCGGGCGGCCGACTACGGAGCCAACGCCGAGTACCCGGCACGCAATGCGACGTCGCGTCTCGGACCCTACCTGCGCTTCGGGCTTATCAGCGCGCGCGCCGTCGTGCGGGCGGTGCAGGAAAGAATGAACCGCTCGTGGACCCTCGAGCAGGAGCGCATTTCCATGGATGCCTTCCTGCGACGGCTCGCGTGGCGGGACTTCTACCTCCACCTTGCGTTCTGGCGCCCCCGGACCGTTGACGAACCGCTCCAGGAGGCGATGCGCGGCTTTTACGGAGCCAACGACGAACGCTTCTTCGCAGCCTGGCGAGACGGCATGACCGGCTATCCGCTGGTCGACGCGGCAATGAGGCAGTTGCACATGGAGGGCTACGTCCACCAACGGGCCGCCATCGTCGCCGCATCGTTTTGCGTTGCCGACCTGGGCTTGGATTGGAAAACCGGGCGCGACCACTTCCTGCGCGAAATGCTCGAAGCGGATCCCGCGCTGTGCAGTGGAAACTGGGAGCGGTTGGCGGGTATCGGGTCGGATCAAGCGGCGTACCCACGCATCTACAACCCCATCCGCCAAGCTATGCTTTTCGATCCGCAAGGCGGATATGTTCGGCGCTATTGTCCGGAACTGGCTCGTTTACCGACCGCACTCATCTTCGCGCCCTGGGAGATTGAACATCGGCGCCAGACCGAGCTGGGGTTCTTTACGCCGCAGAGTTATCCGCGGCCCATCGTCGATCACGCGGCGGCGGCAAGCGCCTTCCTGCGTGCGTATCAAGAGTTCCGCCGCAAGGCGATGTCGGTGCAGGGCACACCGGCTCGGCGTGACGTCGGCCGCCGGCCGTAACATAGGGCGTCGCAGCGGTAGCATGAGGAGTGCGTCTGTGCATGGCGGGCAGGCAGACAGTCACCGGCCGCTTAGGAGACGGGTCGCAGCGGAAGCATGATCGGTGCGCCGCTGAGTGCGTGCCGGAAGCGGCGCTCGAGCCGGGGTGCCGGTCGCGGCGATGACCGTGCCAGGGGCGCAGGCAAAGGCCGACTCAGTCTTAGGCGGCGAGGACGAGCGGTTGTATCCGTCATGCAAGGCTGCCCGAGGGAGCGGCGGCCGCCGCCCGCAGGACGGTCAAAACACCCTCAGCCGTGCGGCGCCAGGTGAATGGCGCGGCATGGCGGCGCCCGCGCGCGCGAAGGTCGGCGGCAAGATCTGGATGCGACAGCAGGCGCATGATTGCGGCGGCGATACTTGCTGGATCGCCCGGCGGCACGAAGATGGCGGCAGACCCGGCGGTCTCGCGAAGGCTTGGTATGTCGGTTGCAATGACCGGGGCCCCGGCAGCCATCGCCTCGAGGACGGGCAAGCCGAAGCCTTCATATCGCGATGGGTAGACGAGGGCAACGCTGCCCGCATAGAGGCGCGCCAGCTCCTCATCGCTGACCCATCCCAGGTTGCGCACGCACATTGAGGGTGGAGCGTTGGGCAGCGGATAGGCACCGCGTGCACCGGCCACGATGACCTCGAGCCGGGCCGCGTGCGGCGGCAAGAGCGTGACGGCCTGGAACAGCACATCGAGCCCTTTGCGGGCTTCGGGTTCTCCGACGAAGAGCACATAGGGCCGGTCTGCGGCCTGCGGTGGGGCAGCCTGGTAAAACGCCTCGCCGACGCCAAGTCCGACAACCTCGACCCGATCCGGATGCACGCCGAGATAACGGACCAGTTCGGACTTCGAAAAGGTCGAATCGGTGATGATGCGGCGGGCATGGCGGGCGGCTGCCAAAAATGGGCGCTGCTCGCGCTGCGCGTCCGGCCTCGGCGGTGCCTCGGCAAAGACGCTGGCATCGTGAAGCGTCGCGACCATAGGAGGGCGGGCTATCCAGCTGGCACCATTCCAGGGGTACCAGACGACCGAGCACACCCGCTCGGCGGCGCCGCGCATCGCGATGGGGAGGTCGTAGCCGCAGGCGCGCTGATAGCTGCGTCGCACCCACGGCCACGGCCATTCCGGAATCAGCAAGACAACGTGCATCTGGGGCTCGGGTCGCGCGGCCCAGACGCGTAGAACCTCGCGCACGTACCGGCCCAAGCCACGCCGGTCATGCGGGAGGTTCCAGGCATCGACGCCGATGCGAAGGCTCACGATTCCTCCCGGCGGTCCTGTGCGGACCTGTGTCCTGTGTGGCCGCGCAACACGGAAGGGGAAGGGTGCCGTCGGGCGCGCGGCCGCTAACCCGGTTCCCCGTTATTATGATAATGAAGAGAAAAGCAGCGACTGACGTGCAAGGACGAAGCGGATCTCGGGCAGCGCTTTCGGAGTGTAGGGCCCAGGCCCCCGGTCTTGCCCACGGTGGGAGGTCCGACAGGAAGTCGCGGCCCGGAACGCAACCCCCACGCAGATGCCCACCCGCGCCATCATCGTCGCCCATCTCATTGTCGGACGAAAGCCGGAACTCTACCTGGGCAACGCCTTGGAGGCCATCGCCGACGTGTGCACTCATGCCGTGGTCGCCGACACGTCGCAGGGGTCCAACGCGGCGAATGCGGCGGCGATCGCAGCATCGCGCTTGGCCCGGGAAGGGCGCTTGACTCGGGTTGTAACGGGTTTCCGCGATTTCGCAGCCGCTCGCAATGAGTGCATGGATGCGACGCCTGTTGCTTTGCGGGACGGCTGGGCCCTGGTCGTTGATGCCGATGAGGTGCACACGCCGGCTTTGGAGTCGGTTGGCACGCTCTTACCGCGGCTACCGCAGTCCGTGGAGGCGGTGGATGGGTACCTGCGTCATTTCGCCGGCTCGTTCGCCTGGTGGACGGATCTCAATCGCACGCGCCTCTTCTTTCGCATGTCGGCGCAACGGCGCTGGGCGGGAGCCGTGCACGAGCGCCTGTCACCGCCGCTCCGCAGGATCGCCCTGCCCTACGTCTGGTTTCACTACGGGCATGTGGTCACGCCCCGGGAGGAGGCCGAAAAGGGCATCCTGTACCGCTCGCTCGGACAAAACGATCCGGCAGCCACGGCCGAGCAGGCGCTGATGGCAACCCCGGCGTCGGTCTGGGCGCAGCTTTTGCGACGGGCGCTGCCGTACGAGGGTGAACACCCGCCGGTCATGGCGGACCAAATACGCGCGATCAGCGCGGAGCGTTGCGACCTCTTTCGCGAGGTGGACGCTCTGGCAAGGCGTCAAACCTGGCGGGACAGGCTCAAAAACACCACTCGGGAACTCAACGCCAGGCGTCTTCTGGCATGGCGAAGCTGGCAGGCGCGCCTGCTATGGGGCTGGGGTCATCCGGCCCGCCCCGGCGAGGATTGTGGTTCGTTGCTGCGCACCTGGTCGTATTGACTCGTCGAACCTTTGTGCTATAATCACATTCTGTGCCCAACCTGGACCAAAACGTCGGTCATTCCGCAGGAGTAAGAGCCGGCGGGCTCTTCTAGCCGTACTCGGAACCGGCGGCGCCGTCCACTTTTTCTTTTGTCAGGCCCGCGCTCACGCGTGAAGCAGTCACACGAACCGTAGCCACGACGCCGTATGCCGCCCGGCGCGGATCCGGCCGGGCGCAGGAAAACACGCCGTTGCCCCGTCGCGCATGATCCGTCATCCCGGGGTGCGCATTCCACTGCGAAGGTGATAAGCGACAGGATGAAGACCTCGCCTCAATCCTCCAAGACGAAAGCCTCGACCAAGGCTGCCCGCTCCACGAAGGCCAAAACCGGCAAGGAAGGCGCTCTCAAGGTCACGCGCGCCAAGCCCGCCGCGAAGCGTCGCACATCCGTTTTTGCCCGGGGTGCGGCACGCCGTGTCGTCCGTCCGATGGCCCGGCTGGCCCGATTGACGGATCCACGTGCGGCCTTGGAGGCATTGGCCGAAAGCAAGGGCGTTATCAAGGCCGTCGAGGGCGGAGGGGACGCGAAGCCCGTCGGGAGCCGCAGCGAGCGGTACTCGTTCGCCAAGATCCCGCACGTCTTGGACGTGCCCGATCTCATCGAGCTGCAACGCGAGTCGTTTCACTGGTTCATCACCGAGGGTCTGCGCGAGGCCTTCGCCTCGATCTCCCCGATCAAAGATTTCACGGGCAACCTGGTGCTGGAATTCGGTGAACACAGCCTGGGCGAGCCCAAGTACTCGGTTGAAGAGTGCCGTGAGCGCGACATGACCTACTGCGCGCCGCTGCGCGTGCGCGTCCGGCTCATCACCTCGGAGTCGGGCGAGATCAAGGGGATCCCCGACCAAGAGATCTTCATGGGCGATTTTCCGCTCATGACCGACAAGGGAACGTTCGTCATCAACGGTGCGGAGCGCGTCATCGTCAGCCAGCTCGTCCGCTCGCCCGGGGTGTACTTTGCCGCCGATACCGACACGAACGGCCGGCCCATCTACCGCGCGACGATCATCCCCAATCGGGGCGCCTGGATCGAGTTCGAGACCGACAACGGCAGCAAGAACGACACGACCGAGGGAACGATCGGGGTACGGATCGACAAGAACCGCAAGATCATGGCCACGACGTTCGTGCGCGCTTTGGACAAGCGGTACGAGAGCGACGAGGCGCTGACCGCGCTCTTCGCGGACCCGCGGACCGGCCAGGTGCCGCCCCTGATTCTCAACTGCCTCGAGAAGGAGCGCCACATCCAAAGCCGCGAGGACGCCCTCAAAGAAGTCTACAAGAAAATGCGGCCGGGCGAGCCCGAGAACGTCGACAACGCCGAGACGCTGCTGCGCAACACGTTCTTCGACGAGAAGCGCTACGATCTGGGAGCGGTCGGGCGCTACAAGCTCAACCGCAAGCTCGAGAAGCAGTTCGCCATCCTCAACGTCGATGCGCCGCGGCTGGAGGATGTCAGGGACAGCCACGGACGCGTGAAGGAGAAGGCCGTCCGGCACTTGACGCGCGAGGACCTCATTGCCGTCATCCGGCAGCTGATCGAGGTGGCCCAGGGCACGCAGAACGTGGATGACATCGACCACCTGGGCAATCGGCGGGTGCGCTCCGTCGGCGAGCTGCTGCAAAATCAGTTCCGCGTCGGTCTGCTGCGGCTGGAGCGCGTCGTCCGCGAACGCATGACCGTTCAGGATATCGAGACGGTCACGCCCCAGGTGCTGATCAACATCCGGCCGGTCGTTGCGGCGATCAAGGAGTTCTTCGGCTCGAGCCAGCTCTCGCAGTTCATGGACCAGACGAACTCGCTGGCGGAGCTGACGCACAAGCGACGGCTGTCGGCGCTGGGACCCGGCGGCCTGTCGCGCGAGCGCGCCGGGTTCGAAGTACGCGACGTGCACCACAGCCACTACGGGCGCATCTGTCCGATCGAGACGCCCGAGGGGCCCAACATCGGTCTCATCGGGTCGCTGGCGACCTACGCGCGGGTCAACAAGTACGGCTTCATCGAAACCCCGTACCGGATCGTCCGGCGCGGCGTCGTCAGCGACGAGATCATCTACCTGACGGCGGACGAAGAAGATCAGTTCCGCATTGCGCAGGCCAACTCGGAGCTGGATGCGCGCAACCGGCTGGTCGGCGATCGGGTGGTGTGCCGCTACGCCGAGGAGTACATCGAGGCCGCGCCGTCCGAGGTCAACCTCATGGACGTGACGCCCAAGCAGATCGTCTCGGTGGCGACCGCGCTCATCCCGTTTTTGGAGCACGATGACGCGAACCGCGCTCTCATGGGCGCGAACATGCAGCGCCAAGCCGTCCCGCTCATCCGGCCCGAAGCGCCGCTCGTGGGCACGGGCATGGAGTATCGGGCTGCGAAGGACTCCGGCGGCGTCGTCGTCGCGGACGAAGCGGGTGAGGTCGTCTCGGTGACGGCCGAGCGTATCGAGATCAAGACGCATAAGGGGACGCTGCGGAGCTACCCGCTGGTCAAATTCATGCGCTCCAACGCCGGCACGTGCATCAACCAGCGACCGATCGTCGCCAAGGGCGACCACGTGAAGAAGGGAGCCATCATCGCCGACGGACCCTCGAGCGCGGGCGGCGAGCTGTCGCTCGGGCAGAACGTCCTCGTCGCGTTCATGCCCTGGGAGGGCTACAACTACGAGGATGCGATCCTGATTTCGGAGCGTCTCGTCAAGGATGATCGTTTCACCTCGATCCACATCGAGGAGTACGAGTGCGAGGCGCGCGACACGAAGCTTGGGCCGGAAGAGATCACGCGCGACATCCCCAACGTCGGCGAGGATGCGCTGCAGGATCTCGACGAGCAGGGCATCGTGCGCATCGGCGCCGAGGTGCGTCCGGAGGATATCCTGGTCGGCAAAGTGACCCCCAAAGGCGAGACCGAGCTGACCGCCGAGGAGCGGTTGCTGCGCGCCATTTTCGGGGAGAAGTCGCGCGAGGTTCGCGACACGAGCCTGAAAGTGCCGCACGGCGAGAAGGGCAAGGTCATCGACGTCAAGGTCTTCAAACGCGAGAACGGCGACGAGCTGTCGCCGGGCGTCAACGAACTGGTGCGTGTCTACGTCGCCCAGAAGCGCAAGATTCTGCAGGGCGACAAGATGGCCGGCCGGCACGGAAACAAGGGCGTCATCGCCAAGGTGCTGCCCGAGGAAGACATGCCGTATTTGGCGGACGGTACGCCCATCGAGATCGTGCTCAATCCGCTGGGTGTGCCCAGCCGCATGAACGTCGGGCAGATTATGGAGACGCACCTGGGCTGGGCGGCGCACCTGCTGGGCATGAAGATCGCCACGCCGGTCTTCGACGGCGCACGAGAGGCCGACATCTGGGAGTGGCTGGAGCGGGCCGGTCTGCCGCGCAACGGCAAGACGCAGCTCTACGACGGCCGCACCGGGTTGCCGTTCAACCGCGAGATTACGGTCGGCTACATCTACATGATGAAGCTGGCACACCTCGTCGACGACAAGATTCACGCCCGCTCGACCGGCCCATACTCAATGATCACGCAGCAGCCCCTGGGCGGCAAAGCGCAGTTCGGCGGTCAGCGGTTCGGCGAGATGGAAGTCTGGGCGCTGGAAGCCTACGGAGCCGCCTACACGCTGCAGGAGCTGTTGACGGTCAAATCCGACGACGTCGTCGGGCGGGTGAAGACCTACGAGGCGATCGTCAAGGGCGAGAACGTCCTCGAACCCGGCGTGCCCGAATCGTTCAAGGTGCTCATCAAGGAGCTGCAGTCGTTGGCCCTGGACGTCAAAGTGCTGACCGAGAACCGGGAAGAGATCGAGATACGCCTGACCGACGAAGACATGAACGAGAAGGCCAGCGAGATTGGATTGCTCATGGGAGATGAGGATCCGAAGCTCGTCGCGCCAGCTCCGACAACGGCCGCCTCGCGGCCGCGCCGTGCGGGAGCGGAAGGCGACGCGGAGGACGCCGACGGTCTGGGTGCCGCGGCGGGGACCGCCGTGGCGGACAGCGAGCCGGACGAGGAGGACGAGGAACTGGAAGCCGGTGAGGACCTGTCCCTCGAGAGTCTGACCGACTCGGGTCTCGGTTCAATCGAGGATGTGGAGCCCTGAAGCACCGGCGGCGCGAGCCGGCGGACGGTGCCCGCGCGCTTTTTCCAGTCAACAGGTGAGAGAAGACACGCACAATGGTAGACGTCAATAACTTCGATGCGATGCGCATCGGGCTGGCCAGCCCGGAGCAGATCCGCGCGTGGTCGTTCGGCGAGGTCAAAAAGCCAGAAACGATCAACTACCGGACTCTCAAGCCCGAGCGGGACGGCCTGTTTTGCGAGAAGATCTTCGGTCCGACCAAAGATTGGGAATGCCACTGCGGCAAGTACAAGCGCATCCGGTTCAAGGGGATGATCTGCGACCGCTGCGGCGTCGAGATCACCCGCGCTAAGGTGCGCCGGGAACGCATGGGGCACATCGAGCTGGCCACACCCGTTTCCCACATCTGGTACTTCAAGGGCGTCCCCAGCCGCATTGGCATCCTCCTCGACATGTCGCCGCGTCAGCTGGAGAAGGTCATCTACTTTGCGGCCTACATCGTCATCGATCCCGGCGGGACACCGCTGCAGCGGCGCGAGGTCCTCACCGAGCAAAAGTACCGTGAGTACCGCGAGAAGTACGGCAATGCGTTCCGCGCCGGGATGGGTGCGGAAGCGGTGCGCGAGCTGCTGCGGGACCTCAACCTGCACAAGCTGCAGGCCGAGCTGCGCCGGGAGTTCAACGAGACGACCGGGCAAAAGCGCATCAAGGCCATCAAGCGGCTGGAGGTCGTCGAGGCGTTCCTGCACTCCGGCAACAAGCCGGAGTGGATGATTCTGTCGGCGGTGCCGGTCATTCCGCCCGAACTGCGCCCGATGGTGCAACTGGACGGCGGCCGCTTTGCGACCTCCGATCTCAACGACCTGTACCGGCGTGTCATCAACCGCAACAACCGGTTAAAGCGGCTGCTCGAGCTGTCGGCGCCCGAGATCATCATTAAGAACGAAAAGCGCATGCTGCAGGAGGCGGTGGATGCGCTCATCGACAACGGCCGGCGCGGCCGGCCGGTCACCGGTCCCAACAACCGGCCGTTGAAGTCGCTCTCGGATATCCTCAAGGGCAAGCAGGGCCGGTTCCGCCAGAATTTGCTCGGTAAGCGCGTCGACTACTCGGGGCGCTCGGTGATCGTCGTCGGACCCAATCTGAAGCTGCACCAGTGCGGCTTGCCCAAAGAGATGGCGCTCGAGCTCTTCAAGCCGTTCGTCATGAAGAAGCTCGTGGACCGCGGCCAAGCGCACAACATCAAGAGCGCCAAGCGCATGGTGGAGCGGGTGCGTCCGGAGGTGTGGGACGTCCTCGACGAGGTCATCAAAGACCATCCGGTGCTGCTCAACCGC
Source organism: bacterium (assembly GCA_902812405.1). Lineage (GTDB taxonomy): Bacteria > Vulcanimicrobiota > Vulcanimicrobiia > Eremiobacterales > Eremiobacteraceae > CADDZI01. The sequence continues at coordinate 6,175 of CADDZI010000025.1, read as the reverse complement.
GCCCCGACGCTGCACCGCCTGGGCATCCAAGCCTTCGAGCCCGTGCTCGTCGAGGGGAAAGCGATCCAGATCCACCCTCTCGTGTGTACGCCGTACAACGCGGACTTCGACGGCGACCAAATGGCCGTTCACCTGCCGCTGTCGGCCGGCGCTCAGGCCGAAGCGCGCGTCCTCATGCTGTCGAGTAACAACATCCTCCAGCCGTCGTACGGAACGCCGGTGTCGATCCCGACGCAAGATATGGTCTTGGGACTGTACTACCTGACGATCGACGCCGCCACCGCGGGCGGGATGCCGTCGCGGCGCGAAGCGGCGGCACCGCGTGCGTTTGTCTCGGACCGCGAGGCGCTGCTGGCGTACGAGGCGGGCGCCATCTCCCTGCACGAGCCCATCCGCGTCCGTTGGCGCGGCGGTGAGCTGCTCGAGACGACGGTCGGGCGCGTGATTTTCAACTCGGCCTTTCCGGATCGCTGGCAGCATCCGTTTGTCAACCACACGGTGGACAAGAAGGGCCTGACACAGCTCATCGCTGACTGCTACCGCCGCTACGGAAACGCGGAGACGGCGGAGTTTCTCGACCAGATCAAGAGCCTGGGCTTCCGCTTCGCGACGCTGTCCGGAACGACGGTCTCGATTAGCGACATCGTCATCCCCAAGAACAAGCCGGAGCTGATTGCCAAAGCCGAGGCGGAGGTTCAGCGCATCAACGAGCTGTACAACCAGGGCTTGCTATCGGACGACGAGCAGTATACGAAGACGATCGAGGTCTGGACCAAGACCGGCGAGGACGTGACGCAGGCGATGCTGCGCGAGCAGGATCCGCTCAACTCGATCTTCATGATGGCGACGTCGGGGGCGCGCGGCTCGATCGCACAGGTCAAGCAGATCGCTGGCATGCGCGGTCTCATGGCCGACCCGTCGGGGCGGATTCTGAGCATCCCCATCAAGGCCAACCTCAAAGAGGGGCTGACCGTGCTGGAGTACTTCATTTCCACCCACGGCGCCCGCAAGGGTCTGGCCGACACCGCGCTGCGCACCGCCGACTCGGGCTACCTGACGCGGCGCCTGGTCGACGTTGCACAGGACGTTATCGTGCGCGAGCAGGACTGCCACAGTGCGCGCGGCATCGCGGTCCGCGATATCGCGGACGGTAAGGAGATCATCGAGCCTCTCGTCAACCGCATCGTTGGACGCCATGCCTTGCACGATATTACGGACCCGTCCAGCCAGGACGTCCTGGTGCCGGCGGGGGCCGAAATCGTCGAGGAGGCGGCCGAGCGCATCGTGGCTGCCGGGATTCGGGAAGTCTGGATTCGCTCGGTGTTAACGTGTGAGGCGCGGGTTGGCGTGTGTGCCGTGTGCTACGGGCGCAATCTTGCCACCGGCGGCCCGGTGGACATCGGCGAGGCCGTCGGCATCATCGCCGCGCAGAGCATTGGCGAACCCGGGACCCAGCTGACGTTACGCACCTTCCACACGGGCGGTGTTGCGGCTGAGGACATCATCACCGGCCTGCCGCGGGTGGAAGAGCTGTTCGAGGCGCGCAAGCCAAAAGGACAGGCCATCATCACCGAGGAGGCGGGTACGGTCCGCATCGTCGAGGAGAAGGGCATGCGCGAGGTCATTGTGACCGACGCGGCCGGTGAGGAGCACGCATACGAGATTCCGTTGAACGTCCACCTGACGGTCCACGACGGCGACCACGTGGAAGCCGGCGATCCCTTGATGGAAGGCTCCGTCAACCCGCACGACATCCTGCGCATCAAGGGGGAAACGGCGCTGCAGAACTACCTCGTTCAAGAGGTGCAGAAGGTCTATCGCAGCCAGGGCGTGGATATCAACGACAAGCACATCGAGGTGATCGTGCGCAGCATGCTGCGCAAGAAGAAGGTCACGGACAGCGGCGGCACGCGGCTCTTGCCGGGTCAGATGCTGGACGCCGAGAAGTTCCTGGAAGAGAACGCCAAGGCGGTCGCGGCGGGTCTCGAACCGGCACGCGCCGACACGGTTCTCCTGGGGGTCACGAAGGCATCTCTGGCGACCGAGTCGTTCTTGTCCGCGGCGTCATTCCAGGAGACGACCCGCGTTCTGACCCAGGCGGCGGTCGAGGGTAAGTACGACCCGCTGTTGGGTCTGAAGGAGAACGTCATCATCGGCAAGCTGATCCCGGCCGGGACCGGTATGCCTCGTTACCGGTCGGTCCGGGTGACGGTCGAGGGGCGCCCCGCCTTCCGCGAGGCCGATATTTTCGCCGACCTCCCGGCGCCGGGATCAAACGGCGGCGTCGCAACCGAAGCCAGACAGTCCGGGGAAGAGGGGCGCAACGAGCGCGCTGCGCCGCCACGCGACGGAGCGACTGGCGCAAACACAGCCCAAGCCGTTGCGGGTGAGGCGCACACGGCGCCCGGATCGGAAGGATCCACTGCGGCGGAGGTTGGCTGGGCACCGGATGCGGGCGGCAGGCCGGTAGGTGAGGGCGAGCATGTCACGCTGGGCGGGGAGACGGATGCCGCGTGGTTTACGGATACCGGCAGTGGGCCTACGACGGGGTCCGGCGTGCAGCCGGACAGCGGGGTCGCGGAGACCGCACCCCAGGGCGGGCAAGAGACAGACGACACCGGGGCCGACAACACGAACGCGCCATGAGGTGACGGCTGTAGGTCCCTCTCCATAAAAGGAAAGTCTTCGAAGCCGGCGTTGCGCCGGGCAAGGAACACCATCCAACGGTCAAGGCCGGAGGTGAAGAGCTCGCAGCCGGCCTTGACGCTGGAGCGTACCGTCTGGTAGAATGGCGAGGTTGCGGGTGCTGTTTGGCATCCCGCATTCCCCGGTGCTCATCCCCCGTCGGAACGCCAGGGTCACGCGCACGGACTCCGTGCGGTCTGCGGTACTCGCCTGCCGCGTCGACCGGGACGTGCGACACCAAACCAAACAGAGGAACAGCAGGTTTGCCGACGATCAGCCAGCTGGTAAGGACCGGCCGCGAAAAAGTACGCAGAAAATCGAAGAGCCCGGCTTTTCTCGTCGCCCTGACAGGCGCCAAGCCGGGCCACCCCGACTTGCCGCAGCGCACCCGCATTCTGCGCAAGGGCAGCCCTCAGCGCCGGGGCGTGTGCACACAAGTCAAAACCGTCACCCCCAAGAAACCCAATTCCGCGCTGCGCAAAGTCGCCCGCGTTCGCCTGACCAACGGGATCGAGGTCACGGCCTACATCCCCGGCATCGGCCACAACCTGCAGGAGCACTCGGTGGTTCTCATCCGTGGCGGTCGCGTCAAGGATCTGCCCGGCATTCGCTACCACATTATTCGCGGGACGCTGGATGCTCAGGGCGTCCAGAATCGCCGTCAAGGCCGCTCCAAGTACGGAGCCAAGAGGCCGAAAGCATAAGCCATGCCGCGTAAAGGACCCGCACCCAAGCGACCCATTGTTCCCGACCCGCGCTACAACTCGCGGACGGTCGCCCGCTTCATCAACAAGATCATGCTGCGCGGCAAGAAGAGCGTCGCCGAGCGGATCGCGTACGGCGCCTTTGAGATCGTTCGCAACAAGACGCAAAAGGACCCCATGGATGTCTTCACCCAGGCGCTCAACAACGTGATGCCGCTGGTCGAGGTGCGCCCGCGGCGTGTCGGCGGCGCTACCTACCAAGTACCGATGGAAGTCCGGCCTGACCGCCGCCAGGCGGTGGGCATGCGCTGGCTCATCAGTTTCGCGCGCAGCCGTCCGGGCCGCAGGATGGAGGAGCGGCTCGCCGCCGAGCTGCTGGATGCGGCCAACAATCAAGGTGCGTCGGTGAAGAAGCGCGAGGACACCCACCGCATGGCGGAGGCGAACAAGGCGTTCGCGCACTACCGATGGTAACCGCAGGCACCGCACGCCGCGAGAAGGGCACCGCGAGCGCGCGCGAATTCACGCTGGCCCAGACTCGCAACATCGGCATTGCCGCGCACATCGATGCCGGGAAGACGACGACCACCGAGCGCATCCTCTTTTACACCGGCCGCACACACAAGATGGGCGAGGTGCACGAGGGTGCGGCGACGATGGATTGGATGGAGCAGGAGCAGGAGCGCGGCATCACGATCACCTCGGCCGCCACGACCTGCGTGTGGCGCGGCACGCGCATTAACATTATCGATACGCCCGGCCACGTGGACTTCACGGTGGAAGTCGAACGGTCGATGCGCGTCCTGGACGGCCTGGTGGCGCTCTTCGACGCGGTGGCGGCCGTCCAACCGCAAAGCGAAACCGTCTGGCGGCAGGCCAACCGCTACCGCGTGCCGCGTATCGTCTTCATTAACAAGATGGATCGCACCGGTGCCGACTTCTACAACGCCGTGGCCAAGATCCGCGAGCGCCTGGGCGCGCGGGCCGTGCCGATCATGCTGCCCATCGGCGCCGAGGATCGCTTCGTCGGCTTCGTGGACTTGCTGACGGAGAAGGCGACGGTGTACACCGACGACCTGGGCAAGACGATGGCGCAGGCGCCGGTGCCGGAGGACATGCGCGACGCGATTGCGCGCTACCGGGCGGAGTTGATCGAGGCGGTTGCGGAGACCGACGAACACCTGACCGAGAAGTTTCTCGAGGGAGCCGAGATCGGCGCCGCCGAGGTCGCGGCGGCGTTGCGCGCCGCGACGATCCGCGGCATCGTCGTGCCGGTCCTCTGCGGCGCGGCCTTCAAGAACAAAGGCGTACAGCCGCTGTTGGACGCGGTGGTCGACTACCTGCCGTCGCCGGTGGATTTGCCGGACGTGCAGGGCGTGGATCCCGAACACCCGGATCGCGTCCTCACCCGCCGGCCGGCGGACGACGAGCACTTCTCGGCGCTGGCCTTCAAGATCATGACCGACCCCTTCGTCGGTAAGCTGACGTTCATTCGGACCTACTCCGGGACGCTGAGTGCCGGCTCGTACGTCTACAATGCCAGCAAGGGGCAGCGCGAGCGCATCGGACGGGTCCTGCGGATGCACGCCAACCACCGCGAAGACGTTGAGAGCGTGGGTGCGGGCGACATCGCCGCCGCCGTCGGTCTGAAGAGCACGACGACCGGTGACACGCTGTGCGATGAGAAACACCCCATCCTCTTGGAGAGCATCTCGTTCCCGGAACCGGTGATCAGTCAAGCCATCGAGCCCAAGAGCAAAGCCGATCAGGAGAAACTGGGGCAGTCGCTGGCCAAGCTGGCCGAGGAGGACCCGACCTTCCGGATGCATACCGACGAGGAGACGGGGCAGACGATCATCTCGGGGATGGGCGAACTGCATCTCGAGATCATCGTCGACCGTCTGCTGCGCGAGTTCAAAGTCCAGGCCAACGTCGGCAAACCGCAGGTCGCCTACAAGGAAGCGATCACGGCGAGGGTGGAGAAAGAAGGCAGATACGTGCGCCAAACCGGCGGCCGTGGTCAGTACGGACACTGCTGGCTGCGGCTGGAGCCGCTGCCGCCGGGATCGGGTGTCGTCTTCGCAAGCGAGATCGTCGGGGGCGTCATTCCGCGCGAGTACATACCGGCCATCGAGGCCGGTGTACGCGAGGCGGCGCAGAGCGGCGCTCTGGCCGGTTATCCGGTCCTGGATTTCAAGGCCACGGTCTTCGACGGGTCCTACCACGAGGTGGACTCCAGCGAAATGGCGTTCAAGATCGCCGGCTCGATGGCGTTTAAGGAAGCCAACCGCGCGGCCAAGCCGATCATCAAGGAGCCGATCATGGCGGTCGAGGTCGTGACGCCGGAACAATTCTTGGGCGACGTCATCGGCGACCTCAACGCCCGGCGGGGTCACGTGCTGGGCATGGAGCCCGAGCCGGGCGGGGTGCAGAAGATCAAGGCGCACGTACCCCTGGCGGAGATGTTCGGCTACGCGACCGACTTGCGCAGCCGCACCCAAGGCCGGGCTACGTACAGCATGGAGTTTTCCCACTACGCTCAGGTGCCCAAGAGCGTGGAGGAAGAAATCGTCGCCAAGAGCGCGGGCACGACCGCGCGCGGGTGACGCCGACGCAACGCCGCGGGCGGCGGGGATGCCGCCCGGGACAGGAGATGGGAGAGTATGGCAAAGCAGAAATTTGAGCGGACGAAGCCGCACGTGAACATAGGGACGATTGGTCATGTGGACCACGGCAAGACGACGTTGACGGCGGCGATCACGAAGGTGTTGGCCGAGTCTGGGACG
>CADDZI010000024.1 GCA_902812405.1 bacterium | reverse complement strand
GTCGGTTGCCCGCTCACGTAGCGCATGAGGAAAAAATGCACGACCTTGCTGTGCTTGGCGCGGTTCGCGTAGAACCAGTAGCGGATCGCATCCAGTTTCGTGACGATCGCAGCCCGCACGCCGGTTTCTTCCTCTACCTCGCGCACAGCGGCCTCTTCCACCGTCTCGTTGGACTCGATATGTCCCTTCGGCAGCGACCAAATGCGCGGCCTCGACCGCCCAATGACGAGGCCTTCGTAGTGAGCGCCGACGCGACGCAGGACGAGTCCGCCTGCCGAACGCTCGTAGACGCGTGTAAAGCGCTTGTCTGCCGCGTGGGTAGGCTGAGGTCCGCCGGCCTGGGTCTTGCGCGAACGGCGCCGCCGCGCACTCACGTTCCGTTGGGCGAGGCGTCTGCGGCCGGCGGCTCCCAGCGCAGTCCGATGCCTTTGTTGGCCAAGCGTCCGGCCTGCGCTTCGTCCACGCGGCGGACGGGCGTGTGGAGCGGGAGAGCGGCAAGCGCCGACGGATCCTCGCGTGCGCGCGCAACGAGCGAGCTCAGGACGCGGACGAACTCATCCAGTGTTTCTTTGGTCTCCGTTTCGGTCGGTTCGATCATGAGACACTCGGGGACGACGTGCGGCCAGTACATCGTCGGTGCGTGGATGCCCGCATCCAACAGGCCTTTGGCCAGATCCAGAGCGCGCACACCGGTCGCGCGTTTGAGATCCTCGGCCGAACAGACGAACTCATGGCGGCAGAGATCCTCGTAGGGTACGCTCAGGACACCCTTGAGGCGGGCCCGTACGTAATTCGCGTTGAGCACGGCCAGTCGGCTGTTGGCCTGCAGCCCTTCGACGCCGTGAACGATGATGTACGCATAGGCCCGCACGATGGCCAAGAAATGCGACCAAAATGCGCGCACCGGGCCGATGCTGTCCGGCCGATCCCACTCCAGGGCGAAGCCGCCGTCGCCACGGCGCGTCACGAGCGGTTGGGGCAGGTACCGTGCCAGGCGCTCGCTCGCGCCGACCGGGCCAGATCCGGGGCCGCCCCCGCCGTGCGGCACCGAAAACGTCTTGTGCAGGTTCAGGTGGAGCAGGTCGAAGCCCATGTCGCCCGGGCGCGTCAGGCCGACGATCGCGTTGGCATTTGCGCCATCGTAGTACATGAGCCCACCGGCATCGTGCACGGCGCGGGTGATGTCCACGATGTCGTCCTCGAACAGCCCCAGCGTGTTGGGGTTGGTCATCATGCAGACGGCCGTCGCCCCGTCCAGGCGGGCGCGCAGGGCGCCCACATCCGTGCGCCCGCGCCGCGTGGAGGGAATGGCGACGACACGATAGCCCACCATCGCCGCACTGGCCGGATTCGTGCCGTGCGCCGTGTCGGGCACGAGGCAGACATGACGCTCAGGCTGCCCGATCTGCGCGAAGTACTTCTTGGCCATGAGCATGGCCGTGATCTCACCGTGGGCTCCGGCGGCCGGCATGAGCGAAAACTCCGCCATCCCGAAGAGCTCGCTCAGCCAGCGCTGCATGTCCCACAGCAGGTGCAGCGCCCCCTGCGCGCCGGCGTCCGGCGCAAACGGGTGCAATTCGGTGAAGCCCTCGTACGCCGCTGCCGCCTCGTTGAGCTTAGGGTTATACTTCATCGTGCACGAGCCCAGCGGATAGAAGTTGCCGTCCACCGAGAAGTTGCGCTGCGAGAGGCGCGTAAAGTGCCGAGCGACCTCGGGCTCCGCCAGGTCGGGCAGCGGGAGTCTGCGCCGCAACAGTGCCGGGTCCAGGAAATCCTCGGGCCGGCCCGCATCCTCGACGAACCGTGAACCCCGGCCGGGTGCTCCCTGCTCGAAAAGGAGGGGCACGCCTTCCTTAGGCCACTGCCGCATGCGGCACCTCGGCAGCTACAGCGCGGGCGAAGCGGGCGATATCCTCGGGCGAGGTCAGCTCGGTGGCGCAGACGAGCAGATCGTTGTCGCGGCCAGGATAAAAGCGGGAGAGCGGCAGGCCGGCCAGGATGCCCTTCTCGTAGAACCGGGCCGCCAGACGCTCTGCCGCCACGGGTGTTCGGATGCAGACCTCGTTGAAGAACGGCGCGGCGAAGGTTTGCGAGAATCCCTCCAGGGCGCACAGGGCGTCGCGCAACCGCCGCGCGCGTTCCAGATTGGTGGCGGCGATCGCCTGCAGACCATGGCTACCCACGGTCGCCAGGTAGACGGTCGCCATCAGCGCGCACAGAGCCTGGTTGGTGCAGATATTGGACGTTGCCAGCTCGCGCCGGATGTGCTGTTCGCGTCCCTGCAGCGTCAGGACGAAGGCCCGGCGCCCGTCAACGTCGCGCGTCTCGCCGACGAGCCGGCCCGGCAGCCGACGCACGTGCTCGCGCGTCGTTGCGATGAACCCGACGTACGGCCCGCCGTACCCGACCGGCAAACCGAACGATTGCGCCTCCCCGAGCGCAATGTCGGCTCCCGCCTCGCGCGGCGTCTGCAAGACTGCCAGCGCGAGAGCTTCGGCTGTCACGGCGATGCACAGCCCTCCGGCGGCGTGCACGGCGCGGGCTGCCGTCGGCACGTCTTCGATGCAGCCGAAGAAGTTTGGGCTCTGAATCGCCAGGCACGACACTCCGTCCAACGCCTGTTCCTCGCAGACGGTGAGGCCGCGCTCGTCCATCGGCAGTTCCCGCACCTCGAGCCCCATACCCGCGGCGTAGGTTGCCAGCACTGCGCGGTACATCGGGTGCACGCCCAGACTGACCGCCACCCGGCGCTTGCCTGTCGCGTGCAGGGCCATGATCACCCCTTCGACGAGAGCCGTCGCTCCGTCGTAGAGAGAGGCGTTGCTGACGTCCATGCCGGTGAGTAGGCTGATGTACGTCTGCCATTCGTAGATCGCTTGCAACGTACCCTGGCTGGCTTCCGCCTGGTAGGGCGTGTAGGCGGTCAAAAACTCGGAGCGGGTGGCAAACCATGACACGGCGGGCGGGCGGTAGTGGCGGTATGCGCCTGCCCCAAGGAAGGACGTCATCCGAGCAGCCTGATTGGCCTCGGCAAGCCTGCGCAGATGAGCAAAGGCCTGGGATTCGGGCATCGGCGGCGGCAGGTCGAGGTGAGCGCGCAGCTCAAGGCCGTCCGGCACTGATGACAGCGCCTCGAGGCTGGGCGCCCCGATGACCTCGAGCATCGCCTGGATGTCGCGTTCGGTGTGCGGAGCGTAGCCGCTCATAACGACCTCACGAACTCGGCGTAGGCTGCGGCATCCAAAAGTCCGTCCGGCGAGGCATCGCCCGTCAGGCTGACTTTGATAAGCCAGCCTTCGCCGAACGGATCCCGGTTGACGAGCGCCGGATCGTCCTCGACGGCGGCATTGACCTCGGCAACGGTGCCCGGTAACGGCGCGTAGATGTCCGACACGGCCTTGACGGATTCCACGACGCCCAGCGGCTTGCCGCGCTCGAGCGCGGCGCCCGGTGCGGGCAATTCAACGTACACGATGTCGCCCAAGGACGACTGCGCGTAGTCGGTGATCCCGACCGTCGCGGTTTGGCCTTCTATCTTCACCCATTCGTGCTCTTTGGTGTAGAAGCGGTCTGCGGGCTGTGACATGTTGGTTTCCCCTCGCTCCTCAGGCCGGGCGCTTGTAGAAAGGCAGGGGCACCACGGTCGCCGGGTGTTCCGTGCCGCGAATCTCGATTGTCAAACGGGTCCCCGGAGCGCTGGCCGCCTTGGCAACCAGCGCGGTCGCGATGTTGCGACCGCCCAGAGCCGGTGCGATCGACCCGCTGCGCACCTCACCGACGCGGCGCCCATCCGCGTGAACGGCATATCCTGCGCGGGCCGGCGCCTTTCCGTCCATCACCACGCCGACGATCCGATCGTAGTCGTCGGCCGCTTTCTGGGCGGCAAGAGCGGTTTTGCCGATGAAGTCCGATTTCTCCCACCTCACCGCCCACCCCAGCCCGGCTTGCAGGGGCGTGATATCTTCGTCCAGCTCGTGCCCGTAGAGCGGCATGCCGGCCTCCAGCCGCAGCACATCACGTGCGCCGAGTCCAGCCGGCCGCAACCCGTGGGTGGTGCCGGCAACCAAGAGCCGCTCCCACACGGCGGGCGCGGCGCCGGCGGGCAAAAAGATCTCAAAGCCGTCTTCACCGGTGTAGCCCGTGCGCGCTATCTCGACCTCGACACCACCCGCACCATCTGCCAGGCGTGTCCGCAGCGCGTGGTATGAGCGCAATCCATCGAGGTCAGCGCCGCACAAGGGCGCCAGGATCTCCGCGGCCCGCGGTCCCTGGATCGCGATGAGCGCAGACTGCGGCGTCCGGTTCTCCAAAGCGACCTGCGCCGGTTTTGACGCCTGCAAGAGCTCCCACATTTTGGCCGTGTTGGCGGCGTTGACGACAATCAGCCAATCCTCGGGAAATCGGTAGAGGATGGCGTCGTCGTGCGCGCCGCCCCGTTCGTTGGTGAAGATGTTGTAGCGGGCTTGCCCCTCGCGCATGCCGGCAACCCGATTGACCGTGAGCCGATCCAGCCATTCGGCGACAGCCGGGCCGCGGGCGACAAGCTGCCCCATGTGCGAGAGGTCGAAGAGACCGGCAGCGGTGCGCACCGCCTTGTGCTCGTCGAGGATGCTCGTGTAGACAATGGGCATAAGAAATCCCCCGAAGGGGGACATCTTGGCGCCCAGGGAGACGTGCGCCCCGTAGAGCGCCGTCTTGGCGGCTGAAGTGAGCACCGTTGACGCTTCGGCGGTGCGGGAAAACCGTCCTAGCCCGCGCCGGCGTGGCCTGCGGCTTCTTCCCTAATCCCGAGAATTTTCGAGGCCAGCGCGGAACGCGACCGCACGCCGACCTTGGCGAAGATGCGTTTGAGGTGGTCTTCCACCGTGGACTCGGCCAACACGAGTTGATCGGCGATGTGCCGGTTGGGATAGCCGCGCAGCACAAGCTCGGCGACTTCGGTCTCGCGCGGCGTCAGGGGATAGTTGGCCAGTGCGCTGCGCACGACGTCCTGGCGGCTGGCCCGCTCGACCAAGAGCAACACGGCTGGGTCGCCGTGATCGTGGAGCTTGCAGGCGCGGACGCAGATGTCGTACGAGGGCAGGATGACGTTGCACGATTCCGGCACGCCCGCCAAGCGTTTCTCCACATCCTCCAGCAGAGGCTGCAGATTGTCGGGGAGGGCACTGCCGGAGCCCAAACGCAGGTCTGCGCCGGCGACGGGCTTGAGCATCGCGAAGCAGGCGCTGTTGGCAAAGAGTACTCTGCGCCGGGCGTCCAAAATGAGAATGCCGGGCATGCGCCGGTTATGGACGCTCTTGGCGGGAGCAACGATGAGCGGCGCGGGAAGCGAACGTGCTTTCGATTTCATAGGTGGCGCAAGACCAACGATCTTTAGGGCGCTGGGGATGAACTGTCGGAAGAGTATCTTTAGCGAAACCGGGCTTAGGACCTATGGCCCAGCATTAGGCCGTCCCGTCGATGTCTAGCCTATCCCGTTGGGCGGCACCGGGCCAGCCGGCTTAAGGGTCTTTTTCTTCTCGCCTTCATGTTGTCATAACCCAGGCCAGGTAGCCTAAAGCCGAGGCCCACGAGATCGCGTAGGTGGCGGTCGCGCTTGCGCGACCGACACGGCGCACCGGCGGCTCGACTGAACCGGCATGCTGACCCGTAGCGGTCGCGCTTGGGCGATCGACACGGCGCACCGCGGAGACTTTACCCCGCATGAACGAACATGAAGCACCAGCATTCACACATACGTTCGTATTGGGGCATTCTACCCCGCATCATATGGGTCTTTCCCCAGATTTCAGGGATGCTCACGTACAGATCACTGTGCTATAAGTACTTTACTGTACCGAAGAGTCAAGGCTGAATTGCTCAGTCCAACTCATGCGCAATAACTAGGGACGGAGGTTATCGATGGCTACGGAACAAGTGCGCATCGCGGTTTTGGAGGAGCAGGCGCTCTTTCGCAAGGCGCTGTGTCACGTGCTCGCCAAAGACGAGCGTTTTCGGGTTGTTCAAGAATGCGTGGAATCGTGCGATGTCGCGCGCATTGCAGCAGCCAAACCCGATCTAACGCTCTTCGACGTTGACTTCCAAAAGGGCGACCCGGTGGAAACCGTCAGGGCATTGCGCCAGGCGCATCCAACCGGAAAAATCTGCCTGCTGTCCATGAACTCGCAGAAAGCGCTCTTGGAGCGCAGCCTGGTCCACGGCCTGGAAGGTTACATTATCAAGGACATCGGGCTCAACGACCTGCTCCGCGCTCTGCTCTCCATTGCCAACGGCGAGATGTACGTCGACCCGCGTTTGGCGGGCAGCATGCTGCGGCAGATGAGCGAACGGCGGCACAAGGGCGACCCGACGGAACTCTCCGAGCGTGAGACGGACGTCATTCAGCTGCTTGCCATGGGACTTTCGAACAAGCAGATCTCCGAGCGTTTGTTCCTCAGCGAGAAGACGGTAAAGAACCACATTAGCCGCATCTTCAGCAAGCTGAACGTCACGGCGCGGACCCAAGCCGCGATCTACGCGATCAAGTCCGGTCTGGCGTAAGAGGGTTCGAGGGGTTCCCCGCCACGGCGTAGCGGTCGGCTTTAGCCGACCGTCGCGCTTGCGCGACCGATGGCGTGTGAGGTGTAGCGGTCGCGCTTGCGCGACCGGTGAAACGTCACGCGCGGCCGTTACATGAGCGCGTTCAGCGAACTTCGTACGCCTCGCGCAAGTACCGTGGCAGGTTGAAGAGCCGGCGATGCGACTCCCCGTCGTAGAAACGCAGTCCGCCGCAGGCACCGGCCAGCTGCTGGGCACCGCGCGCCGCCTCCTCGGACTGCATGCCGACGATCCCGCCGCATACGGCAAACCCCCACTCGGTATCAAAGGCCGGCACGTACACGCTGTACGGGGCGACCACAGAAAACACATCCCGCAGCCGGCGGATCATCCGAACGTGTAGCCCGTAGTTGTGCGGGCCGCAGGTCGAGGCTTGGAGCGCGTACGCACCCCGGCGGCTCAAACGTGCGCGGATCGCCGCATACATCTCCGGCGAATGGAGACCCTCGGCGGGAGATCCCTCGAGCGGTTCCGTCAGATCTCCCAGGATGACGTCGAACTGCTCGTGTGACGAGAACACGTACTCCCGGGCATCGCCGATGATGAGGTCGGTCCTCGGATCATCGAACGCCCCTGCGCTCCACTCGGGCAGGTGACGCCGGCAGACGTCGACGACCTCGCCGTCAATGTCCACCATGGTCACCTGGCGGATGCTGGGCAAGCGCAACAGCTCACGCAGCGTCGCCCCCTCCCCGCCGCCGAGGATCAGAGCGCGCTCCGGAGCACCTCCGGCGGCAACGCAGGCCGGAAAGACCAGGCTCTCGTGGTAGATGTGCTCATCGAGTGCCGAGCTTTGCGTGTCGCCGTCCAGCACCAGCATCTTGCCGAAGAGCCGGGTTTCGACGACGGCATACTCTTGGAAGCGCGAGCGGCCCGCAGCCAGCGTACGGAGGACGGCGTGCCCGTGGATTTCTCCCGGGCCGACTTGCTCAACGTACCACTGCGAGTTTTCTGTTTTTGGCACCCGGAACGGCTCCGCTGGAGCGCTTGCCGACGACGTGGCTATAGACGCCATACTCATCCGGCATCCCGCGGCGCACTTCCGTGGTCAGCATCTGCTTGGCCTGGAATTCGGCCGCCGCCAAGCGGCAGGCTTTCCAGGGTTCGGTTTTTTCGCCGCACGTGTAAATGTCCATGGCTGCGTACCCGTACTCCGGCCAGGTGTGAATGGAAAGGTGGGATTCGGCAATGACGACGACACCGCTGACGCCCTGGGGCGAAAAGCGGTGAAAGGCGGTTTGGAGAACCTCTGCGTGTGCGGCCTTGGCCGCTGCGACGAGAATGCTCGCTACTTGGTCAACGTCACTGAGAATGCGCGGGTTACAGTCGGACAATTCGACGATGATGTGCGTACCAAGTGCTTTCAACCATCCAGCCCTCGCGACAAAGAGTGGGGGGAGATCCGACCTCCAATTCTACGGACAGGGCACGCACAAAAACGCGTACCGAAGGTAAATAATAGGCCATTTGGCCGGCTTTGTAAATACTTTGCGCATAGGAGCGTGAGGTTTTGGCGGCCTGGCTGCCAAAGCAACCGACGCAGGCGGCAGGCCATAGGCGCCGCGCAAACGGCCCTGGCCCACGGTGCCGACGCGACGAGAGGCAGGCCGGCAACAACTGGCCTGGCCGCTCCAAGCCACCGGTTCTGGGACCGGACCGTAAACCGGAGCCGCAACCCGCACGGTGTGCAGCTCGCGAGGCCCGCACGGCGTGCACCTCGCGAGCCCGCACGGCGCCTTGCGGAGCCTGCCAATCCAGCTAGTCTGCGCCGCCGCGGCAGGCCCTAAAGCCTTCCGTACCGGCACAGTCCCATTGACGAGGAGTTGAAGAGCATGTACGCCGTCATTGAAGCCAACGGCAGACCACTCGTGGTGAGGGAGGGCGACGTCGTCCGCCTCGACCGGATTTCCGGTGATCCAGGCCACGAAATCGTCTTCGAGCGCGTGCTCTTGGCCCACGATGGCCGACAGCTGCTCCTTGCTCCAGCCACGCTCCACAAAGCCCGCGTCATCGCGCGCGTGCTGCGACAGTCGCGTGCTCGCAAGATTTTGGCTTTCCGCTACAAGTCGAAGAAGAGAGTGCGGCGCCGCCACGGCCATCGCCAGCCGGTGACGGAACTGCGCATTGAGTCCATCGCGTTCGGCTAAGAGCGGTTTAACTGTAACCGTCGCCTGCGAACGCCGGGACGGCCGGCTTGCCGGCTTTACGATCACCGGCCACGCGGGCTTTGCACCTGCGGGTCGCGACATCGTCTGTGCGGCGGTCAGCGCACTTGTCCTCACCGCGGCACACGGACTGCGAGCCCACTGCGGCGTCCGGCCAGCGGTCGCCGACACGCCCCGGCGCTTTTCGCTGCGGCTCACCCAGCGTGACCGGCGCAACAGCCGGGCCCAGGCCGTGCTCGCCACCATGCTCTCGGGACTCGAAGCGGTCGCGCGTTCCTACCCGGGCCACGTCACCATCCGCAGCCGAACGGTCCGGACGAGAGACGACAAGGGTCAGCGCACCCCGCCGGCGCGTCGTGCCATCAGCATCCCCAGCCGGACTGCCCGGGCCACAGGGCCCCGCCGGCAAGCCGCGAAAGCCAGCCGTTCCAAGGCCCGCAGGCGGCCTTCTTCCCCAGCCGACACAGTGGAGCGTTGAAAACCATGGCAATGACGACCGATCGAAACGGCCCCTTTGCGGACGAAGCCGGGCAGACAGCTGCCGCACCCAACGAGGTTCGCAATACTCTCCTGGCAGGCTTGGTGGGCGCGGTCGTGGCGGCCGCCGGGTACTTCATCTACTCGCGGCTCGAAGAGGACCAGCGGGAAGCGCTGCGCCGCCAGCTCGGCAAGTTCGTCGGCGACAAACTTGCCGATGTCCGTTCGCAGTTGAAACTGTAGTGCCGGCGTACGTCGTCAGTCCAGGTAGCTAACCGCCCCGGTCTCCAGCGCGTAGACAGCCCCCACGATCTGCAGCCGGCCGGCGTCCACGAGTGGCGAGAGCACGCGGCTCTCCTTGAGCACGCCCACGCTGCGCCGCACGTTTTCGCGCGTCGCGTTATCCACCCAGTCTCCCGATTGGTCGCGCGTCGCCTGCGCCGCCGGCACGATCGCGGCCGCCAGGTCGGCGATGTGCCCCGGCAATGCCGTTCCGTTTTTCGCGACGTCCACCGCGGCCTTGACCGCACCGCATCGAGAGTGCCCCAGCACGACGATGAGCGGAACCGCCAGTTCCGCCGCCGCGTACTCGAGGCTGCCAAGCTCCATCGTTCCGGCGACGTTGCCCGCCACGCGCACGACGAAGAGATCGCCCAGAGCCTGGTGGAAGACGATTTCGGGACCGGTTCGCGAGTCTGCGCAGGCCAAAATAGCGGCAAAGGGATGCTGGCCGGCAGCCAAAGCCTCGCGCTGCGCCGCGCTCTGTGGTCTGGTCTGCACGGCGCCGGCCAGGAAGGTCGCATGACCGTCGCGCAGGCGTTCCAGAGCGGCTTGAGGAGTCATGGGCGCCGCTTGGTTCGCCGCCGACGCCGGACGTCCCGCGAACGCCAATGCGGACGCGGAAGCGGCCCCTGCCAGGAAGGCACCTCGGCTCAGCCCTGGCGGATGGGGGAAATGGACCGTTCATACGTTCGTCCTCCCGCGGCACTGACATATTGCGTGGGGGTCTCTTCAGCCCAGCTGGCTAACGCTGCTTGCCGTTCATTCCGATATTGCTGACATGCCCCGGCTTTTGCACCGGTGCGTCCACCTCCGTGCGCGTGCCCTCATCGCCGTTGCCGGTCTGACCTTGTGTGTCTGCCTGGCCGATTCCCACCCCGCCGGAGCCTACAGCGCATGGCAGAACGTCAACAACGAAGTGGCGATGAAGGCCTACGTCGCCGCCATCCAGTACTTCAATCCCGGCATTGACGACGCCGAGGCGCGCCAGATCGTCGCCGCGATCGTCCGCGAGTCCATGGCCCAGGGCGTCGACCCGCGCCTGGTCGTCGCCATCGTCGCCGCCGAGAGCGCCTTCGACCGGACGGCCCGCAGTCCGGCGGGCGCGCGAGGTTTGGGGCAATTGATGCCGGAGACGGCCGCCGAAGACGGCGTGAGCGACGTCGAGGACATCGACCAGAATATCCACGGCACCGTCATGACGCTCAAAGGCGACCTCGAACACTACGCGCGCTTCGATCGCCAACACCAGTACGTCTATGCGATCGCAGCGTACAACGCGGGTACGGGAGCCGTGGACCGCTACCGGGGCGTTCCTCCCTACGACGAGACGATCCGCTACGTGTGGAAGGTCATCACCCTGTGGCGGCGTTTTTACGGCTTATCGGCCAGTTGACCGCGTGAGCGCTCGGTGCCGTCATCGTCCAGCCTAACAGGCGGTGCATCCGCTGCGATGCCATCCGCTGCGGCGTCATCCGGCGAGTTGGGAGGATCGAAAGGCACCACCTCGACGGGTATATCTGGCAGGGCTGCGGCCGGCCCTCCGGCGGGACCCGGCACCGTGCTGCGGTCGTCGGCCGCCTGCGCCGCCCGCTCCATCTCCAGCATGAAGGACTGCGTCGTGCTTTGGATGTGGCGCATCGCCTCGCCCAGCTGGCGGGCCAGTTTGGGTAGCTGTTCCGGTCCGAACAGGAGAAGGGCCAACAGGAAGACGATCGCGGTATCGGATGGGCTGAGCATACTTGCCGGCCCTAGTTCCCCGTGCGCCTGCGGGTAATCTTTTTTTTGCCCGCGAAATCCCGATACTCTTGAAGATTTACTTCGCGAAGAGCCAGCGGGAAGAGCCGGTGGGGGCTTTGGGCACCCTGAAGAAGGTCCTGTCGCGCTTCGTCCAGCGCCGGGTCTTCTACGAGATGTCGGCCCGCCAGCGCTCCCATCAGCAGGTCTACTCCGTCAAGAACACCTTCACGGTCGAGCGCTTCGAGATCGAGGGCACGACCGAACTCCTCATCACCCTCTTCGACGCCCGCAACCCCACGCACTCGATTGAGATCGTCAACCCGCACACGCTGCACGTCTACGACGACAACCCGGCGAAGGGATTTGCCATCGTCTTCCACGCCGACGAGAGCGGCGACTTCGACGTCCGCTACTACCTGCGCGACGAAGGGGACGACGACGATTCCCCGCGCCGCTCGGCCCTTGAGCACATCACCCTGCCGCAACTGATGGAGTACCTGCACCAAAGCCTCAGCGCCGAGGTCGTCGAAGTCGGCGAAGAGCGGTAGGCACCCCCGGGGTTTTTGGATTCCTGAGAGCCTTCGGCAGTCTACGGCCGGCCGTTCCCGGCCTTAGACCCTCGCCAAGCCCGTAACCTGGCCTTCAGCGCCGCCAGGCTCTCGTCGGGAACTCCCGCGCCTCGGGCCAGCAAGCCGGCCCAACCCCGCGCCGCCCCCAGCGCCGCCTGCGGATTGAAGACGTAGCGCATCACATCCACGACGCAGGTCCCATCCCATGCCGCGATCGTGTGCAAACCCTGCGAGTACGGGCCGCCCGGCGGCCGAATCGTTCCCGCCGGCACCTCTTTGAACTCGTGTGTGGTAAGACGCTCGATGCGGTTGAGCCGAATGCACCCGCCGTACACGCGCGAGCAGTCTTGCGCCGGCCGGTACAGCACGCCCCGGTGCACGAAGAGCGGTCCCGCCGGCCCCGCCGAGCGCACATCCACCTTGACCGGGTTTGCCGCGTGCTGTTGCCACGGGCCGAAGAGATGGCCGGCGTGCCAGACGTACACGTGCGAATGGTAGCCTTCATCGAGGTTGGTGCAAAAGAGCCACCACCGGCCGTCGTAGAAAACCAGCGTGGGATCAACTGCCGCGAAATCCTCGACGAGCGTGGCTGCGGGCTCCCACCGATAGGGAAACTCCACAGCGCGATACAGGCGAACCACGCGCGCATACACCGACTCGGGCAAACAATAGAACGTGCCGCCGTGTTCAAACACCTGCGGATACGACAGGTGATGAGGCTCCTCCAACGCCATGCGTGCACGCAGGGGTCCGCGCCCGTCAAGCGGAGCCACGCCAATGACGCCGCGGCCGCGCCGGTAGTCGAAGTCCTCAAAGAAGACAAAAGTTTTTCCGTCACGCCCGGCGACGAAGCAATCGGCAAGGAAACGCCTGCGGTCGTATGGCGCCAGCACACGCACCTGTGGGCGCGCATCGATGTCAACAAAGTCGGTCGGGGGGCGGTCGGCAAGGGCAATCGTCCAATCCTGCTTGAGAAATCGCCGACGCCAGACCTGGGCAAACGTCCGCCCCCGCACGCGCGCCCGCAGGGTTCGGATGTCGCGCGCAGCCGGCATCCCATACCTGCGTGGAGGCCGCGGCTGCGCGGCGGCATTGAGGTATACCGCCGCACCGGCCGCAAGGTCGCGGCAGACTCGCGCCGGCCAGGTCTGCATTTCCCGCAGCAACACGGCAGCGTTGTCGCCAAACGACGTGCGCTGCGTCGCCAGGTGCGCCTGTTTGAGAACGACACCAAGGTTCCCGCCCGGGTGCACGCGCACGAGCGCGGCGCTCGTGACGTCGTGATCGTCAAGGACCTCCCAGAAGGCGGGCACGGCAGCCTCAAAAGCCGCCGGGTCGCCATAAAGGAACTGCCAGATCCCGTAGCGCGCTGCTGCGGCGATCTCGGCCGGCACCTCGGGCCGCCTCGTGAACGCGAGGATGAAGTCCCACGCCCCGCCCGCCTCGGCTGCGCCGCGCGGCGGGGCCGCCTCAACCCCTTCGGGTCCCGCGCCCGCCGCAGTGTGCAATGCGTCCGCCGCCTCGCCGTGCCAGGCCGGAGCACCAGTTGCGCAATCGAGCCACTGGCAGCCGGCAAAGAGATCCCGCGCTTTCACGGGCAGCAACTCTGCGACGCCCACACGCCGTACGAACGCCTCGTAGGACGAATCCCCGTGCACGACGCTTCGCGCATCGCCTGCGCCTTGTGGGGCAGACCGTACCTCAATGATAGACGCCAAGCGAGCCCAGCCCTCGCTTTCCAACAGGCGCACGCTCTCGGCTTGCCAGGACGCCAACTCGTCGCCGTCGAGTACGAGGGCAAACACATACCCCATCGCGCGCCTAGCCCCTCACGCCCAGCAAGCGCTGCAGGCCCCGGACGAGCCGGAATACGCGGCCCTCGCGCCCGAGGATCTCGTAGAAGGTTTGCTGTGCACCGAGCGCGTGTTTGAAGCGCAAAACGCCTTCCAAGCCCGAACTTGCATCCAGATTGTACCAGCGCAGGCCGCGACGGGCCGCGTGCTCCAGGATGGTGGCATGCAGCAAATTGTGAGGTCGCAAAATCTCCATCCCGGGTTTGGTGGCCGTCGTCCACAGAGAGACCTCGGTCGCCCCATAAAGTGCCACACCGCCCGCCACCGGCTCGCCTTCGTACCGGACAAACCACAGTTCAACGCTCTCGCCGCCCTCGCGCCACACCGCGCGTAAGAACTCCTTGGGGATCGCTGGTTGCGGCCGCTTCCAACGCTCGACGGCGGCTGCCGACAACAGGGCGTAGTAGGTGTCGATGGCGTCCTCGCGGCTCTCCAGACTGCAGGTGGCGCCTCGCCTCTTCGCTTGGCCGGCCATGCGCCTGGCCTTGGGGTTCATCCGTGCCAACGCGGCGTCGACGCCGCCCTGCATGTCAAGCGCCGAGGTCTCCGCGGGCTCGCGCACGGTGGCCCCGTGCACGCTCACCTCTTCAAACGGCCACAGGTTCAAGCGCACGCTGTCACCTTGCCGCAAGACGTCTTCGACGACCGCGCTGCGCGTTGCGGCGTCCAGCGCCCCGCCGTCGCAGCGCTGCACGGCCGTGTAGCCCCACATCGGCACGCCCTGCAAAATCGTCCACGGCAGCCGCCTGCCCCGGGTGCGCATGAGCGGCACGAGGACGCGCCCCACCCGGCGCACCTCGCAGACCAAAGGCCAGGGTTCGAAGCGCGGGGCAACAGCGGCAACCGCCCGCGCCCAAGCGGGCCGCGCGTAGAACGTGGGGGCGGGAGCAGCGGCGTCGACGGCCGCCCATTCAGCCATCGGCAGCGGCGCAAAGTGCAGGCGGGCCATTCCGTTCAGTTATCGGCGCTTCCACCACGCCAATCGGCGCCGGGCGGCGTGGGGTAGCCCTTCGTAGCGCGCCGCCAGACGCAGCTCGCGAATGCTGGCCGCCAGATTGCCCCGCTTGCGATACACGACACCCAGGTTGTGATGTGCCAAGGCGTACGTGGCGTCGATGCGCAAGGCGCGCTCGTAGCAATCTTGCGCCTCATCGAGATTGCCGGCTTCCAGCGAGAGGTTGCCCAGGTTGACCAAGGCCGGCAGGCAGCGGGCATCGGCTACAAGTGCCGCTTCGAAGTCATGCCGTGCGGCCTCGCGGTTGCCCGTGCGCAGCCAGCACACACCGCGCTTGGCGAGAGAGGGCGCGACCTGCTCGCCGGCCGCAATGGCCTGCGAGAAGAAACAGGCTGCTTCTTCGAACCTGCCTCGCTCGTACGCCGCCAGGCCGCGCCGGTAGCTGTCCACGCCGGATGGATTTTCTGCCAAAGGTCGGGTCTGCACTGCATCCGAAAAGACGAAGCGCATGCAGATTGACGTCGTCACCCTGTTCCCCCAGTTCTTCGAACCTTTCGTCACGGGCAGCATCGTGGGGCGAGCGCAAACCAAAGGGCTCGTGCGGATCGCCGTGCACGACCTGTGGGCCTTCGTGCCGCCCGGCGAGCGCGCCGACGACGCGCCTTACGGAGGCGGGCCCGGCATGGTCCTGCGGCTGGGCCCCTTGATCGCGTGCATGGAATCGCTGCTCGGAGCGGGGCTGGCCGTTCCTCAGGGCTGCCGCGTCATCGTGCCCTCACCCGCCGGGGAACGCTTTACACACGCAAGGGCCGCAGAGTTGGCGTCTCTCTCCCGCCTCGTCATCGTCTGCGGTCACTACGAGGGACTCGACGAGCGCTTCTTCTCTCTCGTCCCGGCCAGCGAGCTGTCGCTGGGTGATTTTGTACTCACCGGGGGCGAGGTCGCGGCGCTGGCATTCCTCGATGCCACCGTGCGCCTCGTGCCCGGGGTCATCAAGGCCGAGAGCGCCAGAGCGGACTCCTTTGCCGGGGGCGCCCTGGATTGGCCGCACTACACGCGCCCGGCGGTGTTTCGCGGGCTTGCCGTGCCGGACGTGCTGCTCAGCGGCGATCACCAGCGAATCGCCGCATGGCGCAAGGAGGCGGCTTTGGCCCGCACCCGCGAGCGCAGGCGCGATCTGTTGGACTAACGCAGGCGCAGGCGCATGGCATCCGCTCAGCCCCCGGGCGGCGCATGGCGCCGGCCGGGTGCGAAAGTCGCGCCCGGCGTGGCACCGCCGCCCGCTGCCATAGGAACGGTCCGCCTGGTTGATAAAATCTCCCGGGGTCTGTTATACTCGGGTCTGTCCAACTTCACGAGCTGAACGCTGGTCGCGGCGTCGGTCCCGAGCCCGGGGCGGCGCTTTTTTCGCGGCCCTGAAAGACGAACGTCATGGATCTCGCACATCTGGTCGGCGAAGCCCACAAGAAGAAAAAGGTGGTCGAATTTGGGCCGGGCGACACAGTTAAGGTTCACACGCGGGTCAGCGAGGGCAACAAAGAGCGCACCCAAATCTTTGAGGGCGTCGTCATCGAACGCAAACACGGTGGTCTAGCCGAAACTTTCACCGTGCGCCGCATCGCACATGGAGTCGGCGTCGAACGGTCGTTCCTCATCCACTCGCCGCGCATCGAGAAGATCGACGTCATCCGGCGCGGCGTCGTGCGCCGGGCCAAGTTGTACTACCTCCAGGATCGCGTGGGCAGCAAAGCCACCCGCATTAAAGAAAAGAAGTAGTGCCCGGCGGATGAGTCCTGTCGTCCTGGGCGCCATCCTCGCGATCTTGGCTGTCGCGCGCGTCGTCATCTGGGTTGCACCCGCGGCGGTGCCGGACGAGAAGCAGCGCGGCGTGCTGCGCGAGTATCTCGATGCGTTCCTCATCGCCGGCGTGGCGGCTTTGTTCCTCATGCACTTCGTCGTGCGCACGTTTTGGATTCCCTCCGGTTCGATGGAACCGACGCTCAAGATCCACGACGTCCTGCTCGCAAACGAGATTCAGTACCGCTTTCAGGATCCACGAGACGGTCAGATTGCTGTTTTCGAACCGCCCGCCGAGTTGGGGACGACCGACTTCATCAAGCGGGTCATGGCGGCACCCGGCGATACAATACGCATTCACAACGGCACCGTGTACCGCAACGGCAAGCGCCTGGCGGAGCCGTACATACCCGCAACCCAGCGGCCCGACTACGAGCTGGAAATTAAAAATTACGATATCGTCGTGGACGGTATTCCGCTCGACCCCTCACGGGCCATCATCCCGCCGCGCTCGCAGTGGCAGGCGCCCGACCGTGTTCCCAAGGATTACTACCTAATGCTCGGGGACAATCGCAACGACTCCAACGACGGCCACATCTGGGGGTTCTTGCCGCGCAGCCATTTTGTCGGGCATGCCTTCTTGGTGTTCTGGCCGCCCCGCGACGTCAAAATCCTGCGCTGAGAGAGTCCACCTGACGGTCATGCGCTGCGTCTGGCCTGAGAACAAGGCGTTTGCCTTCTCGATCTGCGACGACACCGACAATGGAACGCTCGAGAATCTTCGCCCTATCTACGATCTCCTCGCGCGGCTAGGTATCCGGACCACCAAAACCGTGTGGTCCGCGCCCGTCGCACCCGGAGACCGCTTCACCGGACAATCGCTGGCTGACCCGGAGTACGCGGCATGGGTGCAAGACCTGGCGCGTCAAGGCTTCGAGATTGGATGGCACGGAAACCGCTCCGGCGGTTCGACGCGGCAAGAGACGTTAGCCGGCCTGGAAACCTTCAGGCAGGCCCTAGGATATTGGCCCCGCACGTACGCCAACCACGCCGACAACATCGAAAACATCTACTGGGGCCCGGAGCGGTTTGACAATCCCCTGATCCGCGCTCTCTACCGGTCGACGACCCGCAGGCGTTTTGCGGGGTCCACTCCCGGAAGCCCGTTCTATTGGGTTGATGTGTGCGGCGAATACCTGACATATGTGCGTGATTTCACGTTTCATGACATCGTCACGACGAACGTGGACCGCTGGATGCCGTACTGGGATCCACGCCGCCCGCACGTCAAGGCCTGGTTCTCCAGCTCGGATGCGGCCGACGCCGATGCTTTTGTCCGGCTCCTAACAGTTTCCAATCTCGACCGCCTGCAGGCTTCCGGAGGCGCCTGCATCTTGTACGTCCACTTCGCCTCCGGCTTTGCACGCGATGGCTGTGTCCGGCCCGACGTCGTTCAGGCCCTTACGGAACTCGCCGCCCGGCCCGGGTGGTATGCCCCGGTTGCAGAGATTCTGGACTACATGTCTGCCCGCAGCGGCATTCATCGCTTGACTCGCCTGCAGCGCATGCGGCTGGAATTGCAGTGGGCTCGCGAACACCTCGGCTCGGGCCTGCGCGCGCTGCGTCGTCGCCGCAGGCCCTGAGCGTGCGACCCCAAAGGTGTTGCGTGCGGACAGGCGCGCGAGGAGGGCTGTCGGGATGAATGTTTGAAAGGGGCCACCCGTGCTGCAGCCGCTTGCAGGCCGGCCTGGGGAGCACGAGGCGTTGGCCAACGACGCCTCCTTCGCCGCCCTGGAACGCAAAGCCGTCACGCGCCGGCGATTGCGACGCGGTTTGCGCATTGCCTGGCAGCTTACTGCCATTGCCGCGCTCCTCACCCTCTCCTTCTTCCGCATGCCCCAGGTTGACGGGCGCTCGATGCTGCCGTCCATCGCAGATGGCAGTCACGTCTTGATCGATACGCTATCCTACGGCTTGAGACTCGGACCGATCGTTGTGGGCGCCAGACCGATCATGCGTGGTGACGTCGTCGCGTTCCGCACGCCGGCAAGCGACGGGCACATCCTGCTTAAGCGCGTCGTCGCTCTACCCGGGGATACTATCGCGCTCGTCAACGGTACCACGTTTGTGAACGGGCAGCCCTTCGCGCCGGCTCCGCGTATTATCGGCGATACGAGCAATCTTCGACCGCAGACGGTCCCTGCCGGCCACCTGTTCGTTCTGGGGGATGACCGTCCGGATTCGGTGGATTCACGCGCCTTCGGGCCGGTAGGCGAGGCAGCGATCGTCGGGAAGGCCCTGTTTGTGATCTGGCCCCTGTCTCGTGCCCACCCGATCCGTTAAGGACACGCGCGCGGCGGCTTCCTGGTTTCCCGGCCACATGGCCGCCGGCATTCTCAAGCTCGAGAAAATTGCGCCGCTTATCGACCTCGTGGTCGAAGTTCGCGATGCTCGGCTGCCCTGTAGCACGGCGCCCGCCCGTCTCCCGGGGCGCCTTGGGGCCAAACCCCGTTTCATCGTGCTCAACCGCTCAGACGTGGCCGACCCGGTCGAGACCGAACGCTGGGTATGCTCGCTTCGGCGGAAGGGGCAGACGGCTTTTGCGATCGCGGCCACGCGCCCGGCCACCGTGCGCCCGCTGCGGGCCGCCCTGCTTTCCCAGCCCGCCCGAGGGCCACGGCTTCGAATTGCGGTGATTGGGGCACCCAATACCGGTAAGTCCTCGCTCATCAATGCCCTGGCACGGCGCAAAGGTGCGCCGGCGCAGAACCGGCCCGGCGTAACCCGCAACACCGGCTGGATCGTTCTCGACCGCCGCGTCGAAATGCTGGATACACCGGGCGTGCTCGAGCCCGCAATTCGCGACGCGCGCACCGCGTGGCAGTTTGCTGTCTGCGGGATACTGCCCGAAAATGCGTTCGATCCCGAAGACGCTGCGATGCATCTTTGCGCCTGGTGGCAGCATCATCGCCCGTCCGATGCCCCACACTCTCTTGACCTCGAAAGTTTTGCGCGCCGGCGCGGGATGCTGACACGCGGCGACGAACTCAATCGCCGCAACGCGGCCGGGGCGCTTCTGCGGGAATTTCGTGCCGGCAAACTGGGCCGCGTGACCTTCGAGCGGGTTGACGATACACGATGACAGCCAAAGAACGTCGCCGGCTTCAGCGCCTGCATGCGTACGAGCGACAGGCGTGGGATGCGGGGGCACGCTTGCTGTGCGGCGTGGATGAGGTGGGGCGTGGGCCGCTCGCCGGCCCCGTCGTCGCCTGTGCGGTTGTCATTCGGGAGCCACTCTACCTTGAAGGCCTCAACGACAGCAAGGTCCTTCCCGCAGTCCGCCGCGAGGCCTTATGCGACGCAATCCGCGCGCAGGCGGTCGCTTATGCGCTGGGCTGGGCGACACCGGGCGAGATTGATAGGATGAATATCCTCACGGCCTCCAAGCTGGCGATGGGTCGGGCGCTCTCCTCTCTCGCAGTGACGCCCGACTACGTCTTGGTTGACGCCGTACACATCCCAGAGTGCGCCTGTCCCCAGGAACCGATCACCGACGGCGACGCCAAGTCAGCGGCCATTGCAGCGGCGAGCATCATCGCCAAGGTGTTCCGCGATCGCTGGATGGACCAATGCGATGCGCTCTATCCAGGCTACGGGTTTGCCCAGCACAAGGGCTACGCCACGGCCGAGCACCTGGCGGCTTTGGCCCGGCTCGGCCCAAGTCCCATTCACCGGCGCACCTACGCGCCGGTTCAAGCGCCCAGTTTCGACTTTCTCCTCGACGGCGCCGCACTGTAAATGCGACGGCGCGGTTCAGGCGCCGCCGCACGTCTGGGCAACGAGGGCGAGCGCGCAACGGCGGACTACCTCATCCAACGAGGCTATCACATCCTGGAGCGCAACTTTCGCTGTCGCGGGGGCGAGGTGGACCTCATCGCGTTGGACGGCAGCACCCTTGTGTTCATCGAAGTGAAGATGCGCCGCTCCCTGGCCCGCGGAGCACCCCTGGAGGCCGTGACCCCGGTCAAGGAGGCACGGGTCCGCAAGGCGGCCCAGGTGTACTTGGCCTACAGCGGCCAGGTCTTCCGGCAGATCCGGTTTGACGTCGTTGCCGTCATGAAGTCCGGGAAAAATACCGATATTACCCATGTGAAGGCCGCCTTTGCATCAGCCTCATGAGCACTGACCTGCAGCCCAATGCCGTCTTAGCCAACCGCTACCGGATCGTCGAACGGATCGGGAAGGGCGGGATGGCCGAGGTCTTTCGCGGCATGGATCACGTCCTGGAGCGCGAGGTCGCGGTGAAAGTCCTCACCAACCGCTCCGACGACGTATCCCGACGCTTCCTCATGGAGGCGCAGTCCATGGCGCGACTCAACCACCCCAACATCGTCGCCGTGTACGACGTCGGGGTGGACCGCTCGCTCTCGTACATCATCTTGGAGTACGTGCGCGGCCGCACCCTGCGCGAGATGGATCGCAAGACGATGCCGCTCGACACGGCGCTCACGCTGATCCTGCAGCTGCTCGAGGCGCTGCAGTACGCTCACGACCAGGGCATCATTCACCGCGACATCAAGCCCGGCAACCTCATGGTCAGCGACGACAACGTCCTCAAGGTCATGGATTTCGGCCTGGCGCGGCGGATGAGCGACATGTCCAACCTGACGCAGAGCGGGCACATCGTCGGGACGCTCGCCTACCTTCCGCCCGAGCGCTTCCTCGGTAAATCCGGCGACAAAGCGAGCGACCTGTACTCGGTCGGGGTGTTGTTGTACGAGCTGCTCTGCGGCCGGCTGCCGTTCGCGCTGGATTCGGGCGACGTGGCGGCCGTCATGTATGCACACGTCAACGACCGCCCCAAGCCTCCGCGCCTGCAGAACCCGCTCATCCCCCCGGCCCTGGATCGCATCGTCATGCGGCTGCTCGAGAAGGAGCCCGCCAAACGCTATGGCGATGCGGCGACCCTCATCCAAGACCTGCGTGCGGTGCAGGCTGCGTTGCGGACGCCTGCCAGGCACGCGCCGGCGCTCGATGAGAATGCGGAGCAGGCGGCGGCGTCACAGCCGGCTGCGGTCAGCCAGCCCGCATCCGAAGAAACGTCGCAGTCTTTTGCGGCCGAGCCGAGCGAAGACCGGGCGACGGCACGATTTGCCACCGACGAGTTCGTAACGAGCAAGACTTTTACAGCCGCCTTAACCCGCGTCATGCAGGGCATGATGTGCGCACGCAAGCAGCAGTGGCGTGAAGCCGAAGACCACTACGTCGCCGCCGTCGGCATGCTAACCCCTATGAAGTACCCGACCGAACTGGCGCGCACCTATGCCCGCCTGGGGGCCCTGTACTGCGCCAAAATGAAGGCGACCGGGGTTGCGCCGCCCAGCGAGGTTGCGGCCGCTCGCGAGTATCTTACGAAGGCTTTACCGGTTTTGCGGGAGCGCCGTCTGAGCGGCGACGTCAAAGAAGCCGAAGCCAACCTCCAAGCCTTGGAATCTCTTCCGGCATCGGCCTAAGGGTGGTGGCGCAGACCGCTCCCCGGCCCGTCGGCCGCCTGGACCGCTACCTCCTCGGGCTCGCCATCTTCTTGCACCTTGCAATCAGCGTGCCTTTGGCCTGGCTACTGAATGCCTGGCTTGACGAGTCGTATACGCTGCACACAACCGGGCAGGGGCTAGCATATGCCTTTAACCAGGCCATACATTTTGAACTGCAACCGCCCCTGTATTTTGTTCTCTTGGCCGTCTGGCGCATCGCCAGTCATACCATCTTCTGGGCACGCCTCTTCTCGGTGGCGTGCACGTCCATGACGATCTATGCGGCCTGGGAGTTGTCGCGCCGCTTTGCCAGGAACGTCAGCCCCGGCTGGGCGGCGTTTGTCGTCGCGCTCAACCCGGCTGCGGTATGGGCGGCAACGGAGATCCGCGTCTATGCGTTTGCGGCGCTCCTCGGAGCGCTCCTGATGTGGACCTTCTACGACGGTTTTATTGCCGATACCCCTCGCGCGCGGCTGCTGCACGCAATCCTCGTCGTGGCCGCCATCTACACCCAGTATTTTCTAGGGTTTATCGTCGCGGGTTTTATTGTGGCTTTGGCGACCACCTATCCGCGGATGGTGAAGGCGTACGCTCCGTACCTGGTCGGTGCGGCGGTTTTCTGTCTGCCCGTTTTATCGTTCATCGCCGTACAGATAGGGGAAGGGACTGCCCAAGCACACGAGATCCGCAGCGCATGGTCCGTCGCGTCCGGCATCTATGGGACGGCACTCTCGTACGTGGTGCCGTTTACCTTCCGCCACATCGGGCCGCTCTCGCTCCTCATCGTTCTGGCGACCTTCATTCTGAGTCTCCGCAACCCCGAGCTCAGGCTGGGCTGGTGGATTGCCGCTGTGTCGCTCGCGCTCTTGTGGGCCGGCATGGCGGCGACGCACGAGATCTTTGCGCCACGCTATGTCTTTACGGTGTTCGTACCCGTGGTCATGGGCGCCGTTACCTTCCTCGCATCTCTGCCGGCCGCTCGTCTGTGGTTCGTCGTCTACTCTCTCGTCTTCGTGGCGGCAAGTGTTGCGAGCATGCGTACAACGTATGCGCCGATGGCAAAAGAGGGCGACTGGGCCAGGGTAGCGGCCTACATCACGGCATGGGAGAAGCCGGGGGAGCCGATAGCGATCTTTCCAGGCCCGTATGCGTTACCGTTTGAACTCTACTACCACGGCCCCAATCCCGTTGTGCCGCTTCCCGAAGCACCGAGCTTTGACTGGCACCATCCGACGGTGGTCACCCTTTCGGATGCCAGACAGATTGACGAAGCCCTCCACAGGACAGGGGACTCACACCGGAAGCAAATCTGGTTCATTCAGGTACCTATCTGCCACTACGGCAGCCGGCAATACGGTTGCGCTATTTTGGCTGCCTACCTGAGCAATCATTTTACCGTCACGCAGACGAGAACGTTCTTGGGTGCTCAGGTAAGTCTATTGAGCTTGGTGCGTGCTACCGGCCGTCACCTGTAGTGCTTCGCCCGGGCCACCGAGCAGCCTTTCCGCCGCGGCGCGGTCGGGCAGAGGATCGAGGCCATAAACGCCCGAGAGCCCAAACCATCCAAGGATCTCGACCGCGCGTTTTTGCTGGCTTGCATTGATTCTCTTGCGCCACGATTCCAGCAAGGCGCGACCCCGCGAACTGCGCACTGCACTGCCCTGACGGGTTGTCCACGACGGCCGTTCCAGAGTCTCCAGGATACGATCCGAGTAGGGCTCGCGGAGGAACCCAAAAAGGCGCTGAATCTCCGACTCAGGCTCCACAACGAAACCCTCGTAGAACGCCAAATGGATGTCACCCGCCCGGAACTGCCTCAAGGGCACCGCGTGTTGAATGCACCAGACAGCGATGTGCCGCTCAAAAGGTGTTTCCAGCGCCAATAAACGATCGCGCAGCGGCTGGAGGTGGTCCTGAACCAGGTCTGGCTGGCTCAAGAACATCTGAAGTCGCGTTGGCCATTCCAACAGCAGCCGGGAATCAGCCACCGCACAGGGGTGACGCAGCAAGAGGACGATAGGCAAGCCCGAGAAGTGGCTATGCAGCCATTTCAGCCACAGGTTGGCTCGCACTTCTTTGATCAGACGGTGCGTCACGATCCGGCGCCGGTTCGCCTGATCTATCCACCAGTGGCGGACACGTCCTTCGAGAATCCGCCTGGCCTGGTTGAGAAAATACGGGTCGTTGTCTGCCGGTCGTAGATAGAGAGTATACACAAAACGGCCGGACGAACGGACATAATGGCTGTGAAAGGGCTCAAACATGTCGCGGTACCGATTATCGTAGTTGAGGATTGCCGAAACCCACGTCGTGCCGCCTCGACCGGTTCCCGCCAAGAACACCGCTTTGCGGTAATCATGATTGCATTCGAAAAGAGCAGACTGAAAGAGTTCGCGGATGGGAGCCGGAACTCTGCGACGGAGCATATGAACAACAGGATCAAGCGGAAGATTCATTCCCACCACTAAATAGACAGGCAACACAAATTATGCCAAGACCAGGCAGGGCCTCCTTGATGCGCTTGCGCGATGAGATTAGGAAAAACGTCACACTCCATCGCCGCAACATGGCCGAATTGCACTGGTTAATCCAGTACATCGGCGATTCCCTGGTCGTGCTTGAGGAGTGGGATTGGCACTGGCCACGCGGCGTTCGGCTGGCCCCGACCGAGGAGCAAAATTCTCGCTCGCCAGGCTGGCAGAATGCGGTCACACCAGCTCTGCGCGAGCGCGTCGAAAGATTGTACGCCCTTTTGAAGGACACCCCACCGCGTCTGGATCGCTGGGAGAACGAGTGGGATGGCCGCCTGCCTCTGGCGGTATTCTTATCCGGCAAGTTGGCTCAACGCGAACGAGAGATTTGCAATCTTGGTGAAGGTATTATCGCAGAGCTCGATCGACTCATATGCCCGTCTTCGCCTTCACCCACTCCCGAACGTACGTGATGTTGGGCGCCAGTGCGCCGAGGTGAATGGCAGCAGCGAGGTAGCGGCGTTGCGCACCCAACTCCCGCACTGCGAGGTGATGCACGATCCCGGTCGCGAGCGCCCAGCGACGCCGCGATACATGGCGCCGGTGACGCGACAAGACCGTCACCCGATCCCTGGCCTTGGCCCATGTGCCCTGGGTGGTCGTGGCGCCCGGCCTCAAGTGACGGTACACGGCACACGGTTCGTCGACCAGCTCGACACGGTAGCCCGCCCGCAAGCAGCGCAGCCACAAGTCCCAATCTTCACCATAGCGCAGGCCTGTGTCGAAGTTACCGACCTCCTCGATAACCTGGCGCGGCAACATCATCATGTAGGGGAGAAAATTATCCTCCAAGATGCTTCTGTACGTCCTCGCGGGATCAGTTAACGTCTCGCGATGCTGCGGCCGCTGCGAAAAGAAGCTGCGTGCGTGCACCCGATCGCCTTCCTGGACGTAGAAGTCGGTCGTTGCGAGAGTCTTCTCCGCGCGTGCGAGGCGGGGAACCATCAGTTCGAGGCGGCGAGGCAGCCAATAGTCATCGGCATCCAGAAAAGCAAGCAAGTGACCTTCGGCCGCCGCAATGCCGGCATTGCGGGCCGCCGAGACTCCCCGGTTAGGCTGACGCAGATACTGGATGCGTCCCGTATACGCTGCCGCCACCTGCGGAGTTTCATCCGTGGAACCATCGTCTACCAGGATGATCTCGATGCGATCCGTGGGGTATGTCTGGCCGAGGACGCTATCGAGGCACTGCCGCAGATAGGGTGCACACTGGAAGGTCGGGATGATGACCGAGACCGTCGGGCACTCCGTCCGCGTCATTACCCCAAGGTCCGTCATGCAGCCGAGGACCCGCGTAGAGCCGCCCAGAACCAAGGCGTGATGCCCAGCCTCTTCCTCCTGCGCTTTAAGACTGCGAGCTCGTTCGGAATGTCTCTCCTCGGCATCATTACGCTATTGCGGCTGTTTTCGATTGCCGGACCTATCTCGCTGCAAATTCTTCCCGCCGTGCTCGTGGCCGGCCTCTTGACCGTAGCCGGCTTCTGGCGCGGCTGGCTGTACTTGCAGGCCTTGCTCAGCCTGCGCGGGGTCTAAACGTGCCTCACCCCGACCCCGTCGGCGCGGTTTTGGCCATTCTGCTGGTAGGAGCGATCGGCACGACGCTCTACCGTATGCTGCATGCACCAACCAGCCCCACCGAGATGATCGCCGAGCATGCCACGGAGCAGGCCCAGGAGATCACCGGGGTCATTCTCATTGTCTTCTCGCGCCAGATCCGCTCGGAAGTTTTGGTGGCACTGGCGGCGCGGATGGCCAAGGGGCGCCAGGCACGTTTGGTTGCCATCTATATCATCGAGGTTCCCTACACGCTGCCGATCGATGCCGAGCTGCCCAACGAAGAACGGGAGGCTCTGGGTGTCCTGACCGCAGCCGAGGAGATAGGCCGCAAAATTGGGGTCGAGATCATAAGTCGCACTATTCGCGACCGTCAGACCGGTCCAGCGGTCATCCAGGCCGCGAAAGAGGAGGGGGCATCGCTGATCGTCATGGGGACCTACCGTGAGCACCGCTACGCCGGAGCACCTCTGGGCCAGGCCATTGAGTACGTTTTGGCTCACACGCAGACCGACGCCATCGTCGGCGTCTCGAGCGCCACCGGGGAGGAGAGCATGTTGAGTTTGGGCGCACTTCCCAACGCCCTCAAACGGTCATGAAGGTAGACAGGGCGCTGCCCCTTATCGTCTTCCTTGCGTGCGCCGCGACGGCAAGAGCTGCCGGCGCTCCCGCCGACCCGGTCGCGCAAGCCGTACAGCGTTTTGCCGACGCCTGGGCGGGCGTGCAGTCGTACACCGTGACGGCAACCGTTCACGAGGTGAAGGGCTCGCGGACGCAAGACCGTACCTATCACCTCTTCTTCCAAAAGCCGTTCGATACGCGGGCTGAGATCGTCGCCGGCGACGGTCGCGGCAGCGTTGCCGTCTGGACCGGGGGTACCCGCGTGGTGGGTCACCAGGGCGGCTTGCTCTCGTTTATCACCTTGAATCTGGACATCCATAACCGCCTCGCGGTTAGTTTGCGCGGCACGACGATCGCACAGGCCAACTTCGGTGCACTCCTTAACCAGCTGCAGTCCTTAGACCCCAAGAGCATGACCGTCACGCCGGTCGGCGAGAACATCCTGGTGAGCACGCCGCTGCACATGGCACCGCCCGACGACGACGTCGCTCGCTGGACGCTGCTCCTAGGCCCCAACGGATTGCCGGTGCAGAGCACCGAGTATGCAGCCGACGGCAGCATCCTGAAGCAGGTAACCTACTCGGATCTCAAACTCAACGTATCTCTGCCGGCATCCACGTGGCGGGTGTGAGGACCGTATCGTGGATCTCGCGAGTTTGCCAGATGAGCGATTGCGGCCGGCGACGGCAGGGGATCCTCGTTGTAGATGGTGTCCAACCCAAACCAACTCATGATCTCCACGGCCCGCTTGCGCATATCCGGAGAGATTCGCTTTTGCCAGGAACCGGCGAGAGCCGCACCGTGGTGGGCTCGCGCCTCACTCTCCTGGCTTGTTGTCCCGGATGGCCGGTCCAACAAGGAGAAGATACGGTCGTCGTAACGTTCTCCCAGAAATGAGAAGAGGCTTGCGATTTCGCGCTCCGGAGCGGTCAGGAAATCTTCATAGAATGCACAGTAGACCTCTCCGTTTTTAAATTGCTGCAACGGAACATAGTAATGGATGCAGCAAGCCATGATGTGCTTCTCAAAATCCGTCGACAGGCGCAGCATAGCGTCGCGGTAGGGTGCCAGGTAGTCGGTCATGAGCTCGCGTTGCACCAAGAACATCGACAACCGCGTCGGCCACTCCAGGCGCAGCCGGGAATCTGCCACGGCACACGGGTGGCGCAGGAGCAGGATGATCTTCAGACGGGGAAACTGGACTTGTAACCACTTGACCCAGAGATTGGCCCGTACCTCTTTGATCAAACGCCGAAAGGCCACGAAGCGCCGGTTCGCTCGATTTGTCCACCCGTTGCCGATGCGCCCCTCCAGGATAGCCCGCGCTTGCCGGCGGTACTCGGGATACTCGCCATCGGGTCGCAGGTAGAGCGAATAGACGAATAGGCGGGATGAACGCACAAAGTGCGCGTTGAAGGGCTCAAAGATATCTCGATAACGGTTGTCGTAATTGAGCAGCTCGGAAATCCACGTCGTACCGCCGCGCCCGGTCCCCGACAGAAAGACCGAACGCTGGTAGCCGCCGCAATCGAGCACTTGGTTGCGCAGCCACACCTTCACGGCGTCCGGGCAGTGCCGGCGCAGGCGGGCGGTCACCGACCACACAACGGTAGTCCTCCGATGTCTCGGAACGAGGAGGTGGCCTGTAAAGGAACACTGATCCATGAGCGGTGAGGCTCGCCGGGCACGACGCCAGCTCTGGCGCGAGGTGCGTTCCAATATCGCTGCGTACGCCCGCAACTGCGAACGTCTGCGCTGGGCCTTGCAGTACTACACCGCCGACGAACCTGCCGTTCTTCTCCCCGACTGGGACTGGTCGTGGCCGCCGGATCTCGAGATGGAGGCACCGTGCGATAGGATGTATCGCCGCGCAGAGTGGCGTCGGTGTGTCGACGCGGACGTGGCCAACCACATCGATCGCCTCTATCAACTCTTGCGCGAACAACCCCCGGAGATGGCGGCGTGGGCCGAGGAATACCTGGCGGACATGCCGCTTTTAGCGTTCCTCCTCGATAGGCTGGACCGTCTGCAGACCACGGTGTGCGATCTCGCTGCCGGCATAGAGAATGCCCTGCAAGATGACACCCATAAGCTTTTGCAACACCGGCGAACCTGACTGCCGACACAGTGTACGGAGTACCCACTAGGTTCGGGCCGCCGCGATTCGCCGGGTCAGGCATCACCACTCTTCTCCCCCGCGATGACCGAATCCCAATGCCGTGCCAACCCTTCAATGCACCTGGTTGGGGCATAGCCGTTGCGGACATACTGCGAGGCTTCCCACTGGAGAGTCAAAAGGCCGGCCGTGTGTTGTTCAAACAACTCCGCGAGTGTTCGTCTGACATCGCTGTAGCTCGCAACGGTATGGACGAAAGGAAAACGCTTTGTCCATACTACCTGACGACCCGCCGCGAGAGCCTCCAAAACCATGAGCGCCAAGCCGTCGTTGCCTGTAAATCGTACCAGCACCGTCGACCGCGCATACACCTCCCCTAAGGTGTGCGTCCACCCGAGATTCTCGACCGACGCCCCTGGAGGCGCTTCCACCATACCGCCGCCAACGATGATGAACCTCACCGGTTTGCCTAAGAAATCACGGATCAGCAGCTCGACCTCGCGCCCCCCGTAGAACGCAGTACGCTGTGGCGGTAGGTAGGCGAGAATTGTGAAGATCTCTGGCAGGGCGGGCAGAACAGGGCCGTTTGACAGACGGGGCGGCAGCGGCGCGATTGCGGCCTCAATGCCTAGCGAACGCAATTCTTCCACTTCCCATTCGATCTCGGCGATATGGGCCATGCGAGCACCGTTGAGATCACCACGCAATTGCGGCCGTGACTCTAATAACCGAATATCCGACCCCACCCAATGCACGACCCGCGGCTTGCCGAGCAGTCGTGTTACTGCGCTGACGGTTTTGCCCAACATGGGCTGGCCGATCGAGTACAGGACGTCGGCACGCACAAGCTGGAGCAGAGACGACAGGTGCTCAATCT
Source organism: bacterium (assembly GCA_902812405.1). Classification (GTDB taxonomy): domain Bacteria; phylum Vulcanimicrobiota; class Vulcanimicrobiia; order Eremiobacterales; family Eremiobacteraceae; genus CADDZI01. The sequence continues at coordinate 5,926 of CADDZI010000024.1, read as the reverse complement.
TTGTCTCAAAGTGCAATACGTTTGCTTGCCACGGCATCGGCGAGTCGTTCGTAAGGCGAGCGACTTCCGCGCAGAAGAGGTCGTGGCCGACGATGGCAACGGCTCGTTTCTGGCGGCGCGATGCATACTCCTGAAGTGTGGCATCGAGGAACTCTCCCAAGCCACGCGCAACGCGGCCTGCCTCGTAATGCTTTTGAATGAATGTCATGCCCTCGATATTGTGGCGTTCCGGCTCGCGCTGTTGTTTGTCCCACAATGCACGCAAACAGGCACGTGCTTCCTCAGGGCTGGAGACCCTGTTAACGCCCGGTAACGGATACTTCCAGATCACGAATTTACCCCGGGCTAAGGCTTCCAGGACGACCAGCGACATGCCGTCATGCTCCGGAACACGAAGGATGGCAAACGATTGATCGTACAGGTCGTTGAGACTACCCCGCCACCCGAGGTACCGGACGTTCGGAGGCGCCCCCGCATCCTGTTCGCCCGCCCCAACGGCAAGAAATCGCATCTCGGGGAGCCCGCGCGCGACCTCATACACAAAATCGCGGCCGTAAAACTCGCGGCGCGGTTCGGGAAGATAGGTCAGGATGTACGGCTGGCACGGGCTCTTTGGTGGGGCAGCTGTGTCTTCGACACCTATGATCGGCAGGTACTGGGCCCGGATTCCCGCGGCACTCAATTCGTCGACCAGCCAGGGTGCCACGGCAAGGTGGACGACCTCACACTTTTGCGATTCTTTCAAGAGGGACGGATTACGCAAAAGGGTCAACACGTCGGTGCCGGCCCAGATGACGACAACGGGGATGCCTCGCAGACGCGCCAGGGCCATGAGGCTGCTGTGTGGCAGCGGACCGCCGACTCGGATGATAACATCGGCCCAGGCCAAACGAGCGAGGGCACGCACCAAGCCTGCTCGGCTGGTGGGGTAGGCGAGAAAACGCCAACCCCCGGCATGCCGGTTCATCCGTTGACATAAAGCCCGGACGTGGTAGTCGAATCCGACGACGACGGCCGTCTTCACGAGAATCCTTCACGTCGTTGCACCGACGTAGACGCGGAGGAGCGATCATCATGAATTCGAGGAGCGCTCCGCTGCCAAACCGAAACCGTGTGCCGTGTGTGCTGTGGTCGACAAAGGCAGCGCAGAACCTGGCGTAGCTGTCGTATGAGAATCCCCGACATTCTCGCCCGAGACCGGCCGTGCTTTTCATTTGAATTCTTCCCGCCCAAGACCGAGGGAGGAGTTGCGGCGCTCATGATGGCCGCCGCACAATTGCGATCTCTCGCACCGGCCTTTGTCTCTGTAACGTACGGCGCCGGCGGCAGCACGCGGGCACGGACCCTGGACGTGGTTAAGGCCATGCACCACGAGCTAGGTCTCGAGGTTATGGCCCACCTGACCTGTATCGGGGCGACTCGTCGTGACCTGTATGCCATTCTCACGGAACTCAAAAAGGCAGGCATCGAAAACATTCTGGCTTTGCGCGGCGATCAGCCATCTGGTCCAAGCGCAGAGGCCCTCGAGCTGGGCGAGTTTCGGCATGCCTCGGACTTGATTCGCTTTGTGACATCGGAATTTGACTTTTGCGTAGGAGCCGCATGCTACCCGGAAAAACACCTGGAATCGCCGGATCTTGCAAGTGATATCAGCGCGCTCGCGGCGAAGGTGGAGGCTGGGGCGAGTTTTCTCATCAGCCAGCTCTTCTTTGACAATGCGCGCTTCTACGACTTCCTCAGGCGGGTCCGAGATGTCGGTATCGGCGTCCCCATTATTCCGGGTATTATGCCCATCACAAGCGTCGACCAGGTGAAACGCTTCACCACCATGTGCGGTGCCACGATCCCGGCGTCACTAGTACGGGAGCTCGAGGACCGGCGCGACCAACCCGAAGCCGTCCTCGATCTGGGTGTCGCGTATGCAACTCTCCAATGCGCCGACCTGCTGGCTGCCGGGGTGTCGGCAATTCACTTCTATACGCTTAATAGGTCACCCGCTGCCCGTGCGGTGGTGTCGGCGCTGCTGGTCGCCGAGCGGATACGCGTACCCCGCGGCGTAGGTACGAGCCTGCCATGACTTTCTTCCCAAGGCCCCGCACGGGGGCCGCATAAAGCATGTCTTCCTCCGACATGCCGCTCGCAACCGTCCCGACCGCCGCCTCGCCACCCCTCCGGCACGGCCCGCCCGACATTGCGATTTTCGTCGACAAGGTGACGAAATCGTTCCCGGTGACGCTCAGTGCGGGGGCATTTGTGCGCTACCGGGGTCGTGTCCCACGGCGCACGGTGTTGCGTGACATCTCCCTTCAGGTCCAGCGGGGAGAACTGTTTGGGCTTCTGGGACCCAATGGGGCCGGCAAAACGACTCTCCTGAAGATGCTGGCCACACTGTGTATACCCGACGCAGGGCAGATTGTGGTCGCCGGCATCGATGCCCGGCGCAACCCGGGAGCTGTGAAACGCAAAATCGGACTGTGTACGAGTGAGGAGCGTAGCTTCTATTTTCGCCTGACCGCGCGGGCCAACTTACGCTTCTTCGGGTCCCTCATGGGCCTCTACGGTCGATTCCTGGAGCAGCGCATCGTCGAGGTTGCCCGCCTGGTCGATCTTACCGACGCTTTGGACCGGCGCTTCGATACGTTCTCCTCGGGCATGAAGCAGAGACTCTCGCTGGCGCGAGCGATTATCGGCGACCCAGATATCGTCTTTTTCGACGAGCCTACCCGCGCCGTCGATCCGCTCCACGCGCGTGAGATCCGGACGCTCATTCGCGACGAATTCGTGAACCGGCAAGGAAAGACGGCCATTTTAGCCACGAACATTCTGGAGGAAGCCTGGTCGCTGTGCGATCGGGTAGCCGTGGTGCACGACGGGCGCATTGTCGCGCAGGGGTCGCCGCAAACATTGGACGCCCAATTCACGCTGTCCACGCGCTATCATGTCGTCCTGTCACATCTGCCACCCGAGCTGCCGGCGAGCTTGCGTTCGATTCCCGGCGTTCTTCGCGTCACCGCACACCCCGTGCCGGAGGGACACAAGCTGGTCATCGAGTTCCACCGAGATGAGGCATCCGTTGACACACTGCTGCGCGTCCTCGTCTCGTACGGGGGTTGTATCCTCAGCCTGCGCTCTGAAGAACCGCAACCACTGGATGTCTTTTTGGAGGTGACCCAGTATGGCGGCCCTCGCTAGTGCTCTGCCCGCCTTGCGAGGCACGCGCGCCGCTTTGCGCAAGGCGATGGCGATGTTCGTCCGCGACGCGGAGGTGGCCCTCTCGTACGATGTCGCTTTCTGGTTCACGTGGGCCAGTATCGCCATTCAGGTCCTTAGTTTTTACTTCATCGGCAAGCTTATCCCGGCGTCGCCGAAATATGGTTTTGGGGGGCAAATATCCAATTACTTCGATTTTGTTGTCGTGAATTTGGCATTCGCCAGATTCCAGGCGACGGCAATTCAGTGCTTTCAGAATGCCATTCGCGACGACCAGCTAGCGGGCACCCTCGAATCGATCATTGCGACGCCGACCAGCTTGGCCCTGATCATCCTATCTCGCGGCCTGTGGGCTTTCACCCTGACCGCTGCTCAGGTGGCGTTCTTCTTGATCCTCGGGATGGTGCTGGGCGTTCGCTTCGCGCATGTCAACATTCTGAGCGTCGGAGTCTTCATCGCACTGACGATTGCCTGCATGTCGCCACTGGGGGTCATGAGCGCAGCCAGCATCATGACTTTCAAGCAGTCGGGGGGTGCGAGTTTTGTCATGGGGGGTCTGACGCAGTTGCTGGGCGGAATCTTCTTTCCGGTTAGCACCCTCCCGCTCGCTTTACAATATGTGTCGTGGCTTCTGCCCATTACTCACGCTCTACAGGGCATTCGAGGGGCGATGCACGGCGCAGGCTTGCGCGAGCTCACCCCGGAGGCTTTATGGCTCTGCGCTGCAGCGGCCATTTTGTTGCCGATCTCCTTGTGGACTTTCGCCCGAGCGGTGAAACGAGCTCAGGTTGACGGTACGTTGGGGCAGTACTAACCCTAGCCGGTGCCGTCCTGGGCCGGGCTCGCCCGAACTCTCGAGGAATGTTGTCGGCTGTTAAGACGCCAAGACCCGTCGGTTTGATCCGGGTTGGCGTTTGGCGGTGACCGCGTTCAGCACCTCGGCCATCTGTTGTGCCGTGTGGAGAGCGGAGTACGGGGCAACCTGTTCCGGGCTCAGAACCCTCTCTCGCCCCTGCTCATAGTCGCTGTAGAGCACTTGCAATGCCCGGCAGATGTCCGGCTGCGTGCGCACATGCCAACAACCTAGCTTCGTGAGCAGGTCGTGGACCACAGAACTCTCCGGTCCCCCGACGGCGAGAATCGGGCGGCGAGCCCCGAGGTATTCAAACAGCTTACCGGTATAGACGGCTGCTTCGTCTGGGTGGTCCCACAGCAGCAGCAGGTTGACGCTGCTCGCTCGCTCTCGCGCGAGGACAAGCCTGCGCGGCACCTCCCCATGAATGGTCACGATATCCTGCAGGTTCCGATCAGCGAGCTCCTGGCGTAACCACGCTTCCGGCCTCCCGTAGAAGTCGATCGACACGTTGGAGCGCGGCAGAGTGCCGTTGGCACAGAGAACCTGAACGGCAGCGAGGAGCGGTCGTGGATCTCGTCGCCCGTCGAGGAGAGAGCCGGCATAGGTTATGGTAAATTTCTCCGGCCGCACAAACGGTACGCCGTCCCATTCTTCCGGGTCAAAGCCGTTGCGGATTTCGAACACGTCTTTGCCTGGATGGTTCTTTCGCAGGGCACGCACCAAGGGTGCGGATACCGTTGTAATGGCATCGGCGCGTCGCAGGGCATATCGTTCGGCATGCTTCGAGAGCCATCGAAAGAGATGCGGGCGAATATAGTGGTTGTCGCCCCATGCGTCACGCAGGTCAGCTACCCATGCCTCGGGCCGCTTGGCCAGGACTCTGGCCCCGATCGTGTGTGCCGTATAGGGGAATGACGTCGTGATGACAGCGTCATAATGGCGCTTGGTCAGAATCCGCTCGATAGCATGGCAAGCATGGCTCGTCCACCCGATGTACGCGTCCGGGAAGGCGATACACCAGTGCAGCGACATAAGTAGACCTTGAGTGAACGTCGGGCGTGTGCCAAAAACCGGAGCCGGGACGCCGGCGAGCTCATGGACGGATCGACCGGTAGGGACACGGAGGGCTTTCTTGAAACGCTCAACAACGTCCGTATAGTCGGTCTGCGCGACATCTATGCCAGGTGGGCATTGCCCATCCGTAAACTTGGCGGTGAGGACGGTGACGTTCCACCCGTAGCGGGGCAAGTACCGGGCCAGGTGCGCAGCTCGTAAACTCCCCGAGGCCTCCCGCGGGGGGAAGAAGTACGCGACAAGGAGCACGCGCCGTTCCCGGGGCGCGTCGACGTCGGGCCTTTGCCTGTCGATCTTCACAAAGTGCCCTTTCGTTCTGACCGAGAGTTGGCCTTCGTGACGTTCCGCGGCATATGTACGTATAATACAGCAGATGCTTATCCAGCAAGCCACTACGTTGACACGACCCGCACCGGGCTGAAAATCCTCCTTGGATGGCCTAATGGACCCAAGAACCAGGAGTTGGCACTGACGAACCCTTCACCAGCTGTGCGAGCGTGAGAGTTCTCCATATCGTCCAAACCCTAAAAGGCGGAGGTGCCGAGACCGTGATCCGATACCTCTTGCCCCGTTTGCGCAGCCGTGGCGTGGAGACGATAGCTGCGAGTCTGTATGCGTCGGGTCTAACTCCCGCCGAGATCCAGGAATTACACACCCCCGTCTACGACTGCGGTCGGCGCGGGCGATGGGATATTGGCGCACTCCGCCGTCTAGCCGAAATTACACGTGGCTGCCATCCGGATATCGTGCATACCCACGTCTTCAGTGGCAAGTACTGGGGACGCA
>CADDZI010000023.1 GCA_902812405.1 bacterium | reverse complement strand
GGCGCATCCCGGTACAGGATGTGGACAACGAAAGGGTCACAATGGCCGTTGCAACCTCCCGCACGAACCAGCTCCTTGAGATGCGCGCAGCCGAGGTGCCGCGCGGCGTCGGCAATACCCACCCGATCTTCACCGCCCGAGCGTCGGGGGCCAAGCTATGGGACGTTGAGGGACGCGAGTACATTGACTTTGTCGGGGGTATCGGTGTCGTCAACGTCGGCCACGCTCACCCCGCGGTCCAGCGGGCAGTCGCGGCGCAATTGGCGCGCTTCACCCACACCTGTTTTCAAGTCGCGATGTACGAGAGTTACGTTGCGCTGGCCGCCCGCCTCAATCGCCTGGCACCCGGCCCCTCGAAGAAGAAGACCCTCCTCGTCACCACGGGCGCCGAAGCAACGGAAAATGCGGTGAAGATTGCCCGCATGTACACCGGACGACCGGCGGTGGTGGCTTTCCACCACGGTTTTCACGGCCGCACGCTCTTGGCATTGTCCATGACCGGCAAGAACGCCCCGTACAAGCAAAATTACGGCCCGTTTTGTAACGAAGTGTACCACGCCCCGTTTCCCTACGAGTACCACGGCTGGACAGTGCGCCGCGCTCTGGAGGGGCTGGACGAACTCTTTGAATCCGAGGTCGCTCCGTCACGCGTCGCAGCGATCATCATCGAGCCGGTGCTGGGAGAAGGCGGCTTCGTACCGGCGCCGCCCGAGTACCTGACCGCTTTGCGGCGGATTGCCGACGCGCACGGCATCCTGCTCGTCGCCGACGAAATCCAATCCGGGTACGGGCGCACGGGCAAGATGTTTGCGATCGAGCACGCGGGGATCGAGCCCGACCTTATGACCCTGGCCAAGAGCATGGCCGACGGCCTACCTCTGGCAGCCGTCACCGGCAAGGCCGACATTATGGACGCCTCCGCGCCGGGTGGCCTGGGCGGGACATTTGGCGGCAACCCCCTCGCCTGCGTTGCCGCTCTGGCCGTCTTGGACGTCATGGAGGAGGAGCGTCTTGTCGAGCGGGCGGCGAAGATCGGTGAGACTCTCGGTGAAGCGCTGCGGAGTCTCCAAGGCCGCCACCCGGTCATTGGCGACGTCCGAGGTCTGGGTGCCATGATGGGCTTCGAACTCGCCGACGAGACGGACGGAGCGCGGCGCACAGGTCGGGCCTTGGCGCAGCGTATCATCGAGGAGGCGCGCAATCGCGGCCTGCTACTCATGCCGGCCGGCGTGCGGCGCAACGTCATCCGCATTTTGGTGCCGCTGGTCATCGACGACGACGATTTGCAACGCGGCCTGGAGCGCTTGGCGGCTGCAACAGAGGCTGCCCTGGCGGCCTAAAGGAGATTCACGCCGACGGACATCATGCAAGCCATCGATCAACTCAAGACCCCGCAAACCGAAGCCCAACGCCAGGCGGAGGTCTTGGCCTACACGCGGCGGGTGCTCGACCTGATCGCCAAGACCGACATTGACCCAGACGAAGCGGCGTGGGTGACGGCCGAGACCGTCAACGGGTTTCGCGACCACGTTAATCCTGGGTTTTTGGAGTACCGCAAGGCGACGTCTTTGGAGCGGGCCGCGGCCGTCGTCGAGTGGTCAGACGCGGGCCCCAATGCCTACCGCGACGTCACCGGCAAAGAATACATTGACTGCCTGGGCGGCTTTGGCATCTACAATGTCGGCCACCGCCACCCCAAGGTCGTCAAGGCGGTGACCGATCAGCTCAAGCGTCAGGCTCTCCATAGCCAGGATCTCCTGGACCCGCTGCGCGCGATGCTGGCCAAGACACTCGCCATGCTGACGCCGGGCAATCTCGCGTACGCATTTTTCTGCAACAGCGGCACCGAGGCGATCGAGGCAGCGGTGAAGCTGGCGCGCGCGTTCGATCCGGCTAAGCAGACGATCATTGGCGCGACGAAGGGATTTCACGGCAAGAGCATGGGCGCTCTCTCGGTGAGCGCCAAGGCGGAGTTCCGCCGCCCCTTCGGGCCCATGCTGCCCAACATCGAGCACGTGCCCTTCAACGACCTGCCCGCCTTGCGTTGGCGCATGCAAACCTTGCGCGCGGTTGGCGAGGACTGTGGGGCGGTGATCCTGGAGCCTGTCCAAGGCGAGGGCGGCGTCAACATTCCGGATGACGACTACCTTCCCGGGGTGCGCGCGCTCTGCGATGAGTTCGGCGCGCTGCTCATCTTGGACGAGGTCCAAACCGGGATGGGACGGACCGGGAAAATGTTTTGCTGCGAACACTGGGGCGTCGCACCCGATATTATGTGCCTGGCCAAGGCCTTCGGGGGCGGTGTCATGCCCGCCGGGGCGGTCGTCGGCACCAAGGCCGTCTTCTCCCGGCTCTTCGGCAATCCGTTTCTCCACACGACGACCTTTGGCGGCAACCCCCTGGCCTGCGCGGCGGCGCTGGCGACGATCAACGTCCTCCTCGAAGAGCGCCTGCCGGAGCGCGCGGCGCGTCTGGGACAGCGGATGCTGGCCGGTCTGCGCGAGGCCGTTCGGGGCTACGAGCACATCGTCACCGACGTTCGAGGCAAGGGTATGCTCATGGCTCTTGAGTTCCCCAACGACCACTTGGGCTTTGAGGTCAGCAAGGCGATGCTGGACCGGGGCGTGCTCGTCTCCGGCACGCTCGTCAACGCACGCGTCATCCGCGTGGAGCCCCCCTTGACCCTCACCGACGAGCAGGCCGACGACGTGTGCCGCGCGCTGGCGGATTCGCTGGCTGAGGTGGCCTCCAAGATCTCATAAGAGGATTGAAGTCTGGTTCGAGAATCGAACACGGAAAGGATCGCAATCTATGGCAAAGGTGGAACCCCGTCCGACCTGGCAACCGCGGCCGGACGAATTGCTCAGAAATGTACCGCAGAAGAACGGCACGTGCCTGATGTACGTCGGGGGCAGTTGGGTTGAGGCGTCCGACGGCGGCAGGCGGGAATTGCGCAACCCGGCCAACGGGGAGGTGATTGCCCGGGTTGCCGAGGGCACGGCACAGGACGCCGAGCGGGCTATCCAGGCGGCGCACGAAGCATTCTACGAGGGCCCGTGGGGCGACTCGCTGGCGCAAGATCGCGCCAAGCTTCTGTTCCGGCTTGCCGATCGCATCGACGAGCATGCGACGGAGCTGTCGCGCCTGGAGACGCTCAACAACGGCAAACCGTTGCGCGAGACCGAATTCGACATGGCGGATGCCGCCAATTGCTTTCGCTACTATGCCGGTCTGGCCACAAAGCCGCACGGCCAAACCTTCGAGGTTCCGGCCCCGTCGCAGACGTTCGTCGTGCGCGAACCGATCGGCGTCTGCGGCCAGATCATTCCCTGGAATTATCCCTTGCTCATGGCGGCCTGGAAGTTGGCCCCGGCGCTGGCGGCGGGCAACACCTGCGTGCTCAAACCCTCCGAGTTGACCCCCTTGACCGCGTTGCGGCTTGCGACCTGGATCGATGAATTGGAGTTCCCCAAAGGCGTCGTCAACATCGTCTTGGGTGCCGGCCCGGTCGTGGGGCACACGATTGCCGCCAGCCACATGGTGGACAAAGTCGCCTTCACGGGGGGCACGAAGACCGGGCGCTCGATCATGCAAGCCGCCGTCGGGAACCTCAAGAAGATCTCGCTCGAATTGGGCGGGAAGTCCCCCAACATCATCTTCGCCGATGCAGACTTCGAGACGGCAGTGGATTACGCGCTGTTCGGCATCTTTGCCAATGCCGGCCAGGTATGCTCGGCCGGCTCGCGCCTGCTGGTCCAAGAGTCGATCGCCGATCGCCTCGTTCCGGCGATCATCGAGCGGGCCAAGAAGATCCGGGTCGGCGACGGGTTTGATCCGCAGACGGAGATGGGGCCGATCATCAGCCGCGCCCACCTCGAGAAGGTCGAGGGCTACATTCGCAGCGGTGTCGAGGAAGGCGCCCGGCTGGCCTGCGGCGGCACCCGCTTATCCGGGGAGCTCGGCGAGCGCGGTAATTTCCTCGTGCCGACGATTTTCACCGAGACCAAGCCCGAGATGAAGATCGTGCGCGAGGAGATTTTCGGGCCGGTCCTCGTCGTGCAGACGTTCAAGGACGAACAGGAGGCCGTGCGCCTGGCCAACGACACCATCTACGGCTTGGCTGGGGGTGTCTTTACGAACGACGTTGCCAAGGCGCACCGCGTCATCCGCAAGCTGCGCGCCGGCATCACGTGGATCAACACCTACCACCCGACGTACAACGAGGCGCCGTGGGGCGGCTACAAGCAGTCGGGCATGGGGCGCGAGTTGGGAACGTACGGCTACGAGGCATATACGGAAGTCAAGCAGATCAACGTCAACTTGGCCGTGCAACCTTCGGGCTGGTTCTCCGCGTAAGTCGGCGAGGGCGTGGCGGTCGCACCGGCGGGACCGCCACGCAAGTTTTTCGGCAGGGTGGTGTCGCTCGGCAACGGAAGGTTGGGCCCCTCCCAACACCAGCCGTGCGCTATCTCCTGCTCGCAGCCCTGATCTGTGCAAGCGCCTGCGCCGCGCGGGCGGGTCCGCGCGTGGGCGCGGCACCGCGCCAAACGTGGCCGTTGCTGCGCGCCGATCTGAACAACTCGGGTCACGTCGTGCCCGGTCCGGGTTCGGCAAAGCTCATCCGGACGTGGACCTACGTGGCTGCAAGCCGCATCACGTCAACGCCGACCAGCGAGGGTGACACCGTGTACGTCGGTACGTGGCGCGGAGACGTCGTCGCGTTGGATGCGGCGACCGGCCGCGTGCGTTGGAAGACGTACCTGGGTGCCAATGGAGATGAAACCTACGGCGGCCCGCGCGGCGTCATCGGATCGGTCGCGCTCGACGGCGGCACGGCGTATGCCGCCAGCGGCAACTGTACGCTAACCGCACTCAACGCGGCCACGGGCACGCGCCTGTGGCGCACGACGATCTGCGACATGGGCCGCAACGATGACGTCTACTCCTCGCCGGTCGTCGCCGACGGCGTCGTGCTCATCGGGATCGATCTCATGGCCGACCGCCCCACCGATCGTGGACGCGAGCTGGCCCTGGATGCCGCCACGGGCCGCGTGCGCTGGGTGTACGAGCCGGCCCGCTACACAGGGCCCGGTTCCGGCGTCTCGGCCAGTGCGGCCGTCGAGCCGGCCGCCGGCATCGCATACATCGGTTCGGGCAATCCGCTGCCCATGCGTCAGCCGCCGCCCGGTCCGGATCCCGGCAGTGACAGCATCATCGCCCTGGATCTTCGCACCGGCAAGGCATTGTGGACCTTCGGACCCTCCCACCCCCACGACGCCTTCGACGAAGATTTCTTTGCCTCGCCCAATCTGTTTGCCGTCACCATCGGAGGCCGCCGCGTGACGGTCGTCGGTGAAGGCAGCAAGGATGGTTCCTACTACGCGGTGGATGCCGCAACCGGACGTTTGTTATGGAAGACCCGGGTGCCGGACGCGTCGGGAGGCGCATCAATCATCGGCGCGGCGGCGGTTGGCGACGGCGTGGTCTTCGTTCCGCTCTACGACGGAGATCGCGGCTCGCTGACCGCCTTGCGCGCTCGCGACGGCGCGATTGTCTGGCGCGAGCCAACCGGTCCCGAGTACGGCGGCGTGGTACTCTGGGGCAACGAGGTCGTGACCCTTGAGACGACCGGTTGGCTGGACGCATTTGCGGCGGGTACCGGACGGCCGCTGGGGCGCTGGCGGGTCTGCGCACCGGCTTTCGGGCGGGGTCCGTCGGTCGCGCAAGGCGCGTTGTACGTTGCGTCAGGCACGTGTCTGACGCGTTTCATCCCAGCCGGATAGAAGGCCGGGCGGTCTGGCAGACTCCCGTGCGCGTATGCCATATGACATGCGGCGGCCGGACGTGTGAAACGCATCACTCGATCCTCCGGTCGTACTGTCTGGACGTTCTTCGCCGGCGGGTGAAAGGCAACACACGACATGTTCGACGCGCTCCGCAATGTGCTGACGGGAGGCCGCGCGTCCCGTCGCGCGCGACGTTGGTATCGTATGGTCATGACCGAACCCGCTCGTCTGACGCTGCGGTCGGGTGAGGTGCGTTCCGTCATCGTCACCCAATTGTCTGCGGGCGGAGCCCGGGTAACATCGGCCAAGCCTCTGCACAAAGGACAACCCGTTCGGTTCTATCTCTTGCTCGGGACCCAGCCGCACGGCGTCGATGCAGAGGTGGTTCACGCTGCACGAGACGGGAGCGGTCTTCAGTGGCACATAGGAGTGCGCTTCACCGGAGTCGGGGCAGCCGGCGACCAAGCAATCGCGGAATTTTTGACCCAAGAACAGCACCGGCGCGAAACGGGTTTTTCCGTTCCGCGCAACGCGCGAGACTGACAGCGCAATCCTTGGGGCCCTGATCTGTCACATCCGGCTCCGTTGACCCAACATCATCTTCCCGTGCGATCCGGTCTATGCCCAACGCGCACGGCTTGAACGGGAGCCCGGGTTCGGCGACGTGGCGTTGCGCCGCTCGGCATGAATGACGCCAGTCGCCTCCTTCCTGGAGCAAGCCTCCCCCTAGCTCGTCACAACCGCTTCCGGCAAACCGCTCGGGCCGAGCATGCTTGCGTCCACCCTCTGGGAGTGCGTTCGGCGGCACGACACGGCCTGGCGGCCTCGCAGGAAGCCGCTCCACGAGTTGGAAAAAGCCTTGTTTTGGGAGCGGGCAATGGACAGATGGTCAATCTAACCGGGCAAAACGCTCCACGCCGTACTCCACAAGGCCGATAACGAGGCAGTGATCGTCAACAACATCCAGGTCCTCTTCGGCGGGCAAGCCGGCGACGGCAGCTTGACCACCGGCGACCTCATTGCGCTCGTCTTCAAGCGTATGGGCCTGGAGGTCTACACCTTCAAGGACTTCCCGTCCCGCATCCGCGGCGGTCACACGAATTACGTCATTCGCGCCGGCGAGCAGCCTCACTATGGGCTGGGAGACATGGTGGACGCCATGGTCGCCTTCGACCTCGAGTGCGTCGAGAAACACATCGCCGAAATGCGCCCGGGCGGCTTTGTCATCTTCGACAATTCGCAGGAGAAGCTGACCGACGCGGCGCGCCGCCCCGACGTCTACGTGTACGACGTGCCTCTCGCCGACATCGCAAAAAAGCAGCTTGGGCTGGAGCTCGTGCGCAACACGATCTCGCTCGGCGTGTTGGGCGAGTTGATCGGTATGGACAAAGAGATTGTCCGCGGCCTGGTCACCAAGCAGTACGAGCGTAAGGGTGAGAAGGTCGTCGCCCAAAACATCGGAGCCATCGAGGCCGGCGAACGCTACGTTCGCGAGCACTTCGATCGCCCCAGCGGCTACGCTCTGCGCGCGCGTCCGGATGGCGACCGTCTGCTCATGATGGGCAACGATGCCATCGGCTATGGGGCGCTGGCCGCAGGGTGCCGCTTCATGGCCGGCTACCCCATCACGCCCGCGACGGATATTCTGGAGTGGATGGCCAAACACGCCCCCCGCTACGGCGGGACGGTCGTGCAGGCCGAAGACGAGTTGGCGGCCATCAACATGACGATTGGCGCCGCCTATGCCGGCGTGCGCGCCATGACCGCGACTTCGGGTCCCGGCCAGGCGCTCATGACCGAGGGCATCGGGTTGGCCGGGGTTCTGGAAACGCCGATCGTCGTCGTCGAGTGTGCGCGCGCCGGTCCTTCCACCGGCATGCCGACGAAGACCGAGCAGAGCAATCTCAACCACGTCATTTTTGCCGGCCATGGCGAGATTCCGCGAGTCGTCATCGCGCCGGGTACCGTCGAGGAATCATTCTACCTCACGGTCGCGGCCTTCAACCTAGCCGAGAAGTACCAGGTGCCGGTTTTCCTCCTGACCGAGCAGGCACTGTGCCAGAGCAAGGAAACGCTGCCGCGCTTGGAGCTTGGCGCCGTTACCGTGGACCGGGGGAAACTCGTTCGGAACGGCGGCGTCACCTTCGGCGAGTACAAGCGGTTTGCGTTCACCGAGGACGGCGTCTCCCTGCGGACGGTGCCGGGCGTGGAGGGCGGCATGCATCTGGCGCCGGGTTCGGAGCATAACGACGCCGGCGTCATCACGGAGGATGCCGCCAATCGAGCCCGCATGATGGACAAGCGCATGCGCAAGCTGGATGCTATGCGTGCCGACCTGCCCCGGCCCAGTCTGTTCGGCGAACCCGAGGCCGGCATGGCGTTCATCGCGTTTGGCGCCAATCGCGGTCCGGTCAGCGAAGTCCAGGATCGCCTACGGTCCGTCGGCGTGGCGAGCAAGTTCCTCCAGCTGCGCACCCTGTGGCCGTTCCCCGAGGGCGACGTGCGCGCGTTCGTCGCCGGCGCCGAGCATGTCTTCGTCGTCGAGAACAACATCAGCGGCCAGCTGGAACGGCTCATTCGAGCGGTCACGGGTCCGGTGCCGTCGCTGCACGGCGTGCGCAAGTACAACGGTCGTCCGTTCCGTCCGGCGGAGATTCTCGACGCCGTTACGCGCCGCATGGCAACGCTGCCGGCGGGGGTGGCCGCGCGGTAAGTGCCGGCCGCAAGAACACGGTGCAGGAGAGGATACGGATTATGGCAACCACGCTGACGCCAAAAGATTTTGCCACCGCGACGCCGTCGTGGTGGTGCGCCGGATGCGGTGACTTCGGCGTGCTGGCTGCGCTCAAGCAAGCCTGCGCCGAGCTGGGGTTGGAACCGCACAAGGTGGCGTTCATCTCTGGGATCGGCTGCTCGGGAAAGATTTCCGGCTACCTGCACTCCTACGCTTTTCACGGCGTGCACGGCCGGGCGCTGCCGACCGCAACTGCGGTCAAGCTCGCTAATACCGATCTGACCGTCATCGTCGCTGGCGGGGACGGCGACGGGTACGCCATCGGTGCCGGACACTTCATTCATGCCGTGCGGCGGAATCCCGACATGACGTACATCGTGATGGACAACCAGACCTACGGGCTCACCAAAGGCCAGTCCTCGCCGACGAGCATGCTGGGCTACAAAGCCGGACCCCACCCGCAGGGCAACCCGGATGCGCCCATCAACGGCCTGGCCATCGCTCTTGCGGCCGGAGCGACGTTCATCGCCCGGGCATTTTCCTCCGAGCCCAAGCAGATGGCGGAGATGATCAAGGAGGCGGTGCGGCACCCGGGTTTTGGGATCGTGGAAGTTCTCTCACCCTGCGTCACGTTCAACAAAGTCAATACGTACAAGTGGTTCAAGGAGAACGTGTACCATCTAGACGACCTCCCCGGCTACGACGTGCGCGACCGTGTGCGGGCGTTTGCCACGCTGACGCAGCCGGGCAAGATTCCGCTCGGCATCTTCTATCGCGAGATCCGGCCGACGCTCGAGGAACTCATGTTGGGTACCGGCCGCCCGCCCATCGCCTCGCTGCCGATTGAAACGGTCGATCCCGGCTTGGCGGCTCTACAAGACGCGTACGCCTGATAGCAAAGAGTCGCCGAGCGAATGGTGCCGGCCGCGGGACGGGGGGGGGCCCGTCCTCGGCCGACATGCCTCCCACCGACCGCAGCCGCGGTCTCAGCGACACCGAGGTTGCACGCCGCCGTGCACGCTGGGGGCCAAACGCCGTCTCCGAGAGCGCCGTTGTGGCGGATGCTGGTCGCAAAACTGTGGGCTCCCATACCCTGGATGCTTGAAGCCATCATCCTGGTGCAAGCCGTGTCGCGGCGGGGTCTGGAAGCTACGCTCATTGGCGCGCTCCAGTCTTGGCATTCTCATGGCTCCTCTACCCTGGGCGTTGCTCGGTGGGCTCGGCGCGGTCGCCGTTGTGCTGGCGCTGCTGCTAGACGCGTTCAAGCGCCTCGTCTTTCTACGTATTCCCGTGCCTTAGACCGATTCGCGAGCGGGCGGTTCCCGCCGCAGCGCGGCCCTATGTGGTTGGCCTGACGGCGAGGGCCGGTCAGAGTGCTTCCCGCAGGTACTCGTATCCACCCGGCGTACCGCCTGACCGATGGTTCAGATTCGGTGTTCCTCCTGTTCCCAGAGCGGGTGCAAGAATCGTTCAGCCGCCGACGAATGAAGGGGCGTGTATCGTCGTACCTGGACCTCAAGCTTATGGCTGGCCATCGTAGCCGCCGCCGGATCTCTCGTCGTTTTTTTGGGAATGTCGTGGGGGCTGACTGCGGTTGTGCCCAGCGTGTGGTTTGATGCAAACGTGCGGGCTCACATCGCCGACGACGTCGCGCATGTCGCCCAGAGGATGCAAAACAATCACAAGACGCCCACGCAGGTAGCCCAGGCCATCGTCACGCTCGTGCGCAGCGTGCCCGGTTTCACAGCGGCCGTGTACGATGACGACGGCAAACTCTTGGCGGGCGACCCCGCGATTGGCAACCTTCCGTACCGGCCGTTCGGTTTGACACGGGTTGCGGTCGCCACATCCCCGCCCCCCGTACCCGGTCCGACGTTTGTCCCGACCGATGTGGGCTTCCACGGGACGATCTTTGCGATGCGGCTGCCCGGTCCGGCGACGCGCGGAATCAACCTGCTGCGCTGGCCGCTGGGCGAACTGAGCGTTCCAACTTCCTTCGTGCACATCGACGGCGGCCTAGTGCTCTTCCGTCCGACCCAAGATGTCGTGGCGTCCGTTCAAAACCTGTCGCGGAGCCTGGCGATTGCGGCGATGTTCCTGACGTTTGTCGCCGTCCTGCTGCTTGGCCGGCGGCTGTTCGCCTCGGCCATCCGGCCGCTCGACCGGCTGCGTTCCGGCTTGCTGCGTTTGGCAAACGGCGATTTCGCCCGCCTGGAGACGTTCGACCCGGACGACGGCAGCGCGACGGAGCTCGTTGCGGCGTACAACGCCGTCGCCTCCGAAATGCAGACCGCGGCCCAGCAGCGCGCCGAAGTGGAGGCCAAGATCCGCCAGTTCGTCGCGGACGCGGGGCACGAGCTGCGCACGCCGTTGGCCGTCATCATGGGTTACGTGCAGCTGCTGCGGCAGAGCGGCCAGGCAGACGGCGAGATGGCCGCCCGCGTCTTCTCGGAGATCGACGAGCAGGGTAAGCGGATGAGCGTGCTCATCCAAAAACTGCTGTTGCTGACGCGCTTGGAGAGCCAGGAGCCTCACGACGTCAAGATCTTGGACGCGGCGGACATCGCCGAGAGCGTCGTCGCGTCGTTCCGTCCGCTCGCCAACGGCGCCCGCCTGACGGTGGATGCGCAACGGGACGCCTTCGTTCAAGTCTCGGAATCCGAGCTGCACGAAGCCATCGGCAACCTCATCGACAACGCATTGAAGTACGCCCCGGGTTCGCACATCCAAACGCGCGTCCGCGTCGAGGGTGATACGGTGGTTGTTGCCGTTGCCGACGACGGCCCGGGTATGAGCCCCGAGGTCCGGGCGCGGGCCTTCGAGCGGTTTTCGCGGGGCGAATCGAGCGGTTCCATCACCGGCGCGGGCTTGGGGTTGGCGATCGTCGAGCGCGCGGTCAAGCGGGCGGGTGGTTCCGTCAGCCTCGAATCGGCCCTTGGCCGGGGCACGACAGTCCGCTTGCATTTTCCTGCTTGGCAGTACGCAGTCGTACAGACCTCCGACCACGCCCGCCGCTGACGGCCCCTGGTGCGGTGCGCCGGGAAGCAGCCATGCGCCCGGTGCCCAGGTGCGGCCACGCCTTCAGCTTATCTTCATCTCTTTCTCAGGACCGTTTGAGTCGGGCGGGGTAGAATAGTGCCGCGGCGGCGAATGACACCGATTCGCCGGCCGCACGCATGACCTCCTCACCTTACGGACGACAGACGCATGAACGCACCCCGCAACGACAAACCCGCCGACACCTCCCTCCCGCCGCTCGTGTTCGATGAAGTGCTCGATGCGCGTGCGTGCCGCAAGGTGCGCCGTTTCCAAAGGCAAGCTCGGCGGCAGCCGCAAGCGGACGCCGCCATCGACCTTCGTCGGACGCGCTCCGTGGCGTCCGCCGCCTGGGCGACACTCGTGAAGACGATTCGCGATCTCAGCCATGAGGGCGCCCGGGTGACCGTCATCGCCGGCGACAGTCTGCAGGGTCTGGTGCAAGTCTCGGGCATCGTCCGTCACGCCCGCATCATTATCGCCAATTCCTGACCGCCGCGCGCCTCGGCATCCGGCGTGAGACTCAGGTGGCGCTGCGCAGGCTGTAGCCGGCACCGCGGATCGTGTGGATCAATTTCGTGGGAAAATCGGCATCAATCTTTGACCGCAAGTACGAAATGTAGGTTTCGACGTTGCCGACTTCGCCTTCGAAATCCTCGCCCCACACGAGCGAGAGCAGCTCGTCCTTGCTGAAGATGCGCCGCGGTTCGCGCATGAGGGTCGTGAGCAGTGAGAATTCTTTGTTGGTCAAGGTGACCGTCTTGTCGCCGCGGGTCACCTCCCGCGTTTTGAGATTGACACTCAAGTCTTCGTAGCGCAAAAATTCGGGTTGCGAGATGTGCGGTCTGCGCAGGGCGGCCTCGATCCGGCTGACCAGTTCCTCGAAGGCGAAGGGTTTGGGGACGTAATCATCCGCACCCGCGCGCAACCCGGTGACGCGGTCCTCGACCTCCGACTTGGCTGTCAGCATGATCACCGGCGCCTGTGTGTACCGCCGGATCGTCGGCAGCAGGGCGAAGCCGTCGGCGAACGGCAACATGACGTCCAAAATGATGGCGTCGGGCTGCCATTGCGCAAGACAACTCTCCAAGCCTCGGCCGTCGGAGAGCTCGCGCACGACGTATCCCTGGCGCTCCAGACCCAGGCGGAGCATGTCCCGCATGGGGCGCTCGTCATCGACGACAAGAATCTTCGAATCTTTTGGCATCCTGACCGGTCTCTTGTCCGTTGGTCATCCGGCAGCCGGTCCGGCAGCGGACCGGAGGCGGCAGCGTCCGGGAGGATCAACGGAACATCCTCCTCGAGGTTTTATTGTATGCGGGCCGCCTTAACGTAACCTCAAAAACGCCAACGGCAAAGCCTTTTAAACTCTATCAAAGAACGGCGGGCTATACTAGACCAGACATGAGGGCAGGTATGCGTCTTGGACGCTTCCTTGGGCAGATGCTGCGGCGTGCCGCCGGCGGTCCGGGGTTGTCCGCGGCTGTTGCGGCGCTTGCCATTGCCCTGTCGTCTGGCCATGCGGACGCGCAGACCGATGAGGGTCACATTACCATTGTGGTCTCGGATGCCTCGTCGAAGGCGCCCCTCGCGCTGGCCCGGGTCCTGCTCGAAGGCCCGGTCATGGCCAGCGAATTGACGACGACGTCCGGACGAGTGGTTTTCCAGGACGTTCCGGCCGGGCTGTATACAGCGCGGGTCCTCAAGGGCGGATATCAGACGGTCACGACGCAGGAGTTCGAAGTCTCCTCTGACCAGGCGGTCACGGTCCGCGTGTCGCTGGCCCAAGAGAGCGGCCCGAGGAGCTTGGGCACGATTGTCGTGACGTCCAACGTCAACATCTCGACAACCAGCATCTCGCAAGACAGCCCGATCCGCACGTTATCGTCCTCGCTCAACGATGCCCTCAACAAAGTTGCCGGCGTCTCCGTTGACACCGACTCAAGCGCCAATGATGCCCCCGAGACGATCTCTCTGGAGGGCCACGATCCGTCGCAGACGCAGGTCTTGCTGGACGGCATTCCCTTCAACGCCCCGGGAACCGCGGGGGATCTCCGATTCGTCAGTTCAGATCTCTTCAGTGGGGCGTCGGTCAGTTTCAACCCGATGGCGGGTGCACTGGGAGGGTCGGTCAACTACCGGACCCTGGAGCCGACCCGTGTGTGGGTGACCGGTCTTTCGCAGACGTTCGGCAGCCAGGGAGGCGCCGTGACCAACCTCTCGGTCCAAGGCAGCGCCGGCAACCTAGGTCTCGCCTACGTGCATGCCATCCGCGGCAGCGACAACCTTCTGGCCGGTCAAAAATTCGCGGACACGAGCGGGTTCGACTACGTGCACGCCGGCGCCAACCAAACCGAGGGTGACCTGCTCAAGCTGCGGGTCAACATCGCCGGGACGCAATCCATCAGCGGCACGTTCATCTCGTCGAATGGCTACAACGATGCGCTGTGCACCGTCGACACGGGACCTTTACCCTGCGGATACGGCCCGGGAAACTATAACAGCCGTCACTTCGCGCTGGCCACCCTCAGCGATGCCGCATTTGTCGGAGCCACGTCGCTCCAGCTGTCCTTCTTCGGTACCCAATCACGGACCGACCAGGATTTGCTCAATCGCCACGTGGATGGCGTTCCCTCGCCGTTCGGCCAAGAGCTCACAGGGTCGACGCGAGGCGCCTTGCTCAGCGTGGAGCTGCCCAGCCGCGAGCGCCACACGATCTCGTTCCAGGCCGTCACGTCGTCCGCCAAGCAGCAGTCCACCGGCCTCGGACCTGAAGCGGCGATTTTCGGGTCCGCGCAGGGGACGAGTTCATACTCCTCGTTCTCGGTGCTCGATACGATCCGCAGCAACGACCGCCTGACGCTGGGGGACAGTATCGGCGTCTCCCGCGCTCATCACGTCGGCGCCTCGCTGCTCGCGGGCGTCAATGCAAGCTGGAGCCCCACGTCGCGGGATGCCTTCGTCGGCAGCATCGACATCGGCAACAACGGTGCGGGGCCGCCGCGATTCGGCGTCCTCACCGATCCCGCCGGGCTGCAATTCAACTGCCGCAGTGGCACGGCATACGGCTCGGGGCCGGGTGACGAACCGGGAGCCCAGACTGCTTTCGACATCCGCACAACCTACCGTCACGCATGGCCGGCCGCAGGTATTCTCTCCGTATCGCTGTACCGTCAAGTGCAGCACGATACGCTTCTCAATGCGCTCGTCAACGCCTCGGCGCTGCCACCCGGGTATTTCCCCCCGGGCTACTTCCAGGAGGTCGGTCAGATATTCGCCTCGCCCGGCGGTTGTGATGAGCCCGCCGGCACGGTCTTTTTGCCTGCCAACCTGTACCTCAACCTGCCGGTCAGCGGCGTGAGGATGGTGTACGAAGGCATGCAGCTGGTCGGCGATGTCAACCTCGGGCGTGCACTGGCGGCCGAGCCATTCTTCGTGACGCAGGTTGTCAAGCCGCTGACCGGCGATCCGCGCCTGACCAACATCTACTCCGACATCATTGCAGGGTCCCAAATGCCGGGAGTTCCACTGCACCAGGCCGGTATCACGTTCGACTATCGCGCTTTCAGCTCGCCGCTCGAGCTTTTGGCGGATGCCCGCTATACGTCGCCTGACAATCGCAATTATCTTCCCGGCTACGTCGTCGCGGATGCGGGTTTGGCATACGACTTCACCCACGGCAGATTGACGATCTCCGAGAGCAACGTGTTCAACAAGTTTGGTGACGCGTTCTCCTCCTCGGCGTATGCGGTCGGGCCGCCGACGGTTGGGGCTGGGCCGCTCAGCGTCATTGCCAGGCCCTTGGCGCCGCGGCAAATCAATGTGACCTACGCGGTGAAGATTGGCTACGGTCAGACGGCCGCGCAGGCCGCCCAGTGGCAATCCGGTCCGAAGACCGTCGCTCAAGGTGGGCCCCAGGCGCCCGGAGGCCCACGCGGCGGGCGCGACGTCTTCTTCGGAGCGTTCACCCAAGGCTTTCCCCAGACGCCACCGGCGTCTCCGTTTGCTTTGGATACCGCGCGGCCGAGCTGTACGAGTACCGCTGCGCAAGCCGCCGTCACGATCGTGGGCGCCATGAAGGCGTACGTTGCAGCCCTCGAAGCCGCAAAGACGCCATCCGGATACCCGTCATCGCCGCCCGAGGGCGTGCCTGACGTTCCCGGTTTTACGGTCGCCTACCATCCCCTGGGTGGTTCGTATGCGGTGACGTTCATGCCGCAGACGCTGGACGCGCTGCGCAGCGTCCTCTCGTGCGCGCAGATCCACCTGGGAACGCGGGAGCAAGCGCAAGCCGCACATCTGTACGTGGCTGCCGGGTCATCGTTCTTCCGGAATCCGCTGGCCTACATGCCGTCGGTCGGACTGTACATCGTTCGTCAGCCACCGGCTGCCGGACAGGAGCAATTCCGCGTCTACCGCCTGCCGGCAACGCCGCCCGCGCATCCGCTGGCGCTTGTGTCATCCGACCGCTGCACGAGCGATCTGAAACCGGTGGCCGAGCAGCTGCTTACCTCGCTCTGGCAGTACGTGGCGGCAAAGACCGCAGGGGTGGCATCCCCACCGCCCCCGGCCGGATGGACCGTGACGATCCACACGGCGCCGAAGGGCTGGTGGCTGGAACTGCAGCCGCAGCCGCTGGCCGGTATTCCAGCACTTGTCAATTGCGCCCGCGTCAGTGCCGGAACGGAAGACGAGATAACAGCCGCGGGATATGGTGCTGCTCGGCTGCCCGCGCTCAACTTTACTCCGGCATTTGGGCTATACATGGAACGCGGGCCGGGAGGACCCGCAGGTCCGGACCGGCTGCCTGCATCGGGCGGATCGGGCAACGAGGTGCAAACGCCCCCCACGCTGCGGCGCTAAAAAGTCGCTGTTGCGGGAGGAACGCGCCGCTGCCGGGTCTCAAGCTCTTCTCAGATTTTTGTGGTACACTGAAGCATCCCGGTCATGAAGAGAACAGGGCTTTGGACACGGTGTCTTGTCGCGGTATGCCTTGTTGCGACGGCCTCCTGTGCCCGGCAGACACCTAAGCCGCCGCCGCCGCCGCCGAGCGTCAGCGTCACGCAAGCCGCTGAGAGAACGATCCACCCGCTGGTCGTTCTCTCCGGTCTCATTGCGCCGCTCGAAAACGTTGCCCTAACGACCAGCCTGCAGGAACCAACCGATGCCGTGTACGTCAACGAAGGCGACGTCGTCCACCGCGGGCAGGTTCTGGCTCGTCTGGATACGGCCGATCTGACCTCGGCGGCCGCGCAAGCTGCCGCTCACCTGCAGCAAACCGAGTATCAGGCGACGTTGGCCATCAACCAGGGAGGCGACCAAGTGCGCTACGCGCGGGCGGGCCTGGCCCAGGCCGAATCCAACCTGCGTCTGGCCCGGGTCACGCTCTCACGCGACGAACAACTGCTACGCCAAGGCTTCATTGACCAACAGACCGTGGACACCCAGCGTACCCAGGTTGCGGTCGATGAGAAGGCGGTTGCTGCGGCCCAGGCCACACTCGCCCAGGCGATTGAGAACGAGCAGGCCAACGGCACCCAGAACGAGGGTCTGCAGAAGGCCAACGTCGAGCAGGCGCGCGCCGCCCTGGAGCAGATTCAAGCCCAGATTGCACGAGCGGTCATCCTCTCACCGGTTAATGGGATTGTCGTCAACCGCAACCTCAACCCGGGCGAGTATCCCGGCACCCGTCAGATCTTCACGCTGCAAGAGATTGACGACGTCGACGCCGTCCTGAATGCCTACGGCTCTCAGATTGCGGGGATTGCGGGCGGGGCCGGCGCAACCTTGACGGCGCCCGCCCTTCCGGCGCGAACATTCCGCGGCCGGGTCGTGGCGGTCTTGCCTCCCACGAGCCCCGCCAGCAGCGGTTTCATCGTCAAAGTTCAGATCCCCAACCCGGACGGCGCCTTGCGACCCGGGATGACCGTGACCGCCAACGTGGAGGCCCCACCCGTCCGCGGCATTGCCGTGCCGCGGACCGCCTTTCTCGACGACACCCACCAGACCGTCATGACCGTCCACGACGGCGTGGCCCACGTTGCGGACGTCACCGAGGTGGCTGAAGACCCAACGTATGCAGTCGTGACAGGACTGTCGGCCGGGACGCGGGTGGTCACCAACGGGCAGACGAGCCTCGTGGATGGACAAAAGGTCGCGGTGCGCTAGACCATGTGGCTGACGCGCGTCTTTGTCCAGCGTCCGGCGCTCGTCTTCGTCATGATTGCGTTCGTGACGGTGGGCGGACTCATCGCCTACGCCAATCTGACCCAGCAGCAGTTCCCCAACATCGACTTGCCGACGGTCTCGGTTTTCGTCACGTACACCGGCGCCTCACCGACCGAAATGCGCGACAACATCGTGCGTCCCATCGAGGATCAGATCGCAGGCGCCCCCGATCTTAACGTCATCAATTCGACGATCCGCCAAGGTGCCGCAACGATTTCCGCGGTGTTCAACTTGGATGCCGACCAGACCGAGGCGGAAGTGCAGGTCATCCGGCGGGTGCAGGCCGCTCAGTCGCAGCTGCCCTCGGACTTACGATCGCCGGAAATCTCCACCCTCGACCCGGGCGAGCCGACCGTCGTCACGCTTGCCGTCTCGTCGCGCTCCTATTCGCTGGCCGGGTTATCGGATGTTGTCACAAACCAGGTTGTTCCCGCGCTGGAACAGGTGGACGGCGTCGGCAACGTGGATGCCAACGGCACGGTAACCCCGGCACTCCTCGTCACCGTCAATCCGGTTGCGCTGCAGGGCAGCGGTTTCACGATCAACGACATCGTGACAACGATCCAGACGAACAACAGCCGTCTGCCGGGCGGCATCGTCTACCAGCCCAACCGCGAGACCCTGGTTGACATCCGGGGTGACGTACAGAACCCGCAGACCGTCGCCAACCTGCCCATCATCCTGGCGGGTAACGGACTTCAGGCAAGCGGGCCGCCCTCGTGGCAGCCGGCCGGGTCGCTCAACCCGTGGACGTCACCCTCCAACGTGCCGCGCATCGGCGACTTTGCCAGGATCACCGATTCCTACGAACCGCGGCGCGTCTTCGCCTACCAGGCCGGTGTGCCGCGTTTGAGCCTCTCGGTGCAAAAGCAGACCCAAGCCAACGAGGTCACGACCTCCGAGAACGTCCTCAAAGCGATCCCGCGGCTGGAAGCCGAGTTTCCCGGCATCACCTTCACCGTCGTCAACGTGCAAGCCAACTTCACCCGGCTGCAGATCGAAGGTGTCCTGCGCACGCTCGAAGAGGGCATCATTCTCACCGCGCTGGCCATGATGTTCTTCTTGGGATCGTGGCGCAGCGCCATCGTCGTGTTGATCGCCATCCCGTTTTCGCTGCTCATCACGCTCATCGTGATGAAGCTGGCAAACTTCACGATCGACACGGTCTCGCTGCTGGGCATGACCCTTATCGTCGGGATTCTGGTAGACGATTCGATCGTCGTCTTGGAGAACATCGAGCGCCATCACCGGGAGGGTGAACCGCCGCTCGTGGCGGCCATTACCGGGCGATCCGAAATCGGTTTTGCCGCGATCGTCATCACCCTCGTCGACGTCGTCGTCTTCCTGCCGATGGCCTTTTTACCCGGGGTCGTGGGGAGGTTCATGAGCGAGTTCGCGCTGGTCGTCGTGGCAGCCACGTTGACCTCGCTGTGGACGTCGTTCACCGTGACCCCAACGCTGGCCGGACGCTGGGCACTCAAGAGCCGCTGGCGGCCGTGGGGTATCATCCAGTCGTTCAGCCGCGGCTTCGAGCGGGTCCGCATGTGGTATGCCGAAGATCTGCTCCCCAAGGCGATGGCGCGCCCGGGTTTGGTGGCGGGCATCGCCGGCGGCCTCTTTGTGGCCTCGCTGGCGCTGCTGCCGCTGGGGGCGGTCGGATTTACGTTTATTCCCACCGTGGACCGTGGCGAGATCTTCGTCCAGGTGACCTATCCGACGGGCACACCGCTCGCCAAGCTGGATGCGACGATCCGGCGGATGGATCGCATCGTGGCCGGAATCCCGGACTTGCAAACCGACATCGCGGTGTCGGGGGCCTATGCGTCGCCCTTTGGCGGTTTCTTGACCGAAGGCAACGTCGGCCAGATTCACCTCTTCCTCAAAGACGACCGCAAGCACTCCACCGACTACTGGGTGGACTATCTCAAGAAGAAGCTGCGCAGCCAGGCGCCCGGCGCCGATGTGGCCGTCATTCCGGCTACGAGTACCGGCGGCGGCAACGCCCAGCCGATCGACTATTTGGTGACCAACGTGCGGGGAGATCCGACAGTCTACGCCCAACAGGTGGCGGAGATTCTGCGCAACACCAAGGGTGCGACCAACGTCACGAGTTCGGCTCTGACACTTGCGCCGCAGGTGGACGTCGAGTTCAATCGGGGCGCCGCACAGGCGCTCGGGGTGAGCATCGGCGCGGCATCCACCGCGATCCGGGCTGCGCTGGGCGGGGTCATCGCCACGCAATTTGAAGGCGTCAACGGCCTCAAAGATGTCTTCGTCATCTTTCCGGTGTCGGCGCAGACAAGTCTGGACGACATCCGCAACATCCGCGTCCGGGCGGCCAACGGGTCGCTGGTGTCGATCGGACAGGTCGCCAACCTCACCTACGCCCCGGCGCCGCCCATCATTACCCGCGTCAACCGGCAAACCGTCATTCACGTGACGGCCAACACCGCACCCGGTGTGCCGCTCTCCATTGTGCAGAATGCCTTCCTCAAGAATTTGCGGGCCGCTCACCTCCCGCCGTGGGTGGACGTCCACGCCAATCCCAACGGCAATCAGCAGAACCTGAAAGATACCGTGACCGGCATGGGGGCGGCACTCGCCCTTTCCATGGTCATGGTGTACCTGCTTATGGTCGCCCTGTACAACGGGTACACGATGCCCTTCATCATTATGTTCTCGGTGCCGGTGGCCTCGGTCGGCGCTCTCACCTTGCTGGCAATCACGCGGCAGACGCTGAACCTCTTCTCGCTCATTGGGGTCGTGATGCTGGTGGGTCTCGTGTCCAAAAACGGCATCCTCTTGGTCGATTATGCCAACACGCTGCGAGCCCGCGGGTACGGTAAGTACGACGCCATCCGTCAGAGCGCCCGCATTCGATTCCGGCCGATCATCATGACGACGTGCGCAATGATTGCGGGCATGACACCGCTGGCGCTGGGCTTAGTGAACGGCGCCCAGGTCCGCCAAGCGTTGGGCATCGTCGTCATCGGCGGCCTGAGCAGCTCGCTGCTCCTCACCCTGGTGCTCATCCCGGTTGTGTACATGCGGTTGGCACCTGACGAATGGGAGGTCGAGCCGGACATCGAGGTACCACCGCCGCCTGCGGCGCCGCGACCCGAGGAGCCGCCGGTCCCGGTCTGACGGGGACGGCGTCGTGTCACTCCCGGGCGGGATGTTGCGCTCGTCGCGCAATCCCGGCCCGGAGCGGTGCAGCCGATTCGCGCGCGCCGTCGCGACGGTTCCCCATCAGGGACGAACGACAGGAAAGAGGGAGACCCGGCGGTCATGGCCCTTGTGAACCCGCAAACAGCGCTGGTGGCAGCCCAAGCCATCTTGGCGGTGCATCTTTTGATCGCGGGGTTCATCGTCGCGGGCCTCATCCTTATTCCCTTGGGTGCTCGCCTGAATTGGGGCTTCGTGCGCATTCCGTGGTTACGCGGAATGCATGTCGCAGGCATGGCCGTGGTTGCGCTCCAGAAGGTTGCGGGCCGGGCGTGCTTCCTTACCGTCTGGGAGGAGCGTCTGGAGGCCATTGCAGCCACCGTGCCCCATGCGACGCCGGCATTGCAAGCGTTCGGCGAACGCGTGCTGTACTGGAACCTGCCGCTGGCCTTCTTTGCCTGGCTGTACGTTCTGGTTTTTATCCTGGTCGTCGGTTTATGGTTTGCCGTGCCGGTCTCGCGTAGAACCCGGCAGCGCAACACGTCGTCCAAGATGTGATGCTCTCTCGGCCGCGCAAGCGCGGCCGCTACGCATGCGACGTTTTCCCGGGCTTCGCAAGCGCGGCCGCTACGCGTCGTCTACTTGGAGGCTGCCTCGTATCGCTCCGCCGCACCCGCGCCAGCTCGCCGGGCGCGCAGGCGCTCCTCCGCCCCCGCAATGAGGACGTACAGGACGGGAGTAACAAACAGATTCAACAGAGTCGAGACGAGCATGCCGCCGACGACGGCCGTCCCGATGGAGCGACGTCCGGCCTCGCCTGCGCCGGTCGCGAATACCAAGGGCATGATGCCGAAGATGAACGCGAACGAGGTCATGAGAATGGGACGCAACCGCGTGCGAGCAGCGAGCACCGCAGCTTCGGCCACCGGGACCCCCTGCTTGCGCAGCAGATTCCCAAACTGCACGATCAGAATGGCATTCTTACTGGCCAGGCCGACGAGCATGACCAGGCCGATTTGCGTGTAGATGTCGTTCTGCATCCCGCGCAGCCAGACTGCGGTGAGAGCGCCGAGAATGGCCAGGGGAACGGCCAAGATGATGATGAGGGGATCGACGACGCTCTCGTACTGTGCGGCCAAGACCAAGAATACGAAAACGACGGCCAGCCCAAAGATGACGATCGTGACGCTCCCCGCCTCGATCTGATCGAGCGACACACCCGTCCACTCGTAGCCCATGCCGGCGGGCAGGGTCTGCTTGGCGACGTCCTGCATGGCGGCGATGGCCTGACCCGAGGAATAGCCGGGACGCGGGTTGCCGCTAAACTCGACGGAGCGGAAGAGGTTATAGTGGGTAATCTGCGGCGGGCCCAAGACGTGGCGAATTCTCATGAGCGCCGACAGGGGAATCAGCGTTCCGTTGGCGGCGCGCACGTAGTACAGACGCAAGTCATCGATGTGCGAACGGAAAGGAGCGTCGGCCTGGACGAAGACCCGGTATGAATTGTTCTGGTAGGTAAAGTTATTGACGTAGTCCGAGCCAAGCAAGATCTGGAGCGTGTTGAAGACGTCGCTGAGGTTGACGTGGGCAGCTTCGACCGCGTTGCGATCGATGTCGAGCTGGATTTGCGGACTGTCGACGCGGAAGGTGGTGAAGACCGACGTCAAGGCGGGGTTGGTGTTCGCCTTATAGGTCATGAGATTGGCGGTTTGGGCCAAGGCACCGAGTCCCAGATTGGCCCGGTCCTCGAGTTCAAAATCGAAGCCGCTGATGTTGCCGACGGTGAAAGCGGGCGGGTTGAAGGCGTAGATGACGGCGCCCGTGATGCCCGCAAATTTGCTGTTGAGGCGGTTCTCGACGGCCTGCGCCGAATCTGCCGCCGACCGTCTGTCCGACCACGGCTTCAGGTGGCAGAACATGATGCCGTTGTTCGACCCGACGCCGGTGAAGCTGAAGCCCGAGACGATGAAGGCATCGGTGACGTCGGGCTCCGTGCGCAACACCTTCAGAGCCCGCGCCATGATTGCATCGGTATACTGCAGCGATACGCCGGGTGGGCCTTGCTCGATGATAATGAAGTAACCCTGGTCCTCGTCGGGCACGAAGGCCGTGGGTACGATGCGCAGCATGGAGACGGTCACGACCAGCAAGACCGCGAACGCGGCGACGACGATCGGCCAGCGGGCGAGAACCGTGGGCAACAAGCGCCCATACCCGGCGCGCAGGCGTTGGATAAAGGCGCCCACCTGACGCATGAACCAGCTGTGCCGGCCCTCCCCGCCTTTGAGCAGAATGGCCGCCAGGGCCGGGGCCAGAGTGAGGGCCGTGAAGGCGGAGATCGAAATGGTCGAGGCAATGGTCAGTGCGAACTGCTTGTAGAGCTGCCCCGTCTCTCCGGGGAAGAACGCCACCGGGACAAACACCGCCAGCAGGACGAGCGAGGTGGCGATGACGGCGCTGGCGATTTCCTGCATGGCCAGGGGTGCAGCCTCCACCGGGTTCGTCTTGTGTTCCTGGACGTAGCGCACGATGTTCTCGATGACGACAATCGCATCGTCCACTACCAGCGCCGTGGCCAGCGTCAGACCGAACAGTGTCAGGACATTGATCGAAAAACCGAACGCCTTGAGCAAGGCAAACGTCCCCAGCAGCGACACCGGGATCGTAATGGCCGGGATGAGCGTCGTCCGCCAGTCCTGCAAGAAGAAGAAGATCGTCAAGATGACCAGGCTGATCGCGACGAGGAGCGTCTTGAGAACTTCGTTGATCGACTGGTGCACGAAGACCGTCGAATCGAAGGCGACCTGGTAGTGGACGCCCGGCGGAAATTGCGCGGCCAAACCTGCCATGACGTTTTGCACGCCCTGCGAGACGCTGAGCGAGTTGGCGTCCTGCAGCTGCAGAACGCCCAAGCCGACCGCCGTCTTGCCATCGAAGTTCAGGTTGGTGGCGTAGTTCTCAGCGCCCAAATCCACCCGCCCGACGTCGCCCACGTGCACCAGGTACCCGTTGCCCGACTTGACGATGATGTTGGCGAACTCAGCCGGTGTTTGGAGCTGACCCGCCACGCGTACCCGGTACTCGTAGGCTTGCCCCGGCGGCGCGGGCGGCTGGCCGATGGCCCCCGCCGCCACCTGGACGTTCTGCGCCGCCAACGCCGACGTGACGTCGCCCGCCGTCAGACCGTACGCCTGCAACTTCGTGGGGTCCAGCCACAGGCGCATCGCATACTTACGTTCACCGAAGATGATGACGTTGGCGACTCCCTTGACGCGCTTCAGGGCGCCGGTGATGTACCGGTCGGCATAATTGCTGAGGAAGATGCTGTCGTACTTCGGATTGTCCGACGTCAGAGCCAGCGCCATGATGAACGTCGAGGAGTTTTTGGTGACCGAGATGCCGGTCTGGTTGACCTGGGCGGGGAGGACGCCGGCGACGGTGCTCACGCGGTTTTGGACGTCCGACAGCGCGCGGTCCGGGTCGCGACCTAAATTGAACGTCGCGACAATGGTGCTCGAGCCATCATCGCTGCTGGTCGAAGAGATGTAACGCAAACCCTCCGCGCCATTGATGGCTTGCTCGAGGGGATTGGTGACGGACGCCTCAACGGCTTCGGCGTTGGCTCCGATGTACTCCGACGTCACCGAGATTTGGGGCGGGGAAATGTTGGGATAGTGAGCGACCGGCAACGAGGGCAGCGAGATAGCCCCGGCCAGCAAGATGAGCGCCGAGAGAACGGACGCGAAGATCGGGCGGGTGATGAAGAACTTGGTGAACATGCTCTGCCGGGTGTCCGCTCCTGGGGCCTAGCCTGCGCTGCGGGTGGAGGCGGCCTTGGTCGGCGTCTTTGTGCCCGGCTTGCCCGCCGGTATAATCTGGACCGGCATGCCCGGCTGCAGCGTGACGGCCGGATTGAGAATCGCCAGCTGCCCGGCACGTAGACCGGGGCCCGACACTTCGGCAACGCGGTCGTTCGTAATCCCGACGTCCACCGGCACCGCCTGTGCTTTTCCGCCGGCGACGACGTACAAGGAGTAGCCGGTTTGGGTTTGCACAAGCGCGGCGCGGGGCGCCAGGAGAACGCCTGTCTTGTGTGACCGGACGAAGGAGACGGTCGCCACCATCCCTCCGCGCAACGCCAGATCGGAATTGGGAACCTGCACCCGGGCCTGGTATGTCAAGCTGCCCGGCGCAGCCGCTAAATTCAAGTAGGCGACGGCGGCATGCCAGGCTCGTCCCGCGATGGCGGCGACCGTGACGGTTGCCGGCGTGCCGACATGGACGAACGGCAGATCGTCGCCGGAAATGCCCGCATCCACGAACACCGGATCCAGCTGTGCGACTTGCATGAGGACCGTGCCCGGCGAAGCCAGCGTGCCGGGATCGACGTTGCGGGCCGTCACGACGCCGTCGAAGGGAGCGGCGACATTGGTTTGGGCGATCTGCGCTTGGATTTGCTGCAGTGCCGCACGTGCGTTGGCAATATCGGCCAGCGCCGCGCTATGACTGCCCGGGTTGAGGCTTGCGTTTTCCGCCGCTATCTGCGCGGCCTGGTATTGGGCCTGCGCCGCCGCCGCTTGGCTGCGCGCCTGGTCCAGGTCTGCCTTTGCAACGAAGCCTTGGAAGAAGAGCTGCAGATCGCGCTGGTAGGTACGCTCTGCGGTCTCGTAGGCCACCTTGGCGGAGGCGAGGTTGGCCTGTGCCGAACGGACGCCGCCCCCGTAGGTGGCAAGCAATTGGGCCAGATGCGCGGCGGCCTGGGTGGCTGCCGCGCGCAGCGTGCTGTCGTCAATTTTCACCAACAACTCGCCCTTGTGAACGCGCTGTCCAATTTGGGCGGCAACGTCAATGACGTTGCCGGAGATGACCGACGACAGCGATGCCTGCTGGAGCGGCGTCACGGTGCTCGTCACGTCAAAAGTCTGGGCGATGTCGCCGCGGACAATCGGTGCGGCCGCGACGGGTAAGGCGAAAGCACCCGGCATGCCTCCGCCTCCCGGCGGCGTAGTGCGGTGTGCACAGGCACTCAGTGCCACGATGCCGAGGCACAAGGCGGCACACCACATCCGGCGTGCGCCCTGCCGGATCGTCCATCTCATGTCTCCTGCTTTGCACCCGGTGACGCCGTGTCCCTGGTTGGAGCACGGACAATGGGGACCGGTCAGCGCGCAAAGCCGCGTACCGCTTGTGTCCGTCGGCGTCGTGCGACAAGGCATCGCGGCGGGACGTGCGAACTCTGTCCTCAGCCCTCGCCGCCTATGCCTGTCACGTTCGATGGAGGTGCCGGTGAAAGTCATTGCCTATCTCTTCTTCATCGTTTTTATCTTTTTGGTGGCTCCCGCACGCCCCGGTGTCGCCGGGGAAACCGACCCTTCACCTTCGCCGGCCGCGTCGGCCAAAGCGGCGCCCGAACATGCACCAGGAGCGATTCCGGATGCGGTGACGCATCATACCTTGGTCGTGGACGGCAAGACCCTAGCCTACACGGCGCGCGCCGGCACGATTGTTTTGCGCAATGACAAAGGTCAACCCACCTGCCGCATGTTCTATACCGCGTATACGCTGGACGGTGCCGATCCCAACACCCGCCCGGTGACGTTTTTCTACAACGGCGGCCCGGGCAGTTCAACCATCTGGTTGCGCATGGGTTCCTTCGGACCGGTGCGCGTCGTGACGAGCGATGCCCAGGTGACACCCCCCGCCCCCTACCGCTATGAAGATAATTCCTTCTCGCTGCTGGACGCCACGGACGAGGTCTTCGTCGATGCACCGGCGACCGGCTTTAGCCGTATTATCGGCGTTGGGACGCCAAAAGACTTCTTTGGGGTCGATCAGGATGTCGCGGCCTTTGGGCAATTCATCCAGTCCTACATTACGAACTTCAATCGTTGGAACTCGCCGAAGTTCCTGTTTGGCGAGAGCTACGGGACCACCCGCTCGGCGGCTCTGGCCAGTTACCTGGAGGACAAGGGTATCGACCTCAACGGCGTCGTGCTCTTATCCACCATCCTGAACTTCAACTTGGACTGGGAAATCAACTTTGATCCAGTTTCCATCGGCGGCGGCGACTGGGGCTACGTCCTGTACCTGCCGACGGAGGCGGCGGTTGCCTGGTACCACCACAAAGTCAGCGCGTCCAGTCTGCCGGCATTTTTGCACCAGGTCGAGGATTTCGCCATGGGCGAGTACCTCGACGCGCTCGCCAAGGGTGCTCAACTAGGCGCCGCCGAGCGGGCGGACGTTGTCCGCAAGCTGCATGAGTACACAGGTTTGTCCGAGCGGTACATCAGCGACTCGAACCTGCGGATTCCCTACCTGCGCTTCGAGACCGAGCTGCTGCGCGGCAGCGGGCAGATTGTGGGGCGGCTGGATGCCCGCTTTGCCACCTACAGCCTGGACATCGTGGGCAACGAACCGGAATGGGACCCGGCGGACGTTGCGACGTCGGGTGCCTTCACGGCGACCTTCAATCAGTACGTCCGCCAGGATCTGCACTACGAGCCAGATATCCCCTACCTGCCGGTCAATTATCATGCGACGCGACCGTGGGATTTCAAACACAACGGGATCGAGCCCACCAACGTGGCACCCGACCTCGCGACGGCGATGACCGAAAACCCGCACCTGCGCGTCTTCTCGGCCAACGGATACTTCGACTTCGCGACGCCCTACTTTGCAACTGTCTATACGCTCAACCACCTCAACCTATCGTCCGCGTTGCAGAAGCACATCACGTATGGATTCTACCAGTCCGGCCACATGGTGTACCTCCACACGCCGGCCCTGGCGGAGTTCCGGCGCGATCTCGAGGCCTGGTATGCCTCGGTGCTGCACCACTGACGACGGTCTGAGCGGTCTCGCTCGCGCAACCGTGTGTAGCGGTCGCGCTTGCGCGACCGAGAGAACGTGACGCCTTGGGCGTGCGACAAGGCGGGTGGTTCCATCGGTCGGCTAAAAGCCGACCGATACGGACTGTCCATAGCCTGGCGATCTAGCCGTGACAACACGTGCGGGCGCCCCGTGCATCGGAGCGCCCGCAGCGGTCTAGGGATTGATCGCGGACGGAATCGCCACGGGCTTGACCCCTGCCGCGCTCAGCGCCGCATTGAGAGCTTGCACCTGCCCTGCCAGCGCATCGTACTGGCCCAGGATGTCACGGTACCGCTGGTCCACGGTCGCCGCGTACTGCAGCAAGGCGGGCGTCGGTGGGGAACCCGACACGAAGGTCAAGCCTTCGAGATCTTCACGCAGCTGACCGGGCCGCATGATCGAATCCTCGTCATTGCGGAAATTAGCGGTCAACCTGTTGAAGACCGAGTCCCGCGCAGCCGCTACCGCCTGCAGTTTCTGTGACGCCTGCATGGCCGCACCCGTGCCGCGTCGCCGCACGGCGGCCGCCGCCGCGTCCAGGTCCTTCTTCAAGGCATCCAGCGCGTTGAGCGCGCTGTCAACGTTGGAGAATTCCCCGAAGTACTTGTGTTGGAACTCGTAGATGGCTTCGTAGTCGGCCTGCGTCAAGGTAAAGCGCGGGTCGGGTTTGACCTCGAACGTCTGGGTGAAGAGCCGTCCGTTGAGCGTGAGGCGCGCGCTGTAGGTACCCGGCGGCAGGAGAGCGCCTTCGCGGGGGCCTTGGTATTCCTCGCGCGCCGCACCCATCCACCGCACGGGTCCATCTTCCCGGAAGTCCCACACGACTCGATTGAGGCCTTGATCGTTCGTCACGTAGGGTATCTCGCGGCCGTTCACTTTGTGCGTCCCGGCAATCGTGCGCACCACCCGGCCGGCCGCGTCCAGGATCTGCACCTGCGGCGCGCTCTTCTGCGGGGCGGCTTGGTAGAACGTCACGATCGCGCCGTTCGGCGGATTGGGTGCGGCGTAGTCGGTATAGAGCTCTTCGAGATTGCTATGCTCGTGGTATTCGTACGCCGTCCGGATGGGGAAAAGTTCGACGCCATCGGCCCGCGCCTTGGGGATGTTTTGCATGCTGGTTGCATCGTCCAGAATCCACAAGGCTCGGCCGTGCGTTGCGATCAGGATATCGTTGAACGTCGGCTGGATGTGGATATCGCGGACCGACGTATGCGGCAGGTTCAATTGCAGGCTCTGCCACGATCCGCCGGAGTCGTACGAAATCCACACACCGTGTTCGGTGCCGGCATAGACGACGTTGGGGTTGCGGATGTCGGGGCGCACGGTCCGGACGTAGTCATCGCCGGGCAAGCCGCCGATGATCTCACGCCAGGTCTTGCCAAAGTCCGTCGTCACGTAGAGGTACGGCCGGTGATCCCCGGCCCGGTGGTTGTCGAAGGCGGCGTACGCGGTTCCGTCCGCAAACGGCGACGGCGCCACGGTTTCGACCCGCGCAAACTCCGGTGCGCCGGGGGGCGTGACGTTCGCCCAGTGGGCGCCGCCATCGCGGGTCAGCTGCACCAGCCCGTCGTCGGTGCCGACCCAGATCTCGCCCTTGGCCTGGGGCGAACCCTCGATATCGAGGATTGTGTCGGAGTACTCGGCGCTAGAGACATCGAGTGTAATGGGACCACCTGAGGGCTGCTGGTGGGATTTGATGTTCCGCGTCAGGTCCCCGCTGATGGGCGTCCAATGTTCTCCGTCGTCTTGTGTCTGGAAGACGACGTTGCCCCCCAGCCAGACCGTGTGCGGATCCCACGGAGCGAACGCGATCGGACTATCCCAGTTAAAACGGTAGGGTTGTGCATAGAGGGCAAAATCCGCCGCGCCCGACTGGAAGTACGGGTTGATGAACCGATTGGACTGCGTGCGCTCGTCCCATATTGCGATGTTACCAGTCTGGAGGTCGGTCCACACGCGCTGCCAGTCGCTGGGATCGGGGACAGCCCACATGCCGTCGCCTCCGATGACCCGATCCCACATGGAGTTGAGGATGCCGTTCGGATCCAGGCTATTGGAGGGTCCGCAATAGGCGTTGTTATCCTGCAATGGTGCGCAGACGTGGTACGGATTACGGTCGTCGTAACCGACGTGGTACACCTCCCCAATGGCGAGGTTGCGTGAGAAGGACCAGGTGTCGCCGCCATCGAGCGTGAGGGCGTAACCGCCATCTTCGCCGACGATGATGCGCTTGGGATCGTTGGGGGCGATCCAAATTGCATGGTAGTCGACGTGGACCGAGTCTTCGGCAACCGCCTTGAAGGTCTTCCCGCCGTCTTTGCTCTGCGAGAGCAATTCTGAAACCGCCCACACGTGATTGGGATCCGATGGGTCAACGGCGATGTGGCTGAAATAGAAGGGGCGCTGATCGACGATCGTATCGTCGCTCATCATGCGCCACGTCGTGCCGCCGTCATCCGAACGCCACAGGAGGCCCTCCTTGGATTGAATCAGCGCGTACACACGGCGCGGATCGCTGGGCGCAATCGCCAGGCCGATGCGTCCCATGAGGCCGCCGGGCAGTCCGTGCCCTATGAGCTTGCGCCACGTCTTGCCGCCGTCGGTTGAACGGTACAAGCCGTCATCCGGACCGCCGCTCGTGAACGTCCACGGTACCCGGCGAAACTGCCACAACCCGGCAAAGAGAATGTTGGGATGCTGCGGGTCTTCGGCCAGATCGGAGCCGCCGGTCTGGGGTCCGACGTACAGCGTGTGCCGCCAGGTCCGGCCGCCGTCATCGGTGCGCCAGATGCCGCCGTTGGGAGTGTCGGCAAAGAAGTCGCCGAATCCCGCCACGACGACGACATTGGAGTTTTGCGGGTTGATGGCGATGCGCGAAATGTAGCGCAGGTCGCGCAGACCCATAGTGCGCCACGTCTTACCCCCGTCGGTCGACTTGTAGATGCCGTCGCCGTACATGACGTCATTGCGGGGATTGGCCTCGCCCGTACCGACCCACACGACGTTTTTATTCGTGGGGTCGATAGCGACGGCCCCAATCGCCTGCACGTCCTGCTTGTCGAACACAGGTTCCCAGCTCGCCCCGCCGTTCTCGCTTTTCCAGACGCCACCGCCGGCAGCGCCAAGGTAGTACAGGAAAGGGTCGGTCGCTGTTCCGGCGACGGCCGCCACGCGACCACCTGCGGCGGCGGGGCCAACCTCGCGCCAATGGAGGCGACCGTAGACGGGATTCGGGGTCGGTGTGGCTGCAGGTGCAGCTTGTGCGCCGTCAGCGGACCCCTCAAAACCGGCGCACCAAAAGACAACCAGGGCGGCTGCGAAGGAACGCACCGCCCACGAAAACATCTTGCCCATGGGGGAGTGTATGCTCACGCAGACAGGCGGACCTTCCGCCTCCGACAGATAAATGCGGGTATCATCGCGACACGTCATGGGGACCTGAATGAGATGCTGAAACGTATGTTCCTAACGGTATGCGCCTGGACACTGTGCCTTGCTGGGGTCGTGGCTATCGCGACGCTGCCGTCGGCGGCCCGGGCCGACGATCTCTCGACACTGGATGTCCTGCGGCGTCTTGTGACGACCTATGGCGTCAGCGGCAGCGAAGGGCCGGTACGGGCAGCCGTGGCGTCCCTGCTTCCGTCATGGGCACACCCCCGCACGGATGCGATGGGAAACCTCATACTCCAAGTGGGTCACGGCGAACCGAGCATGCTCTTCATCGCACATATGGACGAAATTGGACTGTACGTTACGGGAATCACCCCCGACGGCTACCTCCGGGTCGAACCTGCAGGCGGCTTTTGGCCTGAAATCTTTGAGGGACGCTTTGTGTTGGTGCATACCGCGAGCGGCGATGTCCCAGGCGTCGTGGCGACCAAATCCATTCACCTCACCGGTCGCGAAGAGCCTCCCTTTACGTTTTCTTCCATCTACGTGGATGTCGGTGCATCGTCCCGCGCACAGGTCGAAGCACTCGGTATCCGGCTCCTCGATACCATTACCATCCAAAAGCACCTCTACCACCTCGCGGGTTCCCGCTATGCCGCGCGTTCCATGGATGACCGTTTCGGCTGTACGAGCCTGGTGGAGGCGGTGCGGCGTCTCAATCCCGAGGCGGTCAAAGGGACGGTGACGTTCGTCTGGTCGGTGCAGGAGGAGCTGGGCACCCGCGGCGCACGGGCCGTCTCCAAAGCTCTGCAGCCAGACTTTGTCTTCCCGGTGGACATGTTCGTGACGTCCGATACGCCGCTGGAGAATCCGCAGCAAGCGTATGCGCCGTTGGGTCAGGGGGCGGTGATGCGGGCGCTGGACCAGAGCAATCTCAGCCCACCGGAGTGGAATCGGCGCATTCTGGCTTGGGCGCGGCGGCGTGGAATCCCGCTGCAAATCGGCGCCACCGGCGGCGGCAACGACGGCGAGAACTTCTGGAGTGAGACAACCGCCGTCATCCCGTTTGGCATTCCCATCCGGTACTCGCACTCGATGGAAGTCATCGATCTCGGCGACCTCAAGGCGATGATCCGCATCGTCGAAGGGTTGATCGACGACCCCTCGTGGCGGTCAGGCCCCTAAGCCTCGGTTCGCAAGAAAAACTCGTAGCGGTCGGCCTTGGCCGACCGCGCTTGCGCGACCGAGAGAACGCTGCGCCGTCATGCGCCCGTGTGCTCGTGCACCCTTCACGCAACGCACTGTCCGTAGCGGTCGGCCTTGGCCGACCGTCGCGCGTGCGCAACCGACGGAAGGTTCGCGCTTGAAATCTGGGGTCGGTCCCAAGCAGGGCGCGATGCCACCCGAGCGGGTCGGCTACCCCAGAAAGATGGAGGAGAAATGCCGCTCAAGGAGCCCCGGATCTGGACGCAGGTCGGGCCTTTCAGGGACAACAATCCGACGGCCGTGCAGCGCGTAGTAGTCACGCCCGTTATCGAACTCTTCGTGAATTTTCCGGCTGACGACAAAGCGGTATTCGTGACGCGACGGATCCACCGAGACGTAGCCTTTGTCGAAGAGCCGGTGCAGATCGGCGCGTAGCAAGAGCCCGTTTCGCACCTCGTGGTTCGGCCGGTCGGCAAACGGCACGATGTGGGCGGCCTCAAGAACCGGCAGCGCCCTTTCCTGCGTCACCGCACACCGTCGACCATAGGCATCTGTCACCAGAAGACGGAACGCACCTTGGCCCAAACGCGGACGCACCAGGTGTGGTTCACCGTAGCCGCCTCGCTGCTCTTCCTGGAAGACGGATACCTGCGGTGCGAGCCGCTGTTGCACTGCCCTCCAGACGGCGTTCCCGACGGCCTCCCGCGTATCGTACAGCTTGCCGCTGACGATGTTCTTCGACCAGTCCGCGGGGGCATCCAGCCACTGGTCCGGCTGCCAGAGCACGGGTTGCGACAGCACGGCGCACCCGATAGGTGTCGCGACGGTCGTCGCAGCGTCCCGGTACCGGGCCACGGCGTCGCGCAGCTCCGACAGCGTCCCGACGCCGTTGCGCTCTTCAAAGGCCTCCCAGACGATCCCCAGCGGCATCGATGTGTAGTACGTGAAGTACCCGACGCCGGCGATCTTGTTCAGCGGCGCATGCAGCTTGAAAAGCCACGGAGTCCCGACCTCGTGACGCACAGACCGGCCGCCCGGCAGCCAAAAATTGACCTCGTCCGGCGGCGGGTGCAGCGCCAGCAGGTGATCAAACCAAGCGTTGTCGGTGACGGCGACGTAGAACTTCATGCCGCCCTCCAGGCTGGGCGAGTTCGCCCCGGTGGGCAGACGCTCTTGCCACAGCGGAGGGGCGCTCCCGATTCCGGACCCTGAGGAGATGACCGGTGAGTGCAGCACGCAGAACAGAGAAGAAGACGTGGAAGGACTTGGTCGAGGATGTGATCGCCGGGTTGCCGCGCGAGTTTACGCTGGCTGCGGTCCTCGCCTACAAGGAACGTTTGGCGCGCGAGTACCCCAACAATCGGTTCCTTGAAGCGAAAATTCGGCAGACGCTGCAAATCCTGCGCGATCAAGGGCGCATCGCGTTTTTGGGCAAAGGGCGCTACCGTCGCCTGGATGGCGCCCCTGCCGTAAGCCTGCTCCTGGACCTGGCACCGGCAGCCCGGTTTGCGAGCCCCTCGCAAATCGCACGCGTGGTCATTGAAACATGGGCCGAATTAAATCTCTACTGCCTGTCGTGTTCGAGCGACCGTTTGCGAAGCAATGTGCCCGGGACGCCTCTTGTGGACTTCACCTGTCCGGCCTGCGACCATGAGTACCAACTCAAGTCAAAAAATGGCAGGTTCGACGGCACGGTCACAGGGGCGGCCTACTGGCCGGTCATCCAGGCCATCCATGCGGGACGACTTCCGGATTACGTGCTCGCCGAATACGATCGCCGGCGGGGACTCGTGGAATGGGTGTGGGCGGTCCCCGGACGTTGCATCGACAGCAAGCGCGTGACGGCGCGTACGGCGCTGCGAGCGGGCGCGCGGCGTGCGGGGTGGCGCGGGTGCACGATCAACTTGGAGGGCTTGCCCCAGGTTGACATCGTCGTTCCCAAGCCGGAGGATCGCATGGTGGCGCGCCAAGCCTGGCAGCGCGTGTTGCGCACAGCTCGCTGAATTTCTTTTCCTCGCGCCGAATGTTTGCGCCCGAGTGCCTATTGCGCGATCGCAGCGACGTTAAAAGACTCCCGGCGCACCGCGCGCAAGAGAGCCAGCGCTTCAGGAAGAGCAAATTGTTCGCCGACAAACGCCGCGACAAATCGCCCTCCGCGGATCTCCCCTTGTGCCTCCAGCCTGCGCAACGTCACGAGGAGATCGCGCCACGGCGGCAAGCAGGTTTCGCGCTTGGCAACGTCGCGAAAGACAACGCCCCAGCGCTGCAAGAGCAGGCGTGCGGACGCTTCGGGTTCGGGTGCGCGAGCGGCAGCGCGCACGAGCGCCCATCTCCCGAGTGCATGCCGCGGCCGGGCGCGGTTGTGACGCCCCAGGCCAAGCCGCCTCTTCGGGTCGATCAGCGCGCGCAGGTTATCAAAGCTGTCTGCGGTCACCATGCCGGCGGCGACCAACTCCCAGAGGCCGTCCTCAACTTCGCTCGCCAGCCGCCCGGTTGCCCGTACGAGGTCGATGAAGAACGAGGCGCCCAGTGCCTTGAGAGCCTCGGCCACCTCCCGTGCTGCGGGAGACAGGCCGGCAGGCCGTTCCGTGCGTTCCGGCACGAGCCAGGATGCGTCGTCGCGCAGGAATAGCGCTACCGGGGCGACGCGCGTGGGGCGCACGCGGCGCTTGATGCCGCCCGCCGGCCGGGCCTCCAATGCCGGATGCGGGGAAAGCCGTCCCCACATCACCTCGCCGGCGGCACACAACCGGTCCAGGTACTCGGGCCGATAGCGCGCGACGCGTGCCGGAAGAACCTCCCGCTCCCAGGCCTCGGCGGGAAACTCCATACCCTGCAACTGCTTGATGACCTGTAGGGTGCCGTCCAGGCCGTGCAGGCGGGTGGTTGGGGTGCGGTGCTGCCAGCGGGCCAAAAATTCCTCATACTGGACTGTCGTAACCGGCTCGATCTCGCGCCGCAAACGACCCAGGGTCAAGCGGTGGATACGTGCCAGCACCCGCCGGTTGCACCACTGGACCTCTCCCGCCAAAATCTCCCGCACCGCATCCACAGCTGGGGAGGCTTGATGGTCTGTTTGGTCGGCATGGCAGTGGGCCGCCGGGTCGAGGAAGTGCCCGCGCAACACTTGGCCTTCGCCTTCCAGACGCACGAGGGCAGCCGTTGCCAGATCCTCGCTCACGCCAAACGTGCGCGCAAGCCAGGATGCAGTGAGAGGGCCGCTGCACTCAAGCCAGCCGCGCGCAAGTTCGGTCATCGCCTGCTCGGGCGCGTCCGGCGCGACGCGATCCCATGGCGGAGCGGTGATGGTCGGCACAATGACAGCTCCGGTGTGGAGAGCCAGGAGCGCCTGCAACCGTTCGGCGGCAACCCACAGCCGGATAGGCTGTCCTGTGCCCGGCACGTCGAGGAGCGTGGCCCGCCCTTGCTTTGTCAGCTCGGCAAACCAGTTTTGCCATTGTGGAACCGGAGGAAGCGCCACGAGCGTCAGCAGCGCGTCATGCAACTCCTCGGCATCACGCACAACCGGCCACACGTCGGAGGCGACCTCCGCGATTGCCGTCTGGTCCACAATGCCGCCACCTTCAAAGCCTTTCGTCCGCAGCGTCGAGCGCAAGGCGACGGCGCGGGCGCGGCGTTCCTCGAGCGGGGCGTCGTCGAGGAACGCGAAAGGGTTGGCGTTGAGAATCTCGTGCGAGAAGACCGAAGGTTCCGGCGTCTCGACGGCCAGCGTGCGCACCGTTCCTCGCTCGATCCCCCGCAGGATGTCCTGCAAGCCCGCCAGATCCATCGCCTCG
The DNA here is from genome assembly GCA_902812405.1 of bacterium. Classification (GTDB taxonomy): domain Bacteria; phylum Vulcanimicrobiota; class Vulcanimicrobiia; order Eremiobacterales; family Eremiobacteraceae; genus CADDZI01. Next base: position 2,530 of record CADDZI010000023.1, on the reverse strand, counting down.
TGGAGACAGTTGGCAATCGTTTCGTTGACGAGCGGGTGATCGGGGATGCGGACGTCGCCGCTGAGGTTCTCGGGGCAGGCCGCCTGGTCGGGAAAAACCGCGGCCAGCAGATCATCGGCCTTCATCCGGGCAAGGGGCGCCGCGAGGCGCCGCCCGCCGCGAAAGCGCAGAATGGTCAGCGAGCGCTGCGCGTTCCAGCGCCAGCGTGCCGTGAACATGGGAGACGGTAACAGGGCCTGGGTCAGTACCTCCTCCACCGTGTGGGTCTTGAGGAAATCGAAAATGATTTCGAGCGGGAACGCATGCTGCTCCGACAGGGAAATGACGATGCCGTTGTCGGTTGCCGCGGCCTGCAGTTCCAGATTAAACGACCGGCAGAATCGCTTGCGCAGGGCTAAGCCCCAGGCGCGGTTGATGCGCGCGCCAAACGGTGCGTGGATGACAAGCTGCATGCCCCCGGATTCGTCGAAGAAGCGTTCGGCGATCACGCATGCAGTGCCGGGCACCGCTCCCAGCACCGAGCGTCCGGCCATGACGTAATCGACGATCTGCTCGGCTCCCAGGCGGTCGAGGCCGCACTCGCTCTCGAGGTAAGCCCGCGCGTGATCGCGTCCGCCACTCTCGCAGCGGCGCGCCACCTCCAGCCGCAGCTCGGACACTTCCTGGGAAAGTTCTCGCGTGCGGCCCCGCCCCTCGCCGTTCCAAAACGGGATGGAGGGCGGCGCTCCCGCCGCGTCCTCAACCCGTACGCGACCCTGTTCGACGCGGCGCACGCGCCACGAGTGCGTCCCCAGGAGGAAAATATCACCCGACATGCTTTCGACGGCAAAATCTTCATCCAGAGTCCCGATCACCGTGCCCTCGGGTTCGGCGACGACTGCGTAGGTCGTGGTATCGGGTATCGCGCCGCCGCCCGTGATGGCGGCCAGTCGCGCTCCGCGCCGCCCGCGCAGGCGGCGGTGCACGCGGTCACGGTGCAGGAGGGCGCCGGCACGCCCGCGCGCGGTGGCCACACCGTCCGATAGCATGCCGACCACGGCATCGAACGCGGTGCGCGGCAGCGACGCATAGGGGTCGGTCGAGCGGACAAGGGCGAAGAGTTCGTCCTCGTCCCAGTCGTCACACGCACAGGCGGCGACAATCTGCTGAGCCAAAATGTCAAGCGGCGCACGGCACGGGTTGAGGGAGTCCATCGCTCCCCGCCGCAGGGCGCGGACCAGGGCTGCGCACTCGACGAGATCGTCGCGGGTTGTCGGCACGAAGATGCCTTTGGGTTTTGCACCGACCCAATGTCCGGAGCGGCCGATGCGCTGCCAGGCAACCGCGATCGAGCGCGGCGATCCCAGCTGCATGACGACGTCCACCGTCCCGATGTCGATGCCGAGTTCGAGAGAGGCGGTCGCCACGACGGCGCGCAGCCGGCCTTCCTTGAGCGCCCGTTCTGTATCCATGCGCAGGTGACGGGCCAGACTGCCGTGGTGCGGCATGACGGCGCCCTCGCCAAGGCGCTGGCGCAAGTTGTGCGCCACCCGCTCGGCCAGGCGGCGGGTTGACACGAACACAAGCGTGGTACGATGGTCGCGGATGATTTCTGCCATGTGGTCGTAGATGTCTTGCCACAGCTCGCTTGAGACAACGGGTCGCAGCTCGTCGGGCGGCACCCATACCGAGAGGTCGATGTCGCGGCGATGACCAATGTCGACGATTTTCGGTTGGACGCCCGCCGGTACGAGGAACCGAGCTACGGCGTCGATCGGCTGCACAGTGGCGGACAGGCCGATACGTTGAGGCCGCGGCCGGCCGGCTCGCCGGACGAGTTCATCCAGCCGCGCCAGCGACAGTGCTAGGTGCGGACCGCGCTTGCTCTCGACAACCGCGTGAATCTCATCGCAGATGACGGTGGAGATGCTTTGCAGCAGCTCGCGCGAACGCGCGGCGGTGAGCAGGATGGAGAGTGATTCGGGCGTCGTGACAAGGATGTGCGGCCTGGCTGCCAGCATGCGTTCGCGTTCGCGGCTGGTCGAATCACCCGTGCGCAGCGCCACTCGGATGGGCGCCAAGGGTATTCCCTGTTGTGCGGCCAGCGCCTGAATGCCGGCCAGCGGCACGTCGAGGTTACGCTGAACGTCGTTGACAAGTGCCTTGAGCGGTGACACGTAGAGCACCGTGACCGCATCGGCGGGCGCGTGGCGTGCGATCCGCACGAGCCGGTCAAGAGCTATGAGGAAAGCGGCCAGCGTCTTGCCCGAACCGGTTGGTGCGCAGATGAGAGTATCCCGGCCGGAGGCGATGACGGGCCAGCCCGCGATTTGCGGCTCGGTTGGGTGCGGGAACGTCGCCATAAACCATTGTTCGATCAGCGGGTCGAAGGAGATGCCGGGTGCGGGTAAAGCATCCAGGAGGCCCATACAGGTCCGTCACCGTTCTCCGGCCGCAGGTCGGTTTCCTGATTGATACGTGCGATGTCGTGCCCTTTGCCGGGGTGACATGCGCCCCGGATGTCTGGTCGCGTTCGCGGCTCTGGTATTTC
>CADDZI010000022.1 GCA_902812405.1 bacterium | reverse complement strand
GGCGGGAACCGGCGTGCGCGCCGCCACGGCAGCCCGGGCAGCGCGTCGGCGGCGCTGCTCCCAGTTCTTCCAGATGACGAGCAGAGGACTGGCGATGAAGATCGATGAGTACGCGCCGCTTGTCACGCCAACCAGCAGCGCGAAGGCGAAATTCTTCAGCGTGTCGCCGCCGAAGAAGTAGAGCGCAAGGAGGGTGATGAGCACGGTCGCCAGCGTGTTGACCGAACGCGTCATGGTCTGTAGCAGCGAGGTGTTGACCATCTCGTCGTACGGCGTATCGGGCATGAGACGGCTGTTCTCGCGAATCCGGTCAAAGATCACGATGGAGTCCATTACCGAATATCCGATCACGGTCAGCAACGCGGCCAGGAACGCGTCGTCGGCCTTGCGGTTGGCGATGGCGTAGATGCCGACCATGACCAGGACGTCGTGGACGAGCGCGACGTCGGCGATGATGCCATAGCGCAGCTGGTTGCCAAAGCGGAACGCGATGTAGACCAGCTGCAGGGCGAGTGCGATGACCAACGCCCAGAGCGACTTCGTCAGGTACTCGCGGCTCAGGCTGGGCCCGACCGAGGTTATCTGGCTTTGCCCGCGATCGACGTCCAGCCCGGCGCGGTCCAAAGCGTCGTAGATCGGCCCGGGGTCGGCGATGGCGTTCTGGGTCGCGATGAGCGCGCGGTCGTTGGGCTGCGCATCCCCTGGCTTCTGCGCCAGCTGGATGCTCTCTTGACCCGCCTGCAAGTTGGCGTACTGAGCCCGCGACTCGGCGGGCAGTCGCGACAGATCGACCGCACGCAGCGCGGAACGGACGGCGCTCTCCGTGACCGTGCTGCGGAATTTGACGTCAACAATCGAACCGCCGGTAAACGACAAACCCAGCGGCAATCCGTGGTGGAGAATCAGCGCGGCGATGCCGGCTGCAATGACCAGACCGGAGAGCGTAAACCAGTACGGCCGCTGCCGGATGATGTTCCATCGAAGGCGCCGGAAGAACATGTTAGGCTCCGTACCAGGCGGGTGCCGTCACGAGATCGTAGTCGACGACCGCATCCATGAAGGCCCGCGTCACGTTGACCGCGGTCAAAAGGGAGAAAACGGTACCCACGAGGAGCGTCAGCGCAAAACCCTTGACGGTGCCGGTCCCCAGCCAGTACAGGACGAGAGCGCCGACGATGGTGGTCACGTGTGAATCAAACACCGTCCAAAATGCGCGCTTGAAGCCGACGTTGACAGCGGCCCGCGTTGTCCGCCCGGCCCACAACTCTTCCTTGATGCGTTCGAAGATTAGGACGTTGGCATCCACCGCCATACCGATGCTCAGCACGAAACCGGCGATGCCGGGCAGCGTTAAGGTCACGGGGACGATGGCCACGTAGGCCAGCATGAGGAAGCAGTAGACGAAGAGTGCGACGTCGGCCAAGAGACCCGGCACCCGGTACACGGCAAGCATGAAGACCAAGACGACGCCCAGGCCGGCCAGCGATGCCAACAGAGACTTGCGCAGGTCGATGGCGCCGAGTGTCGGACCAACGTTCTCAATCTCGATGATCTTCGTCGGGACCTTCAGCGAACCGGCGGAAAGCTCGGTTGCCAGCCTTACGACGTCGTCGGTCGTAAAGTTCCCATGGATCTCGCCGTTCGTGCTGATGGCGCCTTCGATAATCGGCGCCGAGATCAACTTCTTATCCAGGAAGATCGGCAGCGGGTCGCCGATGTGCTTGCTCGTCCAATTATAAAACTTGCGCGCGCCGGCTGCGGTGAGAGTGAAGAGGACGGCCGGCTGACCGGCGGCGTCCGTCCCCGGCGTCGCGCTCGCCATGTCGGCGCCGGTAATGACCGGCGGTCCAGACGCCGCGTAGGCGTTGAATTTTGGATCGCTTTGGGCACGCGCCACTTGCGCTTTCGTCAAGGGGCGCATCTCCAAGACGGCCGCCTCCCGAATGAGCTTGATCGCCTCTTCGGGATCGCGCAGCCCGGGCATTTCGATGTTGATGCGATCCGTACCGACCTTCGAAAACGACAGTTCACTGGTTCCCAGGCTGTTGAGGCGATCCTCGAGAACCTGAAGCTCCTCGGCCTGCAGGTCGCCGGTGATCGTCGGGTACTGCGGGGTAGGTTCCAGCTCAACGAGTGCCCGCAGCCCGCCCTGCAGGTCGAGTCCAAGGTGCATCTTCTGCTTGAGCGGCGTGAAGGCGACCACGCACAGCATGCTGAGGACGACAATCGCCGTCAGCTTGATGAGATGCTTCCAGCGGAACCAAAACACGACAGGCGGACTCCCGGTTGGCGGCAAGTGGTGCGCTGCGGGCGTTCGGCGCGTCCGTGCCGTCTCCCCGCGGCCTTGCCGGAAAAGCCGCTTTGGACAGGCTTGGGTGCACCATCCTATGTCTGTAGCGGTCAGGCTTGGCCGAGCGTCGCTCTCGCGCGCTCAGGTTTTCGGGGTCCGCAGCGGTCGCGCGTGCGCGTTGAGGTCGTCGGGGTCCGTAGCGGTCGCGCATGCGCGACCGTTGGGACGTAACGTCCTCGTTAAGGCCTGTCCCTAGGCGTAAGGCGTAACGTGCTCTCGGCTGCGCAAGCGCGGCCGCTACGGTCACTCATGCAGCCCGCTCTCGGTCGCGCAAGCGCGGCCACTACCGATGGAGACCGCTTCCGGGCGACGGCGGGAGATGGCGTCTCGTCGAAGGACTGTTAAAAGATCACGGCGCCGTTGGCGTGCACGTTGTACGCGCATCCCAAGACCGCCGCGGCGTCGCGGCTCATGACGAAGCGCTGACCGAAGAGCTTCACGAGGTCCGCAGGCTCGGCGTACTGCGTCTCCAGACTCAGGCGCAGATCGATCGCCTTGCGGGCCGCCGCGACATCCAGTGCGGCGGCCGTCACCGCGTAATTCGCGCGATCGTGATCGTCGAATTCCTCCAGCCGCCGCGTGCGCACGCGCGAGCGGTGCATGTCGGCTTTATCGGCGATGATCAAGGCCGCGCTGACCGGATCGACCGCGGCTCCGGCTTCATTTTCATCGTGGTTTGCGACAGCGATCATCACCGTGGAGGCGTCTTCCACGGAAACACCCCGGGCCAATAGCAAGTGATACACGAAGAGTGCACCGGCCGAGGCGTGATTCTGCCGCCCGGCGCAGTTGCCGAGATCGTGGGTCAGGCCGGCAACCGCGGCCAGGTCGCACGTGCGGGCGTCGTAGCCCAGCGAGGCCAAAAGGCGCGAGGCTGTCATCCCTACGAGGGTCGCGTGCCGGCGGCCATGGTCGGTGTAGCCGAGCGATGCCAAGACGTCGTCGGCACGCTCGATGAGAGTCATCATTTCTGTGTCCGCCCGCAGACGCTCGAACAGCGAGCTCCGCAGCGGCGCGATTTTGGATGACATCAACGGATCTTTCATGGTGAGGGAGCATCCCCGGCGGGGACGATATCTAATGTTTCGGCGACATTGATCGTATACCCAACCACAACTTCGGCAAGGCCCAGGACACGCAGCCGTGTCCCGCACAGACGCGCAAATCGCGCCAACGGTAGCCGCAGTGACTGCGAGCACACGATAACCGCCCGCGCGCCGGCCCGCCCTTCGTAGGCCAAGAGAGCTGCGCTCAGGCGCATAGCCGTCTCGGGGGCAAGGCCGAGCTGCGGCCCCTGCTCGGTGGGTACGACGGCCGCCGCAACCTGGGATTCCAGCCCAGCAGACAGCGCGGCGGCGCGAATGACATTGCGCTCGTCAGCCAGAGCGGCGCAGATGGCAGCCGCCAGGCGCCGGCGCACCGCCTCGCCGATGCGCGACGGATCGCGGGTCGTTTCGGCTTCCTCAGCCAGGGTCTCGATGATTGTAGCCATGTCACGCACGGAGACTTCCTCGCGGACCAAGTGCTGCAAAACCCGCTGGACGAGCGCCAGCGACACGGTTTCGGGCACGATGCCCTTGACGGCGGCAGGTTGCGCGGCCTTGAGCGTATCGAGCAACTGTTGAACTTCCTGACGGCCGAGCAGCGCGGCGGCGTGTTCGCGCACGACACCATCGAGCGCGGTGGCCACGATCGCCGGGGGATCGATCGCGACGAGCTGGCCCGCACGGTCGTCGCTGGGCGGCGGGTTCGTGGGCCAGACGGCTGGTAGGCCGTACGCGGGGTCGAGGACCCGTTCGCCCTCGATCGCCGCAAGTGCTTCGGCTGCCCCGACGACGAGCGGCCGGTCAGGGTGGAGCAGGCCCTGGGCGACCGTGCGGTCGCGCAGCCGTATTGCATATCCGCGAGGCGGCAACTGCAGGTCGTCCGAGACGGCGACACCCGGCATGAGGATGCCCAGCTCGAGGGCGATGCGCCGCCGCACGAGCGCAATCCGGCCAAGAAGTTCTTCGCAGGCGGGCGGCTCCAAAAGCGGCAGCAACGCCTCGCCGACGTGCACCGACAGGACATCCAGCCCCAGGAGCGAGACCGCGTATTCGGGTTTGTGGGCCTCGCTGCGCCGGCGGTCTTCTTCAATCCGGTATGCCGCTTGCTCGCGGCGGCGCTGGGCGGACCGTGCCAACCGTGCGCCGGCAAGCGAAGCGCCGCCCAGAACGGCAAAGGCACCGTGCGGCAAGCCCGGCACCGCAGCCAGTGCCACCATCGCCGCACCGACGGCGTTGAGCGCGTGCGGCTGTGCACACAGCTGGCGGACGAGGTCCATGCCCAGGGTGGTCTCGGATGCGGCGCGCGTGACCATAATGCCCATGGCGGTCGAGAGCAAGAACGCGGGCAGGGTTGTCGCCAGCGCATTGCCGACGGAGAGCACGGGATACGTGGCCACCGCCGCCGCGAGGTCCATGTGTCTGCCCAGCACTCCGATCGCCGTTCCCGCAATCACGTTCACCAAGACGATAACGACGGCCGCGATCGCGTCTCCCCGGACAAACTTGCCGGCCCCGTCCATGGCGCCGTAAAAGTCGGCTTCGGCTTGCACCGCCTTGCGCCGTTGGCGCGCCGTTGCCGCGTCGATGAGGCCGGCGTGCAGGTCGGCGTCGATCGCCATCTGCTTGCCCGGCATGGCATCCAGCGTAAAGCGCGCCGCCACCTCCGCGACGCGCTGCGCACCGTTGGTCACGACGACCAATTGGACGACGATGAGGATCGTCAACATCAAGATGCCGACAACGAGGTTGCCGTGCGTCACGAACGTTCCAAACGAGGGAATGACCGTTCCGACGCCGCCCGGCACGTCGCCTTGGGTGAGGATGAGGCGTGTCGCGGAGACATCGAGGCTCAGCCGAAAAAGCGTCGTCACCAGGAGCAGGGAGGGAAAAGCCGCCAGTTCGAGAGGATCGTGGATGGAGAGAGCGACCACCAACACGCCGGCCGCAAACATGACGTCGAATGCCAGCAGCAGGTCCAAGAGGAGCGGCGGCAGGGGAATGATGAGCATGACGACACTCGCCAAGACGGCAAGCGCGAGGACGTTGGAGAGTGCTTCCCGCACGCGCCGCTACGCCTCGTCCTCGTCGCCCCGGCGCAGCCGGCCGCCCGTGCGAACGATCCAGGCGAAGATCGCCGCCACCGCTGCGTAACAGGTTTCGGGAATGGGGTCATCCACGGGCGTCGTTGCATAGAGGAGACGCGCTAGATCGGGCGCCTCGATCACCGGCACATCGTAACGTGCGGCCACCGCGCGCACGAGGAGTGCAGACAACTCCGCACCACGTGCGACGACGTGCGGCACGTCCAGTGCCGGAGGCGCGTAGCGCAACGCGACGGCAACGTGCCGGGGATTGACGAGGACCGCGGTTGCACGCCGGATGGCGGCGAGGCGCAGGTCGCGCGCGTGGCGCGCCGCGGCGGCGCGGCGATGGCCTTTGATTTCGGGCCGCGTTTCCGTTTCGGCACGCTCCTCGCGCACTTCCCGGGGCGTCATGCGCAGCTGGACGGCATAGCGCCGCCGCGCAAGCGCCACATCCACCACCGCCAGACAGCCGATGCAGGCGGCCGCCCGCACCCAGAAGGCTTTGGCCGCGCCGGTCACGACAACCAGCACCTCCCCTAGATCCAGCGATGCCACGGCGGCAGCACGCACACCAGCCGCGACGACGGGTACGGCAAGCCAGACGAGAAGGACGCAGCACGCCGCAGCCAGCGCCACGTGCGCCGCCTGATCCGCAGTGACGAGTCCGCGCCATCCGCGCCCAAGACGTTCCAGCCGCGGCCGAAGAGCGCCCGGCGAGGGCCGCAGCGCACCGCTTGCGGCGGCGCCGGCAACGGCTGCCCCGGCGGCGATGAGCCACAACAGCCAGCAGACGTGCGGCGCCTGGGAAACCGCAAGCACAACCGAGGCCCGGTCCAGGAGTGCGTGCACGCCCGCTCCGCTGCCGGTCACAGCCGGCAGTTCGTCGAGCGCGGCCGTCCACGTGGCCGGCCACCACACGACCCAGTGCCAGACGACCGCAACCACAAGCGGCGCCGCCAGAATCGCTGCGGCGGGCGATGCCAACAGGGGCCGCGGAAGGTGCCCGGCGGCCCGCGCGGTGAGACGACGCTTGGGTGTGGCCTCTTCGGTGCGCTCTTGCGCGCTCACCGGCCGATCATCCCCGCGCACAGCTGCGCAGCCGTTCGTGCGATCTGCACCATCACATGTGGCAGAACCGGTGCCGCAAAGATAAGCGCACCGAGTGCGGCGAGCGCAAGCAGCGGCGCGTTGAGCAAGAGACCATTGACCTGCGGCGCCGCCCGGGCGATCGTGCCGCCGACAAGCGCCGCGAGCAGCTGGGCCAGACAGGCTGGTGCGGCCAGCGCGAGGCTGGCTGTAAAGAACGTCGCGCCAAGGGATGCGAGACCGCGCGTCGTTAACCCGGGCAGGCCGTGTTCCGCCGCGAGCGCGTGTGCGGCGTATCCGGCGACTGCCCCGAACGCTCCGCTGCCCAGAAACACCCAGCTGAAGGCGCACTCATACAGCAGTTTCACTGTGCCCGCCGTGGGTGGGCCTGCAGCCAGCGGGCTGGGCGCAAGCATGTTTTCCATGAGGTCGGCGGCGGCAGTCACCGCACGCGCGACGATGGTCGCGCTCAGGCCGAGCGTCGCGCCGGCAAGTGCACCCGTCATGACGGCTGGAAGAACATCTCTGGCGGGAGCCTGCCTCGCCGACAGAATGGCCATCAACGTGATCGCCAGACCGGCGCGGATTGTTCGCAGACTGACCGACGAGGGCCCCAGCGGCATGGTGGCGGCGAGGCTAAAGGCGGGCGCCGCGCTCTCCAGGACGGCGGCGAGGCCTGGCCCCGCAGGCATTGTGCGCCGCTTACCCCGCAACGCGGGGCAAGGCTGCCGCGGCGGCCACCAACAGTGCCTCAATCAGCGCCAGCGCAGCCGCACCGCCCACCGCCAGCGCACCCGCCATCGCCGCAATCTTTGGTCCAAACGAGAGATTCTGATCTTGGATGCCCAGGACGGTTTGCAACAAGCCGACAGCAACGCCCGCCGCTGCGGTAAGTCCCACCAGCGGAAGAGCCAAGAGCACCGTCGTTAACAGTGCCCGCATCCAGAGCTCGAGGAGGACGCCGCTCATGGCAGTCCGGCACTGCCGGCGATGCCGGGCCCCATCGTATCGTCGCCTGTTCCCACCGCCGCCCCGGAGCCGGCGTGGAAGGTCATCGGAAGGAGGCGGCGAGCGACGTGCTGACAAGCGACCAGCCGTCGACCGCCACAAAGAGGAGCAGTTTCAGCGGCAGAGAGATCGTCGCCGGGGAGACCATGAACATGCCCAGCGACATGAGCGCGATACCCACGATGATATCGATGACGGCAAACGGCAGCGCCAACAAGAATCCCATCGCGAACGCGGTCTGCAATTCGCTGATCAAAAATGCCGGAGCCAAAATCGAAAACGGCATCCTCTCCGCCGACCCGGCCAGCGGCTGACGTGCAATGCGGGCGAAGGTGCGGATGTCGGCCGTACGCGTCTGGCGTCGCATGAAGAGGGCGAGCCTGTCTTCGCCGCGCGTCAAAGCCGTCACGGCGGAAATCCGGTGTTGTTGGTATGGAATCAGAGACTCGCGCTCGATAGCCGACAGCGTCGGAGCCATGACCGCCGCACTGAGCATGATCGCCAGCGCGACGAGCACGCTGGTCGGGGGCAGAGCTCCTGTTCCCAGCGCCGCGCGCAGCAGTCCCAAAACAACGACGATGCGCGTGAACGACGTGACCGAGATCGCGAGGACCGGTATGAGCCCGAGCAGGACAAAAGCCGCGAGGAGGTCGGCAGGACTGCCCAGGTGCGGGTGGGCCAGGGTTCGGACAACCAAATCGTTCACCGTCGGGTCTCCTTATTGCGAACGTTGATGGCGCCGGACACCGGGAGCAAGAACATGTAGCGGGTCGCAAGCCGCCTCCCGCCGGGTCGAAGGCCGCGCACCTCCGGATTTTCCGAACATCGGCCGCGGTGTCTTCACGGCATTCCCACATCCGGGGCAACCTCGTGGATCTCAAGAGCCAGACTGCCGTCGTCGAGTGTGACAAGATCGCCGCTGGCCACGGCGACGCCGTTGACGAGAAGGGGCACCGGTGCGTCCGCCGCGACGTCAAGCGGCACGACCGTGCCGGGCCCATAGGAGACGACGTCTCCCAAGAGCACCGTGGCCCGGCCCAACATGGCGGTGACGCTGACCCGCACATCGGCCAGGTGATCCAACCGCAGCAAGCTCACCGCACCGCCGCGGGCAGAGCCGGCGCGTGCACGTCGGTGATGCGAACGGCACGTTGTTCCGCCATAGCGCCGGCGTGAGCGCGAGCGATGCGCTGCCCGGCCACATACAGAACTGCACTCAGCAAGTGGGGACTGGGTGCGATCCGCAGGGCGAGCCCCGGCCGCCAGGCGTTGACCGCCGCCAGGCGCGCCGGCGCAACAGGCGCGAGGGCGCGCAGCGCGACGGGTATGCGGCTGATGGCCGGGCGCAGGTCGGGCACCGGTGGCGGCACAGCGCGCGGACAGAAGAGGCGAATGCGCACCGCGGGGTTTTGACGCCCGGAGAGCTCGACACAGCAACACCACGTCTGGCCCCCGGGCCGCTTGCGCAGCTCCTCGCGCACCGGGCTCTGCACATCGCACGACTGCCCGATGAGGCGCGCCATGACGTCGCCGACGATCCGCCGTTCGAGCGCACTCAAACGCCCCGCCGGAGGCGAACCCACAACCAGCCCCAGAAGGCTGCGCTCGCCGTCCGCGTCAAGAATGCAAAACACCTCCGCGTCCCGATCCCGACAGACCCAGGCGCGATCCTCGACGGCCGGATCATCGACGTACCCGGCGAGACCGACGGCATCGTGGGTGGCCGATACGACACCTTGGACCACGGCCGGTGCGCGCCGGATGAGGCCGGCGGCAAAGACCGTCAGCCGGCGGCAGCCGTCGTCGGGCGGTGTTGGCCTGACGCGTGCCGTCAATCGCGGCGGCACGAAAGGCCCGCTGACGCGTCGCGAGGCCGCCGGCGTGACGTTCACTTGACGACATCCAGCGCGATGCGGTCCAGGGCGTCGCGGCTTTGCGCCAGTGAGACTTGCGTTTCCGCCCTGTTCGCCGCCATCCACATCTCTCGCATGGCACCGCGCAACCCCGCCAGCACCGGCGAGTCCGGCTGCCGTTCGAGAGAGGAGACGCCCGGCGCATCGGCCGGACAGATGAGCGGCATTCCGGCTTCGAGGGTGGCTTGCAAACGACCGTTGGGCCCGGCGGCCCGCAAGTTCTGCGCAGCCGGAAAGACAGCCAGACCGAGACACGCGATGCGGTGTCGCAGCGGGTGGCCTGCCGTTTGAGGCATCTCATGCTCGATTGCCCACAGGACGCCATGCTCGTCGAGCTCGTAGCGGGCAACCCGCGCCGGGTCTCGATCTGCCGGTGCAACGACAATCGGCCGCAGAGACGTCGAGCCGGGCCCGGCATCCGCGGAAAAACCCAGGATGGCATTGCCTTGGCGATCTTCAAGCACGCCACCGGGGCCGATGCGAAAGTCCGCCACCGGCGTGTACATGAGCCCGCGTGGAGACGCGAGAACGAAGAGTGCGCCATCACGCGCGCCGCGGCGTCCTAGCGCGGCAGGATCGGGTGCAACCGGCTGGCCGCCGGTGTCCGCCTCTTCCAAGGCCGCCAGCCAAGCCTCATGCTGTTGTGCGAGCGCCGCAGGATCCGGCAAAGCCGATGCCTGCGTCGCGACAGGATCAACAGACTGCATATCGATCATGGAACATCGTCCGACACGCCGCCGGGGGTGTTGCCGGCGCGACCGCCGGTAGACTGGGGACTACGTATCCCGTTAGCACGCTCACGAGACGTGTGGGTTATCGCTCTTCGCGGCGTGTCTGAGCTCTCGGGCGGCGTTCCGGCCACAAACACGCGGCCCCGTGACACAAGGCAGCTGATCGTGAGCCCCTTGTACCGCACGCGGACTGTGCGCCAAGCAGGCGCCGGCGAGAGCGAACGGGCGCGAACCGCGCAACGCGGCAAGAAGCGCCGAACGCACCGCGGGCGCGGCACGTCCGTGTGCTCCCCAAAAGGCAGGCGGCCTGCGGACGGGCGACGAGATGAAGAGAGCGCAGGCTCGGGGCCGACATGTATGTGGCCGCGGAGGTGCAGCGCCGCGTGCAAGGCCTCGTGCCACAGCCGGCGCAACGGCTCATGAAGCGTTTGCTCGCGTGGCGCTTCCGTGGGGCGCGAGGGGCCGTGCAAGCCCCACGCACGTTGCTGCGCCAGGCTCACGCCCTCGCGGACGCGGTAGCAACCCTGGTAGAGAAAATCTCGATCCTGATCCTGCATGGGTGGGCATCGTACGCCGGTCTTATGACCAAGTTGTGTCCGCCGTGAGGAGAGAATCCGTCCTGGGGCCCATGAGGAGCAGCCGGGGCTGCGAGGCGGTTAGGAGACGCGCACCTCGGTAGCCTTGAATGTCGCGACCACATCCACACCCGGCGCCAAGCCCAACTCGTCCGCCGACCGGCGCGTGACGCGCGCGACGATGGGAGGTGTGCCCGCTATCGCGACGCGCACCGCCGCTCCATCCGGAACCATACTTGTGATTGTTCCCCGGAAGCTGTTGCGAGCGGACGAGTCGACCGGCATACGGGAGACCACGACGGCGTCCGGGTCGACGACGCAGGCGACGGGACCGGACCATCGCCCACTGACCGTGATGGACGCTCCATCCACGTCGACGACGCTGATGCCATCCGCGGACGGGTGCGCAATGCCGCGATAGCAGTTCACCCCGCAGAATGCTGCGACGTAGGCCGAGGCGGGCCGCTCGCGCAGGTCTGCCGGGCTCCCCCGCTGCACGACCTGCCCGTGCTCCATCACGCAGATCGTCTCTGCGAAGAGCATGGCTTCGATCGGATCGTGGGTCACGATCACCGCAGCCGCCTGGTTTTCCAGAATCGCCCGCCTTACCACCTCGCGCACCGGCGGGCGCCGTTCGACGTCGATGGCGGACAGCGGCTCGTCCAAGAGCAACACGCGCGGGCGGCAGACAAGCGCGCGGGCCAAGGCCACGCGCTGTTGCTCGCCGCTGGAGAGGGATCCGGCCCGCCGCCGTGCGAGGTGCTCAATCCCAAGGTCAGCCAAAACCTCGCCGGCCCGGCGCCGCGCCGCACTTGCGTGCAGGCCCTGCGCTTGCAGCCCGAAGGCCGCATTGTCGAGCGCCGTCATGTGCGGGAAAAGTGCGTACTCCGCAAAGACCATGCCGCAATCGCGCGCCTGCGGGGGGACGTGCAGCCGCCGTTGTGCGTCAAACCAGACTGCGTCCTGCCACGCGATGAAGCCCTCGTCCGGCCGCAGCAACCCGGCCACACAGCGCAGCAGGGTCGTCTTGCCGGCACCGCTGGCCCCGACGACGGAGACGGCCCGGCCGGCCTCAACCTCCAGTTCGCACGCCAGCCGGAAACCGCCCAGGCGTACGCCGATGACGGCACGCAGCATCAGACGAGGCGCGCGCGCTCGCCCGCGACATAGCGCACCGCGACCAAGGCCGCGTACGACAAGATCATGAGCGCGACGGCAACCGCGATCGCGCTTCCCAGATCGGTCTGCGCGGCCATGTAGACCGCGATCGGCATCGTTTGGGTGACGCCCGGCAGATTGCCGGCAAAGGTGATGGTTGCGCCGAACTCGCCGAGCGCACGCGCCCAGGCCAGGATGAGTCCTCCCGCCAAGGCCGGCACGAGCGGCGGCAGCACGACGCGCCACAGCGTGTAGGTTCGCGATGCGTGCAGGGTGGCCGCCGCTTCCAGCAAACGGCGGTCGGCGTGTGCGAAGAGGCTGCGTGCAACCGTGATGTAGAGAGGGGCGGAGACGAAGACCTGCGCCATGATGACAGCTGCAGTCGTAAACGGCAGGCTGATACCCACCAGACTGAGCGCCTTACCGAGCAGGCCCATTCTGCCGAAGGCAAGCAGCAAGGCCAAACCCCCGACGACCGGCGGCAAGACAACCGGCAGGGTGACGAGGGTTTCCAGCGCCCCGCGTCCCCGGAACGGCGTTGCGAGAACCGCCGCCAGCGGCGTGCCGAACACGGCGATGATGAGCGTGCTTGCAAGGCTCGTGCGCAACGACAAGCCCAGCGCCTGATGAACAATCGGGCTTTCAAACGCCGCCCCGAGCTGGCGCGGTGAGAGGTGAACAAGCAGAGCCGCCAAGGACAGCGCAATGAAGAGCACGCCGATCGCGGACGGCACGATGATAGCCGCCCCGAGCACGCCGTCGCGCGCCCGGGCCCGCACGTGCATGGCGCCCGGGCTAGCGGGGTGCGGTGGTAAAGCCGTAGCGTGCAAGGATAGCCTGGCCGGGCGCCGAGCGCACAAAGGCGGCGAAGGATGCCGCCAAAGCGGCTTGGGGCCTTCCGCGCACCGGAGCAATGTAGTAGGCAATCGGGGTGCCCGGGATTGCCGGCACCGGGA
Organism: bacterium; assembly: GCA_902812405.1. Taxonomy (GTDB): domain Bacteria; phylum Vulcanimicrobiota; class Vulcanimicrobiia; order Eremiobacterales; family Eremiobacteraceae; genus CADDZI01. The sequence goes on along the minus strand of CADDZI010000022.1, from coordinate 25,863 downwards.
TCACCCGCAGTCCGGGCTGATGGCGCGCGTCGGTTTGATAGACGATGCCCGCATCGGCCTCGCCCAAAACCACCTTGCTGACCACCGATTCGACATCCAATTCTTGGGAGACGACGTTGGTGAGGACGGCGTGTGCAAACCCCGGCGCAAAGCCGCGGCTGCGCTCCAAACCCGTCAGCAGACGCCGCGTGTAGAGTCCGCATGGAACGGCTTCCGCACAGATGACAAGCCTCACGCGCGGCTGGGCAAGATCCGCAAGCCGAGCGACCAGGGAGTGCGGCGGCGTTATCACGACCAGGTGGTTGCTGGCGAAGACGGCCGGATGCACGACAAGACCGGCGCGCACGGCGGCGTCCATCCAGCGTTTATCGGCGCTCACGAAGACGTCGGCCGGCGCACCGTTGGCAATCTGTGCCTCCAAGATCTGGCTGCCGTTGAAACTGAAACGGACGCTGACGCCGGGGTGCGCAGCTTGGAAGGATGCGGCGACGGCCGGCAGCGCCGCGTGCAGGGATGCGGCGGCAAACACGATGAGCACAGCCTGGGCCGCTGCGAGCAGGCAGAGCATAGGCTATCCCGTTACGCCGCCCGGACCGCCAAACCGCTGTGCGCCGCGCACAAGGACCGCACAATCTCAGGTGACCGGCTGCGTTTGGGGCGGCCTGCACCCAGGACGGACCGGACGAACGGGCAAGACGAAAACCGGGTTTGGGTTAGGCCAAATGACTGGGAGGAACCGAAGGCATCCGCGGAGCGGGCGCGGGCACTTCCGGCGCAGCCACGAGCAACTGAAGCTGAGTTTCGATGCGTTGCAAACCGTCGTGAAAGGCCGCCTCGTCGCGGTCGACTTTAAAGAAACCGCTGAGACCGTGGATCTGCGCCGCGATGCCGCGCGCAAGCGCGCGTGCATTGACCGTCGCTCCGCGTTCGAGGGCATACTCGGAGATGATGGATTCGAGGCGTTCGATGAGGGCGTTGAGCGCCGCCTGCAACGGTTTGACGAACGGCTCGACGTTGCCCAGCTCGGCCAAAAGGTTGGCGAGGGGATCGCCGTGATTGTTGCGCCGCCGTTGCTCTTCAAGGTACGCCAAGAAATCGTGCAAGCGCTGGGCCGGCGACTTCGTGACCGAGAAAATATCCTCAGCCACCGGACTCTCAAACCAGCGCTCCAGCTCGCCGATGATGGCGACGCCGAGGTCATCCTTGCTGCGAAAATAGTGGTAGAAGTTCCCTTTCCCGACACCCGCAATGTCCAGCACGTTCTCGACGCTGGTGCCTTTGAAACCCTGACGGTAGACGACCTCGGCGGCCAGCGTAATGATGTGCTGTTTGCGATTAGCCATGCACGGATCCGTGCAACCAAGCAAGCCCGTGGGGAGGCCACATGGGCGGCGGTTTCGCAGGCTGTGGCCCCGCGGCCTTCAGGCCGGATGCGGCCGGCCTCGGACGGCGGTCAGTGGGCGTCGTAGCCCACCTCCGCTGTCCGCAAAAGCTCTTCGACATGTGGCGTCTGGTCTGTCACCGGACGGCAGCGGTAGACGCGCCGAGCGACGTCCGCCGGGGCGGTGTCGCCCACCGCATGCGGCGCGATGGCATCAACGACCGCCATGCCTTTAACGACCCGGCCGAAAACGGTGAACGCACGGTCCAGGTGCAACTGCGGGGATTGGGTGATGTAGTACTGGCTGCCCGCGCTGTCGAGAATCGGCTGGTTGGTCGCGGTGTCGTAGTCAAGGCCGTAGGAGATGATGCCGGTCAGTTGCTGGATGGGATTGCGTTCGCTCGGGACGGTGTAGCCGGGGCCGCCGCTGCCGGTGTTCTGCGGATCGCCGCCCTGGATGACAAAATCCTCAATAACGCGGAAGAAACTCAGATTATTGTAGAAACCGCGATCGACCAGCGACAGGAAGTTGTCGACGCTGTACGGTGCGGCGTCGGGAAAGAGCTCAACGACGATGACTCCCTTGGTGGTGACGAATGCGACTTGGGGATGCGGTCCGAAAGGGGCGCTTGAAGGTAGCGGCGCCGGGGTGGCAAGGTCCTGGTCGGGCACGGGCGGGGGCGTGACGGAGACTGCGGTTCGGTCGCGCATCCGTTGCAGCGCGTTGCGCACTTCGACACGGACGCGCCACGACGCATCGTGAGCCAGCAAGCGGACGGGCAGATCGTACGTGCGGTCGTGCAGTCGGCCCAGACCCTCCACCGCGTACAGCCGTACCAACTCCTGCCCGTCGCCCAGCAGACGCCGTAAAACCGGAGCCTGCATCTGGTAGTAGGCGCGGCCCAGAGCCCAGGCTTCTCGCCATCGTACTTCGGGATCCGTCTCACGCTGGATGGCAACTGCCAGCGCCCCGGCCGCGTTCTTGCGCTGCGCGAAACCGATTGCTGGCGCGCCGGGCAATGCGGCTTCTCCGAGCGCCACGGCGGATTGGCTCCGCACAATTTCATCGGGTGCCACAAGCATCGGGATGAGTGCGTCGATGGCCGCCGACCCCCCAATCCGTCCCAATGCGTCGGCCGCCGCGCCGGCGACGGCGGCATTGGGATCGCGCAGCGCAACGCTGAGCACGCCGACCGAGTTTTGGGATCCCAGCAGCCCCAGCCCGAAGGCGGCCATAGCCCGGACCTGCACCGCGCGGCCTCTATCTTCCAGCACGTGTGACAACGCCGGTTCGCCGGCCGGGTTCCCCAACCGGCCCAATGCCAGCGCTGCGCGGGCCGCGATGGCGGGATCGGTATTCCTTAGATAGGGCAGCAACACGGACGGGTCGCTCTTGCGATTGCGTTCGATGAGTCCGATGCGACCGGCATCGGAGGTGGCCGGCAGGCTGGGCGTCGGCGGCGCGAGCGGAGTGGGCTCTGCGCCAAAGGCGTTTCGGCCGGACGTCATACCAACGCTTGCCAGCAGGGCTGTCAGAAGTACACCCCACGCGGTACGTTTCATTGCACCCCTGCTACGGCATGACGGCATCCGGTGCCTGCACCGTCCCCGGCGCAGAAATTTCTCTCGCGGCCACCTTTTGCGCGGCCTAGAGATGATTTCGGCTTGCCACTCCTCAGGAGCCGCCGAACACCCGTAGCGGTCGCGGTCGCGCTTGCGCGACCGACGGAAACGTTTCCCCTTGATACGAATGCGCCAGGTTCTGTCGGCCGCGCAAGCGCGGCCGCTACGTTTCCAAGGAAGACACAACGTGAGCGGGCGCGCCGACGCGAAAGCACAGGCGTGCGATTTCCCAAGGCGCCAGGTTCTGTCGGCCGCGCAAGCGCGGCCGCTACGGGGCACGCCACGAGGGGATCGCGGTACGCGCGCGCAGGGCGGCAGGCTAGTCCGCCGTCCAGTAGTCCTTGAGCGCTTTCCCGCGGCTGGGATGACGTAGCTTGCGCAGCGCCTTGGCTTCAATTTGCCGGATGCGCTCGCGCGTGACGCCAAACTCCTGCCCGACTTCTTCCAGCGTACGCTGGTGCCCGTCTTCCAGGCCGAAGCGCAGCACGAGAACCTTGCGCTCACGTTCGGTGAGGTTCTTAAGGACGTCGGCCATTTTTTGCCGCAGCATCGTCACCGAAGCGGCTTCGGCCGGCGCCACGGCATCCGGGTCCTCGATGAAGTCCCGCAGGTGGCTGTCGCCTTCCTCGCCGATCGGCGTCTCCAGCGAGATCGGTTCCTGCGCGATCTTCATGACCTCGCGCACCTTGTCCGGTGAGAGGTCCATCTCTTTGGCAATCTCTTCCACCGACGGATCGCGCCCCAATTGCTGGAGCAGCTGCCGCGACACCTTTACCAGGCGATTGATCGTCTCGACCATGTGCACCGGAATGCGAATCGTGCGTGCCTGATCGGCGAGCGCACGGGTGATGGCCTGCCGAATCCACCACGTCGCGTACGTCGAGAACTTGTAGCCTTTGCGGTACTCGAACTTCTCGACGGCCCGGATGAGCCCCAGGTTGCCTTCTTGGATGAGGTCCAAAAACTGCATGCCGCGGCCGACGTACTTGCGCGCAATGCTGACGACCAGGCGCAGGTTTGCCTCGGTCAGATCGCGCTTGGCGGCCTCGCCTTCCTCGATGATAGCCGGATTGGGGGGCACGCCCCGTAGCCGGGCACGCTCTTTCTCCAGCGCCGCACGCTCGATCTTCTTGGCCAGCTCCTGCTCCTGTGCCATGCCCAAGAGCGGCACGCGGCCAATCTCCTTGAGGTACATGCGGACCGGATCGTCGAGGGCAACCCCGGGCACGAGTGCCAGATCCTCGGGGTTTTCCTCCGGACCCTCGGCGGCTTCTTTGTCCGGCTCCGGCTCGGCGGCGTCGGGCATCTCGGTGATCTCGATGCCTTGCGCCATGATCTCCTCGACCAGGTCGTTGCCGCGCTCGGGGTCGTCTTCGTCGTAGGCCGCCGAGACGGCCGCAATCTCATCATAGCTGAGCGAACCGCGCTGCTTGCCCTTTTGGATGAGAGCCCTGACGGCAGCCTCGCGCGCGGGCAGCACACCGCCAGCCGGCTGGCCGTTTTCGCTGGCAGCCGGCGGGGGCGTGGACTTGCGTTGTCGTGACGTCTTGCGCGCTGGCACTACGGAGGTCCCTCTTTCTGATCGGCCTTGTCTGAAGCTGCGCCTCGCAGCGTGGCCGCGAGGGAATTGTACTCATCGCGCAACGGCTCTGGCACGGATTTCCCGGCGGTCAGGAGTTGATTCATTTCCGCATCCAGCTCGTAAAGCCTGCGCTCCCATCGGCGGCGCTCAAACCGCGCAACGATGCGCGCCAGCCGCTCCTCCTCGTCCGGCGGGCTCAGCGGCGGCGCAGCCAGCGCCAGGTGGGTCAGGTCGGCCAGGACAGCCTCGTCGGTAAAAAGCCCCAGCGGGCTTTCCCCCCGGGCCAGCGCGTCGGCATTGGCGGCCAGCACCCGATAGACTTCACGCATCTCAGGGTCGGAGAAATCCTCGGAGCCGACGCACGCCGCGACGCGTTGCGTCAGTTGCGGTCGCACCATCAACACCTGCACGAGCTCGCGTTCGACCGACAGTGCGGGCCTCGGCCCGGAGGAACGTCTGTCCGGCCGCGACTTCGAGTCTTCCCCGCCTGCCGTGGCAGCGGCGGCCGGCGCAACCGCAGGACGCACCGCGCGCAGGGCACTTTCGCTGACGTCCAGCCGTCTGGCCATTGCTTTGATGTAGAGATCCCTCTCGATCGGATCGCGCACCCGCGCGATGACCGCCAGAGCCTCCCGCGCAACCTCGCTCTTGCTCGTAAAACGTTCGGCAATGCGGCTGCATGCCTGCTCAATTTTAAATTCGGTCCAGTCCCGCGACGAGTCCAGCAGCGCGGCAAAGGCGGCTTTGCCCCCCTCGCGGACGACGTCGTCCGGGTCGCGTCCCGGCGGCAATGCCGCCACCAGCACGTGCAAGCCCTCGTCCACCAGCATGTCGATGCTGCGCACGGTTGCCGCCTGGCCTGCCGCATCTCCGTCGAAGCACAGGTAGAGATTATCCGCTACGCGATGCAGTTCGCGGGCCTGCTGCAGGCTGAGGGCGGTGCCCAGCGAGGCAACCGCATTTGTGAACCCCGCTTGGTGGAGCGCCAGGCAGTCCAGGTATCCCTCGACGACGATGATCGCCTCGTGCGCGGCGGCCGAGCGGCGCGCCAGGTGCAGCCCGAACACGTGGTGCCCTTTGGTGTAGACCGGCGTGTTGCGGGTGTTGAGGTACTTGGGCTCTTCGTCGCCCAGGGAACGGCCGCCAAATGCGATGACCTCGCCCGTCAGGTTGTAGATCGGCAGCATGAGCCGCCCGCGGAAGAAATCGACGTAGCCCGCTTCTCCCGTTCGCGCCGACACGAGGCCCGCCGTCGCGGCCACCCCGAGGTCGATTCCAGCCCGCGCGAGCGCCTTGCTAAGCCCTTCCCACTCATCCGGGGCATAGCCGACGCCAAACCGCTCGCAGACCTCGGGCTCCAGACCCCGCTGCGCCAGGTAGGCACGGGCACGCTGACTCGTGCGCAGAGCATCCGCGAAGTAGGCGCGCGCCGCAGCGTTGGCCTCGTAGATTGCCTCGCGCAGGCTGCGCTTGCGGGCCGCATCCGGCGTCTCGTGCAACGGGATGCCGGCCCGCGCCGCCAGCAAGCGCAGCGCTTGAGGAAAATCGAGGTTCTCGTAGCGCTTGACGAACCCGATGAGGTCGCCGCCGGCCTGGCATCCGTAGCAGTGCCAGAGCTGCTTTTCGGCGTTGAGCGAGAACGACGGCGTCTTTTCGGCGTGGAATGGACACAAGCCGACGTACTCGCGCCCGCGCTTCCGCAGCGTGACGTACTGGCTGACGTAGGTCAAGAGGTCGACGCGGGCTGTAATTTCGGCGACGAGGCTTCCGGCAACCGGCATGCGCGATTCTTTCGCCCTCCGCCGCCGCGGGTCCGCCGGCTAGACGTCCCATTCGCGCGGGATCGTCATTTCCAGCGGCTCCAGGAAGAGCTCGCGGAATTTCTTCACCGCGAAGCGGTCGGTGAAACCGGCCACGTAGTCGCACACGCGGCGCGGCAGGCTATCACCCGGCAGGGCCTCCGGGCCGAATTCGGGCGGCAGCTCCTGCGGATGCCGCATGTAGTACCGGAAGAGCTGCTTAACGACGTTCTGCGCCTTGGGCTCCTCGGTCTTCGCCGCCTGATTGAGGTAGACGCGTTCGAACATGAAGTCCTTGAGCGTTTCGACGGCCTCTAAGACCGGCGGCGAGAGACAAATCTCGTGGTGGCTGCGAAATTGCAGGATCACGTCCTGCACGACCGTCTCGATGCGCTGGCTGCCTCGCTCGCCCAGCCGGCCAATCGCCTGGCGCGGCAAGTCGCTCGTCGCGAGCACGCCGGCGCGCAGCGCATCGTCGATGTCGTGGTTGATGTAGGCCAGGCGGTCGCAGTAGCGGACGATCTGCCCTTCCAGCGTCGAGGGCACGTCGTGGTAGCCGGCGAGGTTCCCGCCGTGCTTGCTGTGCTTGGCAATCCCGTCCAGCACCTCGGCCGTCAGATTGAGTCCGACCTTGTCGCCACGCCGCTCGAGGTACATCACGACGCGCAGGCTTTGCTGGGAGTGGATGAAGCGCGAGCCCGGTTCGAACTCGTCCAGCACCTCGCTGAGTGCCGCCTCCCCGGCGTGGCCAAACGGCGAGTGACCCAGGTCGTGGCCCAGAGCAATGGCTTCCGTCAGGTCCTCGTTGAGGGCGCAGCCACGGGCAATCGAGCGCGACAGCTGCATGACCTCGAGCGTGTGCGTTAAGCGCGTCCGGTAGTGGTCGCCCAGGGGTGAGAGGAACACCTGCGTCTTGTGCATGAGCCGCCGAAAGGCTTTGCTGTGCACGATGCGGTCGCGGTCGCGCTGGAAGCAGGTACGGATGGGGTCCTCGGGCTCGGGGGTCTCGCGCCCGCGCGACGCGCGGGCCAGGGTCGCATACGGCGAGAGGGTGGCTGCCTCGCGGGCCTCCAACTCCTCGCGGATGGTGTGCAGTTCGGGCGTCACCCGACACCTATCACGCGTTGCCCGCCCGCGTACACCTGCACCCCTTGCCCGGCACGAGCCTGTTTAGTCTTGGTCCGGCGTAGCGGCGGTCGGCCGCGCCTTGTCGCGCTCCTGCAAGACGACCTGCGCGGCGGCCAAGCGCGCGATCGGCACGCGGAAGGGCGAGCACGAGACGTAGTCCAGGCCGATGCTGTGGCAGAAGTGCACCGACTTGGGATCGCCGCCGTGCTCACCGCAGATGCCGACCTTCATATCCGGCCGCGTCATGCGGCCGCGTTCCAGCGCCATCTTCATCATCTCCCCGACGCCGTCTTGGTCGATGACTTGGAACGGATCCTCACGCAAGATCTTGCGATCCAAGTACACGGGGATGAACGACCCCTCCGCGTCATCGCGCGAGTAGCCGAAGACGGTCTGGGTGAGGTCGTTCGTGCCGAAGGAGAAGAATTCGGCGTGATCGGCGATGCGGTGGGCGACCAGGCACGCACGCGGCAGCTCGATCATCGTGCCGACGTGGTACGGCACCTTGACGCCGCTCAACTTGATGATGCGCTCGGCCTCGTTGCAGACCAGATCGCGCAGGGCCTTCATCTCCGTTACGGTGCCGACGCCCGGGATCATGATGAGCGGACGCACGTCGAGTTTCTCCTTCTTCACCTCGACGGCCGCCTCGATGATCGCCCGTACCTGCATCTGGTAGATCTCGGGGTACACGATCCCCAGGCGGCAGACGCGCAGGCCCAACATCGGGTTACTTTCGTGCAACACCCGCACGCGCCGCAGCAGCCGCTCTTTTTGCGACAACAGTGCCGGGTCGCTCTTCGTCAGCCGCAGTTCGGTGACTTCGACGAGCAGGTCTTCCAGGCTGGGGAGGAATTCGTGCAGCGGCGGATCGAGCAGACGGATCGTCACCGGCAGGCCCTTCATGACCCGGAAGATGTTCTGAAAGTCCTCGCGCTGCATGGGCAGCAGCTGCTCGAGGCACTTGCGCCGCGAGTCCGGCGTCTCGGCCAGAATCATTTCCTGGACGACCGGCAGGCGCTCGGTCTGCATGAACATGTGCTCCGTGCGGCACAGGCCGATGCCTTCGGCGCCGAAGTCGCGTGCCTTGGCTGCGTCCTCGGGCGTGTCGGCGTTGGCGTAGACGCCCAGTCGCTTAAACTCGTCTGCCCACTTGAGGATCTGACTGAACTGGGGCGAGAGTTTGGCTGCCTGCATGGGCAGCTCGCCGCGGTAGACGTTGCCGGTCGTACCGTCGATCGTGATCGCATCGCCCTCGCGCACCGTCTCGCCCTTGACGGTAAACTGCCGCGCCCGCAGGTCGATGAGGATGCTTTCACAACCGACAACCGCGGGCTTGCCCATGCCGCGCGCGACGACCGCCGCATGCGAGGTCGCTCCGCCCTGCGAGGTGAGGATGCCCTCGGCGGCAACCATGCCGTGGACGTCATCCGGCGTCGTCATGGGCCGCACGAGGATGACGCGCTTGCCCTGACGGCGCATCTCCACCGCGTCGTCGGGATCGAAGACGACGATGCCCGCCGCGGCGCCCGGCGCAGCGTTGAGACCCTTCGTGAGGGGCGGCGTCGCCGCGGCCGCCTTCTCGTCGATGTGCGCGTGGAGCAGCGCCTGCAGCGAGGCCGGATCGATGCGCAACAGCGCTTCCTCGCGGCTGATCAAGTGCTCCTTGACCATGTCGGCCGCGATCTGGACCGCTGCCGCCGCGCTGCGCTTGCCCGACCGGCACTGCAGGACGTACAGCCGGCCGCGCTCGACCGTGAACTCGATGTCCTGCATGTCGCGGTAGTGCTTCTCGAGCTTGGCCGCGATCTCGAGGAACTGCTTGTAGATCTTGGGTTGCAATTTTTCGAGGACCGAAATCTTGAGCGGCGTCCGCGAGCCCGAGACGACGTCCTCGCCTTGGGCATTGGGCAAAAATTCTCCGTACAGGACCTTCTCGCCGGTTGACGGATTGCGCGTGAAGGCCACGCCGGTGCCCGAGTCCTCGCCCATGTTGCCGAAGACCATCGTGACGACGTTGACCGCGGTGCCCCACCAATCCGGAATGTGCTCGTAGCGCCGGTATTCGATGGCCCGCTTGCTGTTCCAGGAGTTGAAGACCGCCTCGATGGCCATCCGCAGCTGGAGGAAAACGTCCTCCGGGAAATCCTTCTTGGTGTGGTGGCGGACGAGCGCCTTGAACTCACTCGTCATGTTGCGGTAGGCCAGCGCGGTCAGGTCGGACTCAGATGGGACGCGGGCTTTGGCCACGTAGCGCTTGACGACCTCATCGAAGGGGTCGCGACGCATGCCCAAGACGACGGTGGCGAACATTTGGACGAAGCGCCGGTAGGCATCCCAGGCGAATTTGTCGTTCTTCGTTAGGACGATGAGCGCGTTGCAGGTCCGGTTGTTCAAGCCTAAGTTAAGCACGGTATCCATCATGCCGGGCATGCTGACGCGCGCTCCGGAGCGAACCGAGACCAAAAGCGGATTGGTCTCGCCGCCAAACTCCTTGCCAGTCTTGCGCTCCAGCTCGGCGATGCGCTTGTGTACCTCTTCCTCGAGACCGGGCGGGAATTGCCGCCCCAGTTCGAGGTAACGCCGGCAGACTTCGGTCGTAATCGTAAACCCCGGCGGCACCGGCAACCCGATGCGCGTCATCTCGGCCAGACCCGCGCCCTTGCCCCCCAGCAGGTCGCGCATGGCCGCACTGCCCTCCTCGAAAGCATACGTCATCTTGCCGAGGTGCAATTTGGCGGGAGGCTCGATCTTGCGCGCGCCGGTCTTGCGCGGTGCGGGCAGCGGGGGCATGGGTTTTTCCTCGATCTCCGCCATGACCGGAATCTTGGCGACCGGCACGCCGCCCATCAGTCCGGAGTCCTCCGTCACTGCGGCCTGTGCTTTTCCGTCTTCGTGCGCAGCCGTCACCGAGACGGTAAGAGCTGCTTTTTCGCCCACCGGGTGTGACACACGCTCGCGCTTGCCGTTGGGTTTAGCCGCCTTGGCGGCATCCGCCGGAGGGGGTGAAACTGCGGTTTGTGCAGGGGTCGAACGCCGGCTACCTGCTGTCAGCTTTTCGGGGGCCTGTGCCTGGCGCTTGGCCGAGCGCTTAGCCGCTGCGGCCTTGAGCTTGGCAGCCTTGGAGCCACCGGAACCTGACTTGGAAACCTTAGCGGACCGCGATGTGGCTTTCATGACCATCCCTACCGTGCTACCGTGCCTCGACGTATGGGCAGAGGCTTTGGGGTTACGCGACTGGACCGTGTGGTACTTCTCAACAGACCTTACTTAGATGCGGGACAGAACGGGACCTGGCTGGCTTGCGCTACTTCCACTGAACGGCCAGAAGTCTTGCCCGGAAGTACGTGGGTGCCGGACGGAACGAGATGCATCCTGCGTGCCCGCGGGGCTCACGCCTGATCCAGCCTATCACGCACGTAACTCGGCAGGCGATCGATGCTGACGCGCACTTGCTGCTTCGTGTCGCGATCGCGCACCGTGACGTCCTGGTTGGTCAAACTGTCGTAGTCCACGGTCACGCACAGCGGTGTTCCGACTTCGTCTTGCCGGTAGTAGCGCTTGCCGACGTTACCCGAGTCGTCAAACGCGGTGCGCACGTGAGGCCGTAAGCCTCGTTCCACGGTGACCGCAAGTTCCACGATCTCCGGCTTGTTGCGCACCAGTGGAAACACAGCCACCTTGATGGGTGCAAGTCTGGGATGCAGATGCAGCACGGTGCGGTCGGCCTCGCGCTCGTACGCATCCAGCAAGAAGACCAAACAAGCCCGGTCCACTCCCAGCGACGGCTCGATGACGGCCGGCAGATACTTCTCCTTGGTCTCCTCGTCGAAGAACGAGAGGTCCTTGCCGCTGCCGCGCACGTGCTGCTCGAGATCGAAGGTACCGCGGTGCGCAATACCCTCCAGCTCGGCCCACCCGAAGGGAAAATCGTATTCAATGTCGGTCGTCGCCTGGCTGTAGTGCGCCAGTTCGTCGCCGCTGTACGCGCGGCGACGCAGGCGTTCGGATTGTATGCCCAGGCGTAGAAACCACGCATAGCGCTCCTCGACCCAGTAGTCGAACCAGCGCCGTCCTTCCTCGCGGGGCTGCGGGCGCACGAAGTACTCGAGCTCCATCTGCTCAAACTCGCGCGAGCGGAAGATGAAGTTCCCGGGCGTGATCTCGTTGCGGAAGGCCTTGCCGATCTGCGCAATGCCGAAGGGCGGCTTGCGCCGCGCCGTCTGGTAGACCAGTTTGAAGTCGGTGAAGATGCCCTGAGCGGTTTCCGGCCGCAGGTAGGCCACCGAGGTCGCATCTTCCATCGCACCGATGTACGTCTTGAACATCATGTTGAACGAGCGCGGCTCGGTCAGCGTCGGGTTGCCGCACGCCGGGCAGCGGGGTCCGGTGACCTGGTCGGCCCGGAAGCGCTTCTTGCAGCTGCGGCAGTCGACCATGAGATCGAAGAAGTGCTCGAGGTGGCCCGAGGCGCGCCACACCTCGGGCGACATGAGAATGGCCGTCTCGACGCCGACGACGTCGTCGCGCAAGGCCACAATGTCGCGCCACCACGCCTCGCGGACGTTGCGTTTGAGCTCAACCCCGAGCGGGCCGTAGTCCCACGCGCCGCTGATGCCGCCGTAGATCTCGCTGGACGGGAAGATAAAACCGCGGCGCTTTGCAAGCGCCGTGATCTCATCCATGCTGGGCTTAGGGCGTGCCGGTGCCGTCGTCAAGGATGCCTTCCTTAGGTGGCGCGCCGCGCGGTCCCTACGCCGCCCCGCGCGAACCCGGGCGGATCAGGCCGGAGCCCGGAGGGCGCGCAGGACCTCCTTGGGCGAGAGCGGCTTGCCGTACATGAGGACCCCGACCCGGTACAATTTGGCGGCCAAGAGCGTGAACAGCCAGATCGCCGCGAGCGAGAGCGCGATGGAGAGTCCGACCTGCCACAGCGGCACGACGGAGATGGCGACGCGCGTGAACATCACCATCGGGCTGAAGAGCGGCACGAGCGAGAAGACGACCATGAGCGGCTTATCGGGCGTCTGAATGGCGAACAGGGCCACGACGTAGGCGATGATGAGCGGCCAGATGAGCAACCCATTGGCCTGCTGGACGTCTTCGGCCTTGCTGGCCAACGCCCCCACACCGGCAAACATCGCCGCGTACGAGAAGAAACCCAAGACAAAGAAGATGACAAGGTACACGATTGTCGAGAGCGGCACCGTGGCCAGCATGGAGAGCACGTTACCCTGAGCCGCCTGGGCCGGAGAACCTGCCGGCAGCAGCATCGGGCCTGCCACGTGCCGCCCGGCAACGACGAGCATGGCGCCGGCAACCGCCGCAAAGATGAGCATCTGCGTGAAGGCCAAAGCCCCGATGCCGATGATCTTGCCGGCCAGCAGCTGATTGGGACGCACAGCGGCAATCATCACCTCCATGACGCGGTTGGACTTCTCCTCGATGACGCCTTGGGACACGTAGACGCCATACATGATCACCGAGATGTAGAGCAGGATGAGCAAGAAGTAGACGAGTCCTTGAGCGAAACCCACCTCGGCCGCGTTGCGGTACCGCCCGTTCAAATTGGTCGTCGTGAACGGGAAGTGCAGGGCCTGGGCCACCTGCACGGCCTCCCGGGCTTGAAAGTCGGCTTCGATGGCCGCCTGCAGGAGGCGGCGGCGCAAGACTTCCTGCTCCTCTACGCCCGCCGACTTCACGGGATAGTAGGCAAAGCCGAGCTGACCACCGGGCGTGCGGTAGGCGACGAGCGCGGCATCGTACGTCCCGGCCAGGAGTTTTTTCTTGAGATCCGCGGGCAGCGTGGGACCCAGGCTTCTCTCCTTTTGCACCGCGACGCGGTAGTCGCCGGTCAGCGCCCGCTGCACGATCGCCGTCGTGGCCGGGTCAGGGCCGACCAGCGCAATGGATGTGGAGAACAGATTGCCCAGCAGTCGGCCCAGCACCGGAATGAAGGACAGCGCAAGGATGCCCAGGACCCCGAGGATCGTCCCGATGATGAAACCCCGGCTGCGCACACGCGTCAGGTAGTCGCGGCTCACCAAGAGGGCGAGGGTTGTCATGCCGCGGCTCCTTCCGGCTTGACGTAGTGCAGGTAGATGTCGGTCAAGCTCGGTTCGGCAACCTCGAAGCGGTCGACCGGTCCGTGTTCGACCGCCGCCCGCAAAAGGGCCGCCGCATCGGTGCCCGCCGGCACCGTGATGTGCGCCACGCCGTCCGACGCACCGGTCGCCACGACGCCCGGGAAGCGCTGCAGGAAGCTCATGTCCGGCAGATTGGTCATGCGCACGAAACGGTTGGGCCAGGCGCGCTTGATGGCACGCAGGTTGCCGGCCACGACGCTGCGCGAACGGTCGATGATGCAAATGTCCTCGCACAGCTCTTCGACCTGCTCCATACGGTGACTGGAGAGCAAGATCGTCGTCCCCTCGGCGACCAGCTCGCGGACGCTGTCTTTGACGATCTCGACGTTGATGGGGTCGAAACCCGAAAACGGCTCGTCCAAGACGAGCAGGGGCGGCCGGTGCACGACGGCGGCGATGAACTGTACCTTCTGCTGGTTGCCTTTGGACAACTCGGCGGGGGTCCGCTTGAGGTATTCGTTGAGGCGGAAAGCGTCGAAGAACGTCGCGATGCGCCGCCGGGCTTCGTCGGCCGAGAGTCCGTGGAGGCGCGCGAAGAACATCAACTGCTCGTGAATCTTCATCTTCGGATACAGGCCGCGCTCTTCGGGCAAATAACCGAAGGTATGGCGGATGTGCGGGCCGACGCGCCGGCCGGCCCACCGCACCTCGCCGCGATCGGGCGCCAAAATGTCCAGGATCATGCGAATGGTCGTTGTCTTGCCGGCGCCGTTGGGCCCGAGCAAACCGAAGATACTTCCGGGGCGCGCCGCAAACGACAGGTCGCTGACCGCCTGGACAGTGCCGAAACTCTTTGAGATATTGTCGACTTCCAGCATCCTTACATCACCGCGGGGTACGGTGAAAACACCGCCCCCGCCGCACCGTGAGCTCTCGCGCCCAGCCTTGTTCGTGCCCGCAGGGGGGCACTCATGCCGCTCCCTGCTCGGCTTGTCTATCTAGCCGTCGCTGTTGCGCGTTAAGAGATGCTTAACCCGCCGCACGGCGCACGCGCCGCGAGACACCCTCGGCGCGCAGTTGCCCGCAGGCTGCCGCGATGTCGTCACCCATCGTGTGCCGGATTGTCACGGGAATGCCGCGCTCGCGCAGGATGTCTGCAAAACGCCTGGTTCGCAGCGGGCTGCTGCGCCGGTACGGGGCATCGGTCGCATTATAGGGGATGAGGTTGACGTGGTGCAGCGGCCCACCCAGCAGATCGGCAAGCCGGCGGGCATCGTCCGGGCTATCGTTCACCTCATCCAACAGCAAGTACTCGTAGAAGACCTTGCGCCGGGTTGCCGCCACGTAGTTGCGTGCCGCTGCCAGCAGCAGCGCGAGCGGCCACTTGCGGTTGATCGGCATGAGGCGTGACCGCAACTCGTCATCCGCCGCGTGCAGCGAAATCGCCAGGTTGACCTGAACGTGCTCGGCCGTGAAACGCTCGATCCCGGGGACAACCCCCGCGGTCGAGATTGTCATGCGCCGCGCCCCCAGATTGAAGCCTTGGGGGTCGTTGAGCAACGCTACCGCATCCATGACCGCGTCGTAGTTGAGGAACGGTTCCCCCATTCCCATGAAGACGAGGTTGGTCAGACTCTTGCCCTCGCGCCGGGCCCGGGCGGCCACAAGCAGCACCTGCTCGAAGATGTCCAAGGCGCTGATGTTGCGGACAAAACCGCCTTGCCCCGTGGCGCAAAAATCACAGCGCAACGCGCACCCGGCTTGCGACGAGATGCACGCCGTCGTACGTCCGCCGCGGTGGCGCATGAGCACGCCTTCGACCGGGGTGCCGTCGGCGAGCGAGAAGAGGAATTTGGTCGTCTGGCCGTCGGCGGACGTGACCTCGCGCGCCGGACTGAGGCTCACGAGGGCCAGCGTCTCGCGCAGACGCTGGCGAAGCGCAACCGGCAGCACCGTGATGGCGGCTGGATCCGTGACGAGCTCCTTGCACACTGCCTGGTAGATTTGCGCCTGGCGATAGGGCGCAAGGTCAAGCTCCAGGCACAGCTCCTGTGCCGTCTGACGCCCCGCGACGCGCGCTTTGCCGTTCCACCAGATGCGCCTCGCGTCGCGCTGCGGCGCGGCGGGCAGGGCGGCAACCTTCGACGACGTCATGAAAGATCCAAACGCAGCGCGACCGGTCCGTCTGGCGCCTGCGTGACCTCGCCCGGTGACGGCGCGGCTATCGCCGGCTGCGTGGCGCCTGCGGGCGGTGAACCCGCAGGCTGGTCGGCAAGAGCATCCAATTTGGCGCGAACGGCTTGTAAGTCCGCCCACACCAGCCGCTTGACGGCCGCCATATTGCCGCCCGTCTGACGCAAGATGTAGGCCGGGTGGAAGGTCACCATGATCTGCGTCCCCTGCGGACCTGGATACCAGATTCCGCGCTGGCGGGTGATCGAAAAGTCTCGCCCCAAAAACGACTTGGCGGCAGGCGCGCCCAGCGCCAAAATGATCCGCGGCGCCACGACGTCCAGTTCGGCATCCAGGTATTCCCGGCAGTTACTCATCTCTTCAGGCGACGGTGCGCGGTTGGCGATGCGTCCGTTCTCCTCGACCGTGGCCCGGCACTTGATCGTGTTGGTGATGAAGACGTCCTCCCGGCGCAGCCCGATGGCGGCCAACATGCGGGTGAGCAGTTCGCCCGCGCGTCCGACGAAGGGTTCGCCCTGGCGGTCTTCGTTTTCCCCGGGACCCTCGCCGACGATGACGAGCGGCGAGAAGGGGTTACCGACGCCGCAGACGATGTTCGTGCGCGTGTGACCGATGGCGCAGCGCCGGCACGCATCGGCGCGGGCGCGGATGGCGGCCAGCGCGGCATGGCGTTCGGTGGGGGCAGCGCTCATTGTCGATAAGACCCCGAATCCTTCACCTGAGGATGACCCGGCGTGCGGCGGCCACCAGCAACGCCGCCAGACCCAGGTACACAAGGTAGCGCCCGGCCAACGCGGCCGAGAGCGACCAGTACCACAGCCGGCCGTGGTGCTTCACCCAGTACAGGCGCCGGCTGCGCTGGCGCCAGGCCAGCACGCCCCGTGCGCCCCACGTCTTCTTCGACCCGCCGGCTTCTCCCAGGTGCGTCACGACGCACTGCGGCAAAAAGACGACCCGCAGACCCCGGTTATGGACGCGCCGGGCGAAGTCGATCTCCTCGTGGTACAGGAAAAAACGCTCGTCAAAGCCACCCAGCTCTGCAAAGACGCTGGCCCGGATGAACATCGCCGCCCCCACGACGATGTCCACGTCGCGCTCGCTGGCATAGTCCCACTGCCGCAGCGCGTAGCCGTTGGCCTGCTTGCGAAACCACGGCAGCTCGCCCCAGGCCGAGCTGCGTAAAAACGCCTGCCACCAGGTGTCGAACTCGCCGCACGACGGCGCGACGGTTCCGTCTTCGTTGAGCAGCTTGGCGCCGGCCATCGCAACGTCGGGGTGGGTTTCCAGGTATTCGACTCCGTTGCGCAGGGTGCCGGGATGGACGCGTGCGTCGGGATTGAGGAAGAAGAGCACGGGAGCTTGCGCGACCCGTGCCGCGACGTTGCAAGCGCGGGCGAAGCCCAAATTGGCGCCGTTTTCCAGGATGCAGCAGCCGGGAAACGCACGGGCAGCCCGCGCCACGCTGTCGTCGCGGGAACCGTTATCGGAGACAATCACTTGGGCAAACCCCGGGTCGTTTGCCACCTCGGGCGCTTGGGCCAGCGAGTCCAGTGCGGCCGCGAGCTGGTCGGCTGCGTTGTAGCTGACGATGATGACGCTGATACGGGGTGCCACGGGCGGGCGCTTCGGCAAAAAAAACGAGCGTCTTTTTCGACGCTCGGGGATGGCCGCGCTGCGTCGCGGCGGACGGGCTACGAGGCTTTGGTTGCGCTCTCGGGCGCCGGCAAGCTATTGAGGGCGTCCAAGATCATGTCGAGCGGGATCCCGTAGCCTTCACTCACCTGCTCGATCGTCTCAAACTCCGAGATCGCGCAGTGAGCGCACCCGCCCAGGTGAAAGTTGGCGAAGACGGCTCTCGCACCGGGGTGGAGAGCAAAGGCTTCGCCGACGGTCATGCTGGGATGAAATAACGGACTGTCTGTACTGACGGCGACCACCCCCTTGGTCCTGTCGTGCGCCGCACGTTGGTCTCTCTCTAGCGGCAGCCGCAGGTTCGATACGGGGCCTGTATTCGAACAGACGGCCGATGTCCCTGCCCCGCCGGGCTTGGATGCGCGGGTGGCGTGCGGCCTTTGGCACGTGCGATGTGGCGTTTGCACGCCGCGTCTGCCGGGGCCGGCCTTGAAGGGGGGGTTGCAGCGTAGCATTCGCTTGCCGCTACCCCGAACGGGCGGCAGGGGTCCGTTCGCGGCGGCGTTGCTGCAGATAGGCCAGCATGAAACGGTCGAGGTCGCCGTCCAAGACTGCTTGAGCATTGGTCACCTTGACCTCGGTGCGGTGATCGTTGACCATCGTATAGGGCTGCAAAGTGTACGAGCGGATCTGACTGCCCCACTCGATGGCGCTCTTCTGACCGCTCAGGACGGCGAGCTTGCGCGCCCGTTCGTCGCGCTCGCGCTGCAGCAGCTTGGCCGCCAGCATCTTCATGGCCCGGTTGCGGTTGGCGAGTTGCGAGCGCTCGTTCTGGCACGCCACGATGATGCCCGTGGCTTTGTGAATGATGCGCACCGCACTCTCGGTCTTGTTGACGTACTGTCCGCCGGCGCCGCCGCTCTTGAAGGTTTCGATCTCGATGTCGTCCGGTTTGATGTCGATCGTCTCGTCTTCTTCGACGTCCGGCGTGACGTCCACCGAGGCGAACGACGTGTGCCGGCGCTTGGCGGCGTCGAAGGGGGAGATGCGCACGAGGCGGTGCACACCCCGTTCGCTCTCCAAGTAACCGTAGGCGTAGCGGCCTTGCACCAGCACTTCAGCGCTCTTCACGCCGGCTTCGTCGCCTTCCAAGACATCCAGGATCTGGGTGCGATAGCCTTTGCGTTCGGCCCAGCGCACGTACATGCGCAACAGCATGGCCGCCCAGTCCATGGCTTCCGTGCCGCCCGCCCCGGCGTGAATGGTCAGAATGGCATCGTGGTGGTCGTACTCGCCGTCAAAGACCGCGCTCGTTTCGAGCTCGTCCAGGGAGGCGCGCAAACTTTCGACTTCTCGCGCGACTTCATCCACAAGGGAGCCATCGCTCTCGCCGAGCTCGACGAACTCGCGCAGCTCGGCGGCCCGCTCCAGCAGGCGCTGCAAAGGCGCCGTCTCGTTCTGGAGAGCGGCTAAAGCCTTCATCGCCACCTGAGCGGCGGCGCTATCATCCCAAAAGTCCGGAGCGTGGGTGCGTTTTTCGAGCTCGGAGATTTCGCGCTGTTTGGCGTCGTGGTCAAAGACGCACCCGCAGGGTCTGCAGGCGGTCTTCGATCTTGGCGAGGTCGGTGCGCAGTTGCTCGTTCATCGCGACGTGTTTCGACACACGGCCCCTCCTCCTTCTCGCGTCACCCGGCGGGTGCGGCCCTGTGCTCCGCCGCCGGAGGCACCTCCGGCGGCCGGCATGCCGTCACCGCAGAATGACGTCGAGAGTGACGTCGACGATGGTGCCGATGGCCGGGTCCAGCGGCACGGTCTTCATTCCAAACGCGTGGCGATCGATTTTGGCCGTGGCGACGTACTCGGGCCGGTTGCCGTTACCCCGAATGGTCACCTCGAGGTGTTCCGGCTGCGTGACGCCGTGTATTGTCAACATGCCGTCCATCGAGAAGGTGGAGGGCGTTTCCGGTTCGACCTTCGTGCTGTGAAACGTCCACGTCGGGAACCTCTGCGTATCGAAGAAGTCCGGACCACGCAGGGCTGCAGTTTGGTCCGCTTCACCCGTGTCGATGCGGGTGGCATCCAAGACGGCGGATGCGGCAAGCGGCACGAGCGAGCCCGAGTTAAGCGTCACCGAGCCGCTCAGAATGGGCACGCTGCCCGTGACCCGTTGCACGAAGACATGCTGGACGCTGAACCGGGCGCTGGAGGCGGCGACGTCGATCGCCCGTTCCGTTGTTGCGGCGTCCAGTCTGGCTGCGCCGGCGGCCACCGCCAGCCACGTGAGGCCGACAGCGATGAGATGCCGACTCGACATTAGTAGGAGACCGTGCATTGCAGGTTGAGTGTATGCATCGTCGCCGGCGTGTGGTGAATGACGTCCTCGGCCGTCAGGCGGCTGTTTTCACTCAGCCCGTAGCCGGCCAGGACAACCACGTCGCGGCTGAACGTCCCGGTTGAATCAGCCGTCCCTTCGTAGCGTCCTCCGACGAAGAGCCTGCGGTTGAGCATGTACCGCAGCTGCGCAAAACCTCCGCTGGACGAGCAACCGCCCACATCAAGGCCACACCAGGAGTCCCAGCCCGTCTGGAGGAGGGTCTCGAGCGAAAACCTTGCCCACTGGTTATAGACCAGGCTGTAGCCGCTGCGCTCAAACCGATCGTTGAAGAATGTGGTCACCGGACGCTGGCCTTGATACCGATAGGCGCTGACGGTGAAAGGTCCCAGACTCTCCTGCGCATAGCCCATGGTGTCCGTACCCAGGCTCGAGAGTCCGCTTTGCCGGTCGTGCCCGGGCCCTGCGAAGAGTTGCAGGCTGGGCCCCTGCAGCATATCTCCAACGCTGACCCGAACCCCGATCTTTGGGTCGAAGAAATTGAAGGGATTGGCACCCACGGTTTGCTCGTAGACCGCGTACCCCTGATAGGTGTCGCGAAACGTCTCCGGATCGACGGGGAGGGGAAGCGTAAAAGACCCAGCTTGGACGTAGATCGGGATCCGTGCATCCCATGGATTGATGCGATCCGTAATCCACACATCGCGCAGCAATCCCGGCATCCCGCCGTCGACCGCGTACTGTTCGACGAGATAACTGGCGCGGCTGCCGATTGCCCCGGCCGTGAAGACTTCAACCTCGTCCACGATTGCTTTGGGGAGGCCCGCGCCTCCCTGGCCGCCGCCTTGATTTTGGCTTGAGTCGGCGAGATTGACTTTCATTGCCACGGGGATGGCGGACGCCGGTTGTACACCTGGAATTCGATAGCCGTTTGCCACGAAGGCGGCCCCAAACGCATTCAAATGCGGGATGACCGAGTGGCACTTTTCACACGTGACCCCATACTGATGGGCGAAGATTGGAATAGCGGGTGCGGGCACCCGGACCACACAGGTGGCAAGCGTGATGGTAGCTAGTATAAGACCCAGGCTTCGTATAGGTATGCCAACCATGAATAATTAGGCATGCCTAAGTGTATAGCATCGCCAGTGTAAAATCAATTTGTCGCTCCGGCTACAAAGAGACAAAAATCACAGTTCGTGGCGCAAGTTCTCGAACAAGAGTTCGAAAAATCGGCGCCGGGTATGTCTTGCTCCACCCCGTGCAGGCGCCGGATGACAGTTTCAGCGCCGATCTGCCCGCCGGATCGTCGATAACCGTCTCGCCTCGCGATGACGCTCTCACCATGGCGCCGGCGGGGTAGACGGCACCCGCCGCGGTTCGGTTGTCCTGAGTGTTTCGGACCTTCGGTACGAGGCCAATGTGGCCTCATGATGTTCCCAAAACTTCAATCCGCTCGGCGACGTCGTCACGCAGTGAGTGATTCCATCGGTCCGCATGCAGCTTGAGGATTCTTCCCGGCCTTGGGCACCGGCAGAGAGCTTACAGCTTGTGATGCAACCCCTGGAAGGGACCGGTTCCTTGCCCCCGTCGTTGGAGAGCCCACGCCTCATTCCCGTCTCCGCGACGCAGGCATACTATGAGGTGCACAGCGAGAGCTCCGTCGGGCCGCTCGACAACTGGGCTACCATCACGATGTACCGCGTGCCCAATCCCATGCTGGGACGGGGCGAGGTGACGAGGCTCTCATTGCCGGCTGCGTGGCGCCTGCCGGTCAGGCCGAGCGCTGGCGCGACGCATGCGGCGGTATGATCCGCTGCGTGCACCCCACGCCCGATTGGGTCAGCCGTTTTTCCGAGGCCCTCGTCGCCACGTACGTGCAGGAAGCAAACATTCTCGTGCAGATGGGCGAGACGGCCGCTGTGGGCTTCGCGGCACGGCAACAGATGATCAGCGCCGCCGGAGAGGCCGTCCGGCAGATGCAGCTGGAAACGTTCGAACAGCGTCAGGCAGCAATGGTCCATGATACCCGGCACTGGGTGGCGGCACTGGCGGGCGAGGAACTCGTGCGCGATCCGGACACGGGAAAGGTCTATGCCGTGCCGTGCGGCTACCGGACGTACTACATTGACGACAATCCGCTGGATCCGACGATTCTGGCGGGAAACGATATGTCGCGAGGCACGCCCCCGGGCCCAGGCGATTCTGCATGTTCATCACTGCGCGCCCGGTGCCATGAACTCACTCGTGCCGACGATCTGTGCATCTTGGCGCGGGGACCACATCGAAAGACCGGGCACCTTCGTTACCCGGTGAACGGAACGGGCGACTCCGGCGAACTGTCGTGCAAACGATAGGTCGTGTTGTCGAGCGCGTAGATTGACAGATACCACTGATACAACGCTGCGCCATCGCCGCCGTCAAAGTTATTAGGTATAACTGCTTTGGCCGTGCGGCAACGTATGAGGGGCTGCCGCAGATGCGACAGCCCCTCGTGTTCGCGATCGTTACCGTCGCGCTTGATTAGGTTTTGAGTGAGAGACTGAAGATAATGGATTTGTACGGCTGAAGACCCGACGGAGCATACGGGAAGTAATTCACCCCGTTGTACGAGGTTGCATTGCCCGTATCCAGGCCGAGCGGCTCAACCTGGTAGAAGATGTTGTCGCTGTAGCTCACGACCTGGTACCGGGGGTTATACTCCCATGGATAGCCCTGGTTGTGGACGGCGGTGAACACGTTCGTCCACAGGATCGAGCCCATGACGTTGTGACCGATGTTGTGAGACAGCCCGAGGTTCATGGTCCATGACGACGGTCCCTTGAGCGAGCCGATCTGGTCGAACTGGCCCGTGTATGGATCAGGCCCGAATGCCACCAGACCGGATGGATCGGGGAAAAGCAGCGGTTCGCCGTACGGACTGCCGGATTGATAGTTGAACGTAGGCGTAAGGTCGAACCCGGCAAACCGCCAGTCGAGGTTGAGGCCGATGACCCATTTCACGTCGTAGGACGGGCTGAAGTCGGTCGGCGCCATGCTGTACGACGGCGAGTAATACCCGTTGACATCTTGCATCGGGTAGTTTGTTCCGTGCGCCGCGTTGTAGGCGGCGATTTGCTGGTTGACCACGTCGATGAACGACACGCCGTAGGCATTGCGGTTGAAGCGTAACTTGGCATCGGTGTAGGTGGCGGAGATGGTTCCTCCCAGGCCGTTTTCGCCTTGCACCGGCTTGCTCGCGTAGAACTCCACACCCTTCACCCGCTCGGCACCGACGTTCGAACCCGTGACGAACGTTGGGTTCGACGGGTCGACGGGGATGGTCACGACCTGATTACGCGTGATACGGTAATACGGCGTGATCTTGGCGGACACGTCGCCGCCGAAGTTGTGCTCCCAGGACAGGTCGTAGTTGGTGCTGTCCTCCGGCAGGATGTTGTGCACTGCCGTGAAGTGCAGCGTGGCCGGCGCATAGAAGCGGTTGAGGATCGATACCGTGTCGCCGACTCCCCAATACGGGGCGGCGCGGTACTCCTCAAACGCTCCATTGGGCGGTTGAACGTACCGCCCGGCAGAGAACCGGAACACGTCGCCGGGCCCGGCGCTGTAGGTGATGCCTAGTCTCGGGCTCCACTGGCGATATTGGAGCGTTCCCGACACGTCCTGCCAAGGGGCGGCTCCGGGCAAGAACCCGGGCTGGCCGTTGGCGGTCGCAAGTTTCGTCAGGTAGCCGTTGCAAGGCTCGCTGGGGGCGTACTTGTAGCCGAACAGGCATATCCCGAACTGGTTCTGCGACTGCTCTGCGATGCCGTTCGGGCCGTTGATGGTGAGCGGCATCAACTGGAAGCCGAAGATGTCGTAGCGCGCACCGATGTCGAAGAGCCACTTGTCGCTCGGTCTGAATTGATCGGAGATCACCCCGTCGTAGTTGAGCGGGTTGACGTTGTTCCAGTACGCATACGGGCCCTTGATCTGCAGCACGACTTCTTCCGGAATTGCACCCGTGCAGCCGGGATCAAAGGGACCGAACGTGGCCAACGCCCCGGGCGCTCCGCAGACTACTCTGCCGCCGGGCTCGGTGAGGGCGCCATGATAGCGCTGTTGCGTGATATAGTTGGCGTAGTTGTAGCGCAGAGTGACGTCGCGGATGTAATCTGCCGTGAACTTGAGCAGGTTGTGATCGTTGAGCTGGTTTTGGTAGTTCAGCGTAACCCCGGTCGCGTTGTCGTGCAGCTGATAGAAGATGCCGTTGTTGTTTGAGTTGGTGGCGGAGTCGATGAGCCAGTCCGAATACAGCATGTATCCGTAGATGTTGAGGAACGAATTTTCGGTCATGGCCCGCGTGTAGCCGACCTTTTCGATGCTGTATTTGGTCGTAAACCCGTCGAGATAATTGGGCGGCACCGGACCCTGGTCGCTTCCGCCCGAGGAAGGCCAGGTAAGCAACAGGTTCTTGGTGGGGTCGTACGGGGCACCGAGCTGCCCTTGGTACAGCGTTCCTACCGGCCAGTCGATCGTGAATGGTCCGCCGTTGACCCCGAAATTCGGAGCCCCCGACGCGTTGGGGTCGACCCCTTGGCCGGCGTAGAAGTTCGGCGACTCCGTCAAACCGGTCAGATACAGCGCCTGAATGTCGTCGTTGAGACCGTTATGTGAAAGGCTCCAGTGCAAGTTTGCCACCGTATCCCGGATGGTGGCGTAAGGATTGGAAAAGTACGAGCCGATGGACACGGGAAGGTTGACCGCCTGCGTGCTTGCCAAACGGCCCGATGGCGTGCACGGGAAGGCCGTCGACAAACCATTACCGGCATAGATCGCCGCCACGGCCCCGCAGTTCGGATCACCGGCCGGGATCACGAGCGTCGTGTTGTCCAAGTTTCCGCGCTGACCGAAGTCGTAGGCTGCGTTGATGGCCAGCGTCGAGATGTAGTACGTGAACCGGTTGTCCGGCGTCCCGCCGTACACGTCAGCCTGAGCCGTGTGGTTGAAGTCCGGCGCACCAAGGACGCCTGTGAAGTCGGCGCCGCCCGGATAGTGGCCGCGCTGCGGTATCGCGTTGATGTATCCCGACATGGCGCGGCCGGCGGAAGCCGGGGCGCCGCCCGTGTACACCTCCAGGCTGCCCAACCCGTTGGTCACGAACGAGGTTGCGTTGTAGAAGTCAAAGCCGCGGTTCAGTTCGATGCCGTCGAACTCGTAGCCGATTTGATCCTGCTGGCCGCCGCGCATGGAGAGCGAACCTTGGCCGAAGTAGCCGCCGCCGGTTCCGGCCAAGCGAACCACTCCCGGCAGAGACCCGACGACGCTATTTTGGCTGTACAGCGTCTCCGAGCCGCCCGCCGCACCCTGGTACTTGCCGATGGCCTGCGCATTGACGGCGTAGAGATCGCCCGTTACCGTCCTGCTGACGATGGTTGCCGTGGCGGTCGTCGTGATGTGGCCGATGGTCTTAATGGCCGGACGCATCACGATGTTGACCTGCGAGGTCTGGTCGGCCGTAACCGTGATGCCGTACACGGTCGCCGTGTCGAACCCATCCTTGCTCGCCGTGACGCTATAGGTGTCGGGCGACAGGTTGAGGATGGAGTAGAAGCCGGCGCGGTTGGTCGTCGTGGTCTGGCTCTGGCTGGGTGAGGTGACGGCGACCCTGACCCCAGCGAGCGGATTTCCGTTTTGATCCGTCACCTTGCCTTGGATGTTGCCGGTCGTGAGAGCCAGTGACCGAGTTGCCTGGATCAACACGAAGAGCACAGCCAAGAGCGCGATGCGGAGCATGCTCTTAGTGAGCATCAAAGCTCCTCCTTTTTGAGGCGAATAGCGATGGGACTGAGCAGCCCTCAGGCAGCTTTAAGGTTCGGACAGCGCGGCGTGTCCACCTCTTGGAACCCCTGCCGTCATAGCTCCTGTTTCAGTGTTCCCTGCTTCACACGGTGGCCAGGCCGTGGCACTTCTTGTACTTCTTGCCCGAGCCGCACGGGCACGGGTCGTTCCGCCCGACCTTCTTCTCGGTTTTGCGCACCGGCTGCGGCGCGGCCGCATCGTCGCGGTTGGTATGCAGCCGCTCGAAACGGCGCAGGGCAGCCGGATCGGGCGGCGGGCTCGCGGGT
>CADDZI010000021.1 GCA_902812405.1 bacterium | reverse complement strand
CGCTAGCGTCCACGTCGCGCCGTGCGGTCACCGGCGCGACGTGGACGCTAGCGGGCACTGGCCGCCGCCGCCAGCGGCGCCCGTAACTCGCGCGCGGCCGCCACGTGGAGCGCGTGGCCGGACTTGAGCGCAATGACTTCGCAGCACGGATACGACCCGAGGAGGGCAAAATCGCCGATGAGGTCGAGCACCTTGTGCCGCACGATTTCGTCAGGGAAACGCAGTGGACCCAAGTAGCCGTCGCGGTCGATGACGACGGCATTGTCGAGCGAGCCGCCGCGGGCCAAGCCCTGCGAGTACAAGGTCTCGACTTCGGACCGAAATCCGAACGTGCGGTTGGGTGCAATCTCGCGCAAGAAGTAGTCCGGCGTGAGAGGTTGACTTTCAAAGAACTGATTGCCGACCGGCGGCGGAAACGCCACGAAGAAGTTGACCTTGAAGCGCGGCGCGGGCACGCACACCAGCACCTTGTCGCCGTCGCGGCGCCAGAAGGGCGCGCGCAAATGGAGCATGCGGCGCGGCACGCGCTGCTCGCGGCGGCCGGCTTCGGCAATGGCCTGCGCGAAGGGCAGCGCACTGCCGTCCATGATGGGGATTTCCTCGCCGTCCACGACAATCTGCGCATTGTCGACGTCCATGCCCAAGAGCGCGGCCAGCACGTGCTCGACCGTGTTGACGGCCGCGGTTGCCGAGCCAAGGCGTGTACAGCGCACCGTCGAGCGCACAGCATCCGGCGTGGCGGGAACGCGCGAGCCGTCGGCCAGAACGAAGGAAAAGCCGGCATTGGCCGGCGCGGGAGCTATGGTGACGGTGGCGTGGCAGCCCGTGTGGAGGCCGACGCCGGAGAGGGAGATCTCACGAGCCAGAGTGTGTTGATATTCCACTTCCACCAACCGGCGTCACTGGGCTTTGCGGGATGCCTCGTCGTGCGCCGCCATCAGCGCGCGGACCTGGTCGAAGAGCTTAGGCAATTTGCGCAGCAGAACCTGCTGTTTTATGTGCTCGTGGTGCGGCTGCGCGTAATCGCCCGAAATGTACGATCCGGCGGGCCACGAACTGATGATCTTCGTGCTTGCGCCGGCCACCGTCCCGTCCCCAACCTCCACGTGGTCCACGATGCCGACTTGACCCGCCAGCACGACGCGGTTGCCGAGCTTCGTGCTGCCCGCGATGCCGGTCTGGGCGCAGATCGTGCAGTCCTCGCCGATCTGCACGTTGTGGCCGATTTGCACCAAATTGTCGATCTTGGTCCCGCGCCCGACGACGGTCGAGCCGGTCACGGCGCGGTCGATCGTCGTGCATGCCCCGATTTCGACCCGGTCGCCCAGCACGACGTTGCCGATCTGCGGGATCTTGATTTGTTCGTTCCCGACGCGCGCGAAGCCGAAACCGTCGCTGCCGATGACGCAGCCTGCGTTGAGCACGCAGTTCTCGCCCACAACGCAGTCGTCGAGGACGACGGCGCGCGGATGCACGAGCGTGCCCGGGCCCAGGGTCACGTTGCGGCCGACGTAGCAGCCGCCGAGCAGGGTGCAGCCGCGCCCCAAGCGCGCTCCGCTGCAGACGATGACGCCGGCCGCGACGTACACGTCGGGCTCGCGCGTCACGCGCTCCTCGATGACCGCGCTGGGGTGCGTGTACTCGCCGCGCGGCACGGGCGGCGCAAACGCGGCCAAGATGGCCGCCAGCGCGGCGCGCACGTTGCCGACGACGAGCAGCGTCTTGCCGCGGCGCTCGACGTCGGCCGCATCCGCCGGGGCGATGATGGCCGCGGCCGGAGAGGCAATCGCGCGCTCCAGCCAGCGCTGGTCCACTGCAAAGGTCAGCGTACCCGGCCCGGCGTCATCCACCGCCGCGACGTGATCGACCGCGAGGCTCTCGTCGCCGACGACGCTGCCCCCGACCAGGCGAGCCAGTTCGTCCAACCGGCGTGCGGCCGGCATGGCGCTTTAGGGCGAGACCGGCGCGGCAGGCGGCGATGCCGAGACGTCGATCTTCAGCGCCTTCTCCACGTCCAGGGTGATGTCGTCGCCGCCGTACACGACGCCTTGGTGCGTGAGGACGAGCTGGTAGTGCTTGGCTTGCGCGATCTGCTGGACCGCGTTACGGACGTCGTTGGTCACTTCGTCCTGCCAGCGCCGGCTTTGCTGCTGCCACTGCAACAATGCCTGACGCTTGGCCTGCGGACCGATCTTGCTCTCGTTGATGGCGACGTAATTGGCCTGCAACTGCCGGTAGTAATTGATGAACTTGGGCCAGCGCTGTTCGAGCGCCAGGATGTCGACAACGGCGACGCTCGAGTGGGTGCGCGCGCAGCCGCTCAGCAGGGCTGCGCCGGCGCACGCCGCCACCAGGGCGAGCCGCAGGAAGCGTGTGGTCATGATCCCCCCGTCGGAGTGGCCGCCGGAGCGGCCGTTGCGGTGTGAAGTGCGGATACGGCACGGATCACCTGTGCCGTCAGATCGACGGCCGTCCCGTCGGCAAGCACGTTGCTGACGACGAGCGACAGACCGTCACGCTGCGCGATCTGGGCCACCTGGGCGCCGATCTGCGCCATGATCTTGTCGAGCAGCTGCCGGCGCTGCGCTGCGACGGCGTCCGCTTGCTCGTTCAAACCTTGGGTATCCTCAAACTGCATGTGGGCGATGGCGCTGTACTTGGCGACCAGCGCCTTGCGTGTCGCATCGTAGGCCGCATTGGCGCGGCTGGCTTCCGCCACGTAGGCGGACTGCATGTGGTTGTGGATGGCCTGCACGCGGGCCTGGTAGGCGGCATTCGACGCCAGCTGCGCATTGGCCGCGTTGAGCCGCTGCTGGAACTTGCCGCCAAGGGCCACAAGCTGGGGCTGCATCTGAGACTGCAACTCCCTCTGACGCGCCACGAGCTTGGCTTGCGTCGCAGCCTGGGCCTGCGCCCGCGCCGCGTTGTACTTGGCCGCCGCCTCGCTCTCCAGCTGCTTCTCGAAGGCGCGCAGCTTGGCGTTGTCGGCCGCTTTGAGCGCATCGATCTTCTGCTGTTCGGCCTGCTGGATCGCGTTGAGCTGTGCCGTGTACTGCTTGCGCTCCTGGGCGCTCAGGGCCAAGTTCTGGAGCTTGGCCTGCAGGTTCAGGCGCTCGTCCTGGTCGGCCTTGACGAGCGCGATCTGGTACTTGGTCTCGGCGCTTGCCTGCTGCGCTTCGAATTGCCGCAGCTTGCCGCGCAGGTCGGCGGCCAGGAGTTGCTGGACGTTGCGCAGGTGGTCGGCGTCCTGTTTGAAGAGCTGGGCGCGGTATTGGGTCAAGGTCGCAAGCGCCGCTTTCTGCATCGCCTGCGCCTGCGCACCGTACTCCTGCTGGAGCCGGCTGACGACGTTGCCGCCTCCCGAGCTGCCGAGCGTAGCAGCCTGCAGCCGGCTGATGGCCTGCGCCTCCTGCTGTTCGTAGTAGGCGCGGCGTTGCGCGAGCTGCGTCTGAAATTGCGCCGCTGCCGCAGCCAAGGCTTGCTGCAAGTGCTCGTACGCGGCGGCCTGCTCGGGCGTCATGCCCGTGGGCTGCACGGACGCTTCCTGCTGGAGAATCGCAATTTGGTCTTGCAGGCGCTGCAGCTGGGCATGCAGCGGGTGTGCCGCGATGACCGCGTTCATGTCCACGTAGCCGACACGGCCCGCGGCGGCCGGCTGACCTGCACCCATTCCCAGCCCGCCCGCGCGCTGGGCGCACGCCGCCGCGGTGGCGACCGCAAGTGCCGCCAGCCACAGGCCGAGTGCGCGCCGGGCGCCCTGCGTCATGCGCTGCTCCCGCCTACTGCAATGCCTTGACGACGTCGGGCGTGATATCGGTCCCACCGTAGACGCGGTCGGTCGCATCGACGACGAAGAGCAGGTGTTTGCTCTTCGCGACCCGCGCGATGGCGGCGTTGGCCGCGTCGATGACCGGCTGCAGCACCTTTTTCTGCTCGTCGCTCAACTGGTTGTTGAAGCTCTGGACGGTCTGCGCGCGCTGGTCCGGGCTCTTGCCCTTCAGCGCGGCCTGCAGCTGGACGGCCAAATTCTGCCGGAACGCCATGAATTGGTCGTTGGCGCTCTTGAGCTTGGGCGTCTGGTCGAGCTGCTGCTGATCGACGTAGCCGACCTCGGACGGGGGCGGCGAGTTGATCGGCGGCACGACCGGCCCGGGCTGGTTGATCATGTTGATGACGTCTTGCGTGATGTCCAGCCCGCCGTAGATGACGATCGACTTGTCGACGACGACTGACAGCCCCTTATCGGCGGCGACGGCGGCGATGGCAGTCTGCGCGCGCGCCAGCAAGGGGCCGAAGATCTCGCGCTGTTTGGCCGCAGCCTGGGCGTTGAACTGCTGGTAGATCCGCTGCGTGTCGGCTTGACTTTTGCCCTTGATGGCGGCTTGGAATTGCGCGGCCAAGCTGCGCTGGTACTGGGCAAACTGCTGCTGGGCCGCCGCAAAGGGCGCCAGCTGCCCGAGCGCCGCCTGATCGACGAACCCGATGTCGCTGATGTCGGTGGTCGCTAGTGCTTGCGGACCCAGGCAGACGAGCAGCGCGAGGACGATGCCGGCCACGCGCGGTGTGCGATGGAGCCACGTCATGGGGAGTACCTTTCCATGGGAAGGAGATGGGAGATCGCGTACAGGCGAATCGTATCCTGTCAAAACGACTGACCGATGCCGAACACGGTGTGGGCGCCCTGTTTGCCGATGGCGAAGTCCAGCCGGATGACCTGCGGCAAGAGCGGCGTCTGGACGCGGATGCCGATGCCGTAGTCGGACTGCAACTGGAAGGGCGCGTTGACGTACGTCACGGGCAGGGGTGCCGGCGTGAAGAATGGGGCGTGGGGATTGGAGGGCGGCTGCGGCGTCGGCCCCGGGGTCGGCCCCAGCACCGGCGTCACGTACGGCACGTCGCCGGTGTCGGCAAACAGGGCCACCCCGAACTTCTTGTCGCTCGTCACCGGGATGCGCAGCTCGGCCTGCCCCAAGATCTCGCGGTTACCATAGAAAACGTACGGCGTGCCGCGCAGCTGCTGGTCGGAGAGGCTGAACAGGTCGCTGTACGGCAGCGCGTTGGGGGCCCCCGACGTGAAGCCGACATTGAAATGCAGACCGAAGGTTGAATTGCGCCGGATCGGCCAGAAGTGCGTCCAGTCAAAATCGGCTTTGCCAAAGGTGTAGTCGGACCCCAAGAACGGCAGCGAGAGCTCGTCCGAGAAGCCGATCGTGCCGCCGTGGCGCGGATTGGCGACGTCGTCGCGGTTATCCTTATAGATGGAGGGCGTGAAGCTGCGCAGGGTCGTCGTCCCCAGCTGGTTGGTGCCGGTCGTGCCCGCCAAGTTGGCGCCCTCCAGGGCCAAAAACGCCTGCGGGAAGCCGGAGGCCGCGACGTTCTGGTACAGCCGTGTCGAGGTTAAACCGAAGCTCAAGCGCGTGTAGTCGGCGACCGGGTGGCCGAAGGTAATCGCAAAGCCGGCGTCGCGGGCCGTATAATTCGCAAATTGATTCGTGCATGGATTGCCGTTCGCCGTGCACGGCCCCCCGGTGACCGGGATAATCGAGCTACCCAAGGAGGTGTTGACGGTCGGCGTCGTCGGGGTCAGCGAGTAGAACGGATTGTTGCCCGGAATCTTGTACACCGGGCGCGGCTGGTTGAACTCCAGGTTGTTGAAGACGTTGAAGCTCAACGAATCGGCTTTGAACTTGTACAGGTAGGGAATGCCGATGCCGAGGTTGACCTGACTGAAGAACTGGCCGCGCTGCAGATTGAGCGACGCGCTGTTGCCCGTGCCGCCCAAGTTGTTCTGGGCAAACGAGAGACCAAAGCCCACTCCTTGGCCGAACTGGCCGCCGCCGCCGTAGCTGACGTTGACGCCGGCCGTACCCGTGCGCTGCTCGACGACCGTCCAGACCAGCGTCTCGACGCCGCACTCATCACCGAACGGCTTGGTCGAGAGGTCCACCGACTTGAAGAATTGCGTGTTGTTGATCGCCTCGTAATCCCGGCGCAAGGCGGCATCCGTGATGAGCTCGCCCGGGCGCAGCCGCAGCAGGCGGCGGATGACGTAGTCCTTGGTGACCGAGTTGCCGGCGATCTCGATGGCCCCGACGCGCGCCTCGCACAACTTGACGTTGACGACGCCCGGGTTGTCGATATCCGGCGACCCGTCGACGACGACCGACAGGCCGGCGTCCTTGTACAGCGTTTGAATTTCGGTCAAGTCGCTGTTGAAGGTGTCGGCCGAAAACACCGTCCCCGGCTTGGTCTTCATGTGCGCCAAAAGGAACGCCGTCGGGAAGACCGTGTTCCCGGTGATGTTGACCTTGGTGACCGTGACGCCTTCCTTAATCGCAAGGTGCAGGGCGCCGCTCGGGTCGATCCGGATGTCCTGGACGTGGCGCGTGCCGATGTACCCCAGCCGGTCGTAGTACGAGTTGATCTTCTGGATGTCGTCGCGCAGGGTGTTCGTGTTCAGCACCGAGCCGATCGTCGTATCCATGAGCGCGATGAGGACGTCGTCGGAAACCTGCTTGTTGCCGCTAAAATCGATCTTCGTGACGACCGGATTCTCCACGACGATGTAGGAGACGGCGACACCGCCGGGTGTCGGGTGGATGTCGGCCCGCACGTCGGTGAAGTACCCCAGGCCGAGGATGGCCTGCTGATCGGCCGCGACCAGCTTGTTGTTCAGGGGCGTTCCGGGCTGGACGCGGATGACGGCCGCAATGGTCGCGGTGGGCACGTGGTTGTTGCCGCGGATGTTGACCGCGGTAACGATGGGCTGAGGAGCGGCGGTCGTCGTAACGCCGCACGCCAGGCCCAAGACAAGGACGGCCGTCACCGCGAGGGCGAGCCGCAAACCGTTAGACAACGATGGAAACGCTCCTCATAGCTCTCGGTTGGGGTGGCCCCGCCCGAGGGAGCAGTGGGGCACTCGTCATGCGACCGGGGAACGGGACGTTCTGTTCCGATGCCCGGCGCGCTATTCCTGCCCCTGCCTGTTTGCCCATCAGCGGAATATATAGTGTAGGTTGAAGACGGTGCTGGTCAGGCCGTACCCAGGCTGTTCGGATTGCAGGACATCCAGAGCGAGAAAATCCTGGAGCCTGTAGGAGACGCCGTAGGCGGTCGTGACCGGCGCTGTGATCGAGGACTGGTACACGGCCGAAATATTCTGCGAGAAGCGGGTCCGTACCTCAACCGCCAGGTTGCCAAACTGGTTGAAAATGAGCGAGATGGACTCCAGGTTCAACTCCTGGGCGAGGGCGGATTCCACAGGGTAGAGCAGACTGCGGGTCAGCTGGGCGTTGAAGTAGCTCTGGGCGGTCTGGACGAGGGTGCTCTGGGCCGACGCCCCCCCGCCGCCGGTCAGCGACGCCAGTTGTGGCGCGTGCAGGAGGGTCGCGATGATCTCATCGCGCGACATCGCGGGCTGGGACGAGAGATCGGTCGTCAGGTTGTCCACCCGGCCGGTCACGGTCAGGGTAATCTCCGTCCCGTTGACGTTGGTGACCGCCACGACATCAAGCGTCGGCAGGATCCCCGAGACGGGATCGAAGGTGACGCTGCCCGAGACGATGCGGAAGGTGGTGTCGAAGTAGCCGACCTGGCCGCGCACGGCTTGGAATTGACCGCTCAACTTTGGGGCGCGCAGGTTGCCCGCGATCGTGAGGTTGCCGCGCGTCGTCAGGTTGACCGTACTGCCGCCCAGAATGCGCACATTGTTGCCTGCATTGACCGCGACGTTGAGATCGAGGGGCGGCAAGACGAGGCCGGTTGGCGCAGGGGTGGGGTGCCCGATCGTCGTCAGGACGTGGGTCTGCTGTCCCCAGGCGGAACCGCCATAGACGATCGTGTGGCCAGGCTTGAGAGGCGGGACGCCCGGCGCTTGTGCGGGCTGCGCGGGAGCTCCGACGCCGCCCTGCGCCAATTGGTAAATAGCGGCAAACGGAATGACGGCATCTTCCAGACCGATGTTGCCGGCAACGTAGGGCGTCTGCCCGGAGCGCGTCACGCTCAACGTGCCATTGAGAGTCCCCGTCAGCCAATTCGGCACGTTGACCTGCGCCCCGCGCGCGACGACCCGGGCCCAGAATTGCAGACCGGCGTAGGTCCGCAGACCGACGGCGGGCACGATGTGCGCGGCGCCCTGGGCGTCAATGGTGCCTCGGCCCAGCTCGCCGTGCAAGCTGTCCAGCGTGATCGTATCGTTTTGAAAGGTTAGGTTGGCCGAAGCGTTGGTGAGAGCGACGGTTTCGATGGGTGACTGCGCCGTCGCGCCAACGATGCGCGCGCTGCCCTTGCCGACGGGGTTGCCTGCCGTGCCGGTGAGACTGGCCGTCGCATCCAAACGACCTGTCAGGCTCGCGAAACGCCGAGTGAGGGGGTCGAGCGCGCTCAGGTCAACGTCGTGAGCCGTCAGGGTCAAGTTGACCGGTCTCTCTCTGGGACCCAGTGCCAGCGGATGCAAGATCACCGGCAGCGTGCCGTTCACCGAGATAATCCCGCGGTCGCCGGCCAGGTCAAACGAGCTGTCGCCGAAGCTGACTTCGCCGGGTGCGTACTGAGCGCGCAGGCGGGCCTCGTCAAAGGCCATGCCCCCCAAGGTAGCATTGCGGGCGTCCAGATCGGCGACGACGTGGGGCGCAGCCAAGGTTCCTGAAGCGGCAATGTCCGCCGTGCCCTCGCCGGCCAGGGCGCCGGGAACGCGCAGGGCGTCCGCCAGCCGTTCCAGGTGGGGCACGTCCACGTGCGCCTGAGCCAGGAGGGCGTGATCGGCGAGTTCGTATCGCCCCGAGGCCTGCGCGGAGAGAAACGGCAGCATGAGGCTGCTCTGTGAGACGGCGATGCCGTCGGACGTGAAGGTGAGGTCGGCGGCAAACGAGTTCAGGGGGATGCCGCGCAGGTAGCCGTCGTGCAAGGCCAGCGAGGCCCGGCCAACCGGTCGGCTCGGCGTGCCGTGCAGATCCGCACTGCCATCCAGTAAACCCGTGAGACCAAACGACTCGCGCCCCGCAAACGACAAGATGCGGTCGACCTGCACGTCGTGGAAATGGGCGCGCACGCCGTAGCGCGCGGCCCGCAGGTCGATTGGGTCGCCGGTGGTTTGCGGCAGACGCAAAGTTCCGGAGGCGTCAATGGCGCCGGCCGGGCCGTCTTGATCGATCACCGCGTGCAGACCGCCGCGGCGGCTCGAGAAAACGGTTTTGATGTGCCCGAGGGGATAGTCATGGAAGGCCGCCTGGTCGAGCGTGGCCTGGCCTGCGGCGTTCAGGCCATTGTGGCTGGAGGCAATCGCGATGCCAAAGGTACCGATTCCCGCAAAGACGTCGGCGCCGCCGAAGAAGTCGTTGAAATCGCTCATGTCGACGTGCGGGCTGAAGGCCGCGATCTGAAATGTGTGTCCTGCGCTCACAGCATCCAGACGAAACGCGGAGGTGCCCAGCTGCACCGAGGCGCCCTGCAAGCGGATGCTGCCCGGGCGGACGCGCAGCACGCCGTGCAGCTCGTTGAAGGCAACGCCGCGGATCGTACCGAGGTCGGTGTCCAGGTATGCATCGACGTTGGGATGGCTGGCCGGACCGTCAAGCGCTGCGTTCGCGTCGTAGGAGCCGGTGACGGGCGCGTTGGGTCCGGTGAAACGGCTCAGCGCGGCCAGGTCTCCCTCGCGGACGTGTAGAGAGAGCGCGTACGTGGCGTGCGCGAGCGGATCGGCAAAGGCAAAATTTCGTATTGCTCCGCCGACGATGACCCGATTGCGTTCCAAGGTCAGGCGGCTGTCGTGCGAGTGCAGCGTGCCGTTTGCGTAGGTTACGTCGAGGTCGCCCGCGTAGGGCAGGTTGCGGTACGTGCCCTGGGCCGCCGCGGCAAGCTGCAGACCGAGGCCGGCTGGGTCTTGCGTGAGCGAACCGAAACCCGTGATGTCTCCGCGCGCCCCGGCATGGGCTGCAGCGGGTATGGTGGAGACATCCAGCGAGGGCACAAAGGCATCGACTGCAGCGCGTGAGACCGCACCCGCCGGAGGCCGCGTGAACGACCCAACGGCCCACACCTGGGAACCCGCGATCCCTAGCCTTCCCACGATTGCGGCCGCGTCGCCCGTACCGCCTGCAAAAGCCAGCGCGCTACCAAGGGGTACGCCCGCCAGATGGACTCCCGCGCTATCCACGTGTACCCCTCCGATCCATGCGCCGGGTTCGAAGGCGAGGCTGAAGGTACCGCTGGTTGCTCCGGCGGGGTGGAGGGCGGCGAGGACGGGCACGAAGTGCGCGAGATTGGCGCTGGCGCTTCCCGTGATGGCACCCGATTGGACATTGAGATTATGGCCCATGCGCAGGACACCGTGGGCTGCGAGATCTGCCGTGGGGCCTGCCAGGCCCAGGTGCGCGATCTTCAGCACGCCCCGGGCCGCCACCGCGTTCATGCTCGCCGACCCGAGGTCAAGCCCTTCATACGACGCACCGGTGATGCGGGCGTCGATCGAAGCAAGCGGCGTATTGCGCGCGTCCGAGATGACGAACGCACTTCCGTTGAGGATACCGCTCATCTCGGGCAGCGCGTAGCTGATGACCGGCACGTCCGCCAGCGCCACCTGGCCGCCCCGCAGGGCAAGCGGGATATGGGATGCGTAGAGCTGGATCTGGGTAACGTGTGTGGGATCTTGCGACCGCTGAAAGACGCCAAGCGCCTCGCCCGTGCGCGCTTGCACGAGGAGCGGCCCGAGCGTCAGGACGTGCGGATCGACACCGGCAAAGAAGCGCATGGTCTCTCCGCGCGGAGCGTGGAGAATGGCAAAGCCGTCGCCCTGCATCTGCAGAAACGGGCCCTCGCCCGTGGCAAACGCGTGGACGACGGATCCGGGTGCCAGATTGGCCACGAACGGCAAGTGCGCGGCGGGCAGCGAGGCCGTTAGGAGAGCATGGGTTGTGACGCCGGGGCTGTTCAGGTCCAGATCAGCGTGCGCCCACAGAGAGCCGCCGCCGGACGGGTGGTCGAAGGCGGTCAGCGTCATGTGACCGCCCTGGTAGAACAGACCGGTCGTCAGGTCCGGCAGCGAGGCTTGAGCGAAGCGCGCACCGCGGGCGTGGACGCCGACCGCGACGTGGATGTCGCTCAAGGGCCCGGTGATGCGCACGATCGCGGTAAACGGTCCCGCAAGATCCTGATTGTGCGTCGCCTGGAAGAGCGCGCGCGCCTGTTCCAGGCGGCCTTGCAGACGCACGGCAAATGCAACCTGCGTGCCGTTGACGATGCGCAACACCCCGCGGCCCACAAGCGGAACACCCCCGGTCTGCGCGGTCAGGTCGTTGCTGGAGAGCAGACCGTTGGCCAAAAAGAGGTCGCACGTCAGATTCTCAATCGGTTGAATGAGCGGGTTGACCCGCAGCGAGACGCCGCGCACTTTGGCCAAAGCGCTGACCTGCCAGTGGGGCCCTTGCTGCGGATCGTAGCCGAGATCGAAGAGCGTCAGGTGGACGTCAGCCCGGCCGCTTGCCATAATGAAATCGCGCGCCGGCACGAAGGCATCGATGACCGGAGCGACGGGCATCTGCGGTGCTTCAACAGTGGCCCGGGCCCACGCGATGCGGTCATCCTCCCACAACTGCGCCCGCAGCGGCGCCGAGCCGCGAACCGTACGCAGCGTTGCCGCCAAGCGGCCGCTGCTTTGGGCGCCCCGATCGAAACGCAACCACCCGTTGACGCCGCCAAGCGAGAGCGAACGTCCCATCTGGATGGCGGCTTGCGGGTCGATGACGTTGACTGTGCCGTGCTCGATCCTGAGGGTCATGCGCAACGGCGGACCTTGCGCCCGCGGCGTTGCGGGTTGAGGCACCTTGCGGGGGATGAGTCGCTCGAAGTTCCACGTGCCGTCGGCGCGGTGAATGAGGCGCACGTCCGGCGCAACGAGGTCGAGTGAATGCAGGCCCAAGAAGCGGTCGCTGCGACCCAGGATGCCCGCGGGGTCCAGCGACGCGCGGACTTGGTGCGCCATGAAGAAAGTTTCACCGCGGTCGTCGGTGACGATCGGGCCATCCAGGGTGAGCTGTCCGTGGGCGTAGGTGATACTACCCGCAACCAGATGGTACCCGGTCGCCCGAACGGCGCCGCGTGCGGCGAGGCCCAGCACCGCCGAGCGGGTAGCAGGAAATGCCCAGAGCAAAAGAGCCAATCCGGCCAGGGCGACTAGGCCTGCGAGGCTGATGAGGACGGCACGGACGGCGCGCATCGATACCCCTAGTATTCCCCTCCGCCGGCCAAAAAACCCAGGCCGCACGGTGACGCCCGTTATCGTAACGCGGGCGCATCAGGCGCCGTTTCGGTTCTAACGTGGTCTCTTGCGGCGGTTCCCGGACTATCGCTTTATGCCGTGCGGGCGAACACCGGTACGGCGAGGGTGCTAGACGTCGTAAAGGATCTGTCCCGACGCGCAAGCAATGTGACCGCGTTGGCGGCTCATTGCGCTATCGGTCAAGGTTGTTGGGAATCGAACCCATAAACGGACGAGCCGAATACAGCAGCACTCACCTCCATGAGTGTTTCAATTAACTCCTGAACCTGGTCGTGCTCGCTCAATTCAATTGATGAACCGCGGGGAACGTACATCTTTCTCTCACCGTCCTCCCGGTCGTAATAACTCTTGCGGGGCGCCAAAACGACCACTTCTTATCGCCGCGTCGTCGTATGGAAATCACAATTTCGGCATGGGCTGCTTGTACCGTGTCAACTTCCTCGTATCCGTCCACAACATCACTCCGTGATTCGTTCGCTGTACGCCCTGTGCACGGCACGGACGAAGTTGTCGATGTTGGCTCTACCCGAACAGTAAGGCCGGAAGGTGTGACTCTCCCAGGTCAGCGGGATGTCTCTATTGCGCAGGGATATTTCCAGGCTACGCAGTGGTTTGAGAACGCGTTTCCAGTCCTCTAGCGTCGCCCTGTAAGACCTATTCAGACGTTCGAAGGCCTTGGATAGCACACCGGCCGGTGAGAACATAACCTCCCAGCCGGCGGTTTTTGTCAGTACGTGTTGGTTACTATCCCATTCATTGGGAAACAAATCACGCCACGCGTTCACATAGTTCTCTAAGAGCGCTGCGAGAAGATCTGCATTCGGCGAACCGGTCCGGTGGTCCCAGAAGGTGCTGTTTTCCTCAAGATGGCCTTTCAGCAGGCGCACGAAGTTGCGCAATTTGATCATCCGGTTTCTCTCGCCTGGCCTCATAAAGATCTTTTCGAAAAGTGCGCAGCTCTGCGACGCGTTGAGCTTCCTCGCTATCTCAACCGCCAATCCTTCGCTTTTCGAGGTCTCTCCGTAGTACTGTTGTAAGCCCAGGATCTGATCTCTATTGACGGGCACCTGCTTGGTATTGATCACCAGAAACTGATCAACCCATACCTTTTCGGGCTCGCGCACCATTGCCGTGACTGGCAGCTCCATACGATCTGCACCGAGTTCCTCTTCCGAATGCGGACTCTTCTCTGGGTCAAATGCAAAGAGGCGGTGTTGACCGTCTATACAGTATGCGTGTTTGCCCCCATCGTTGGGGATTGAGATGCAGACTTCATTGTTATCTTGGAAGTCCACATCCACGCTGTCATAGAAGTTCACGATGATAGACGGCAAAAGTGCTCCGCCGCCAACCACGAAATCGCCGATACGGCGCAGCCGCTTGGCGTCGACAGGACGCTGCGGGTAGTTGGGGTGTTGCTCCGTGTTCGGGATAACTTCAACAAATTTAAGCAACTCCGCCGCCGTGGCGACAAAACTGACATATCTGTGTCCATGTTGACTGAAGCCTAGCCCATGAAGCACAATGTGTGACCTCGGCGCGGACTCCCGCTGCGACTGAGTTGCAGTGGCTCTTCGAGCCTCGTTCCAGTGTCGTTGTAAAACGTGGAGTGCAGCCATCAAGGCCGGCTTGTCGACACGCACTTTCCAGACCAGCACGTCTCCCGTCTGTCCGTCACTCGCTGCGGGGTCCTCGAGGTATTCGACCCGGGCACCCAGATTCTGACCAAAAGCATAGTGATCCGGTAGGTCACCGTAGTTGAGAGCACGTTGACGATTGCCGTCGGTGTCGTAAATCTGAACAGGGGTATACACGATGCCTGGGAGATCTTGCATAGGCTGAAAGACTGTGGTCGTCCCGGTCCCGAGCTCACGAGCTCTCCAGGTCCCATCGTCCTCTGCGACCAGCTCTATGCGCCATGTGCGCCCCTGTCTGCGTGGATCTTCCACCTCCCATAGTTCCGCACCATTACTCGAGGGTAACTCCCGAATACGTATGTCGTCGCTCATTGGCCAGTTACACCTCCAGAACTTTGACGAGCTGTTTCTGCTTTGTCAAGGGCAGTTCTATGCCGTCGCCGGTCAGAATGCGCTCAACACTATCCGCCTTTTCGTCCACAATCTTCAAAACTTTTTCCTCGACAGTGGCCGTCGTGCACAGACCCCACGCGAGCACAGGCCTTAGCTGACCTAGGCGATGCGCCCGACCTTCAGCTTGATCCCTCGCGGACGCTGTCCACCAGTGATCGTAGTGGATGACGTAGTTGGCCCGTGTGAAATTGATCCCCAGCCCCGAGGCCTTCGTCGACACAAGTGCTACGACAAATCTTGAACTATTCTGAAAGCGTTGTACGAGACGCTGACGGGTAGCCACGTCGTCGGCACCGGTGATAACGATCGGCTGCGCCCAGCGCAAACGCTCTTTCAGGAAGCCGAAGCTCTTGTGCGGTTGACACGAAAAAATGAGAACCCCGGCGTCCGATCCCTCGAGTTCCTTAAGTTTGTTCTGTAGATATTCAGCTTTCGACGACTCGCCAGAATACGGGTCCCAGTTGCATACCTGCATGAGCTTTGTCAGCCACGCCAATTGATGGGTTAAGCTTGGCTGCAGCCGACACTCATGAATTGCCTGGCGAAATAATGCCTCGTATCTTTGGCGCTGCCGAGGCAGCAACTCGAGGTGTACAATCCTGCGCTCAAGGGGTGGTAAGTCGAGCTGGTCCGCCCGTTTGCGACGCAGGGTACGATCCAGCATTCTAGCCCTCAGTTCCCATGGCTCCAGGCGAAGGTCCGGATCGACGATCTCGGGAGCGAGGATCTGGAAGATCGCGACGTACTCGTCGAATCCGTTTTCCACAGGCGTACCGGTCAGACCCCACTTGCGGTGGGCACGGATTCTTTCAAGAGCTTTGTGCGTCTGGGCGCGAATGTTCTTAACACGCTGCGCCTCATCCAGGATGAGCACGTCAAAGTGGCGATTGACGATTGCATCGATGTCCTGACGCAACGTTTCATAGCTGACCAGAAAGATAGTGGCATCGCCATGCCACGTTTCCAGACGTTGGACCTTGGTACCCGTAACTGTCTCGCACCACACCTTGGGAGCCCATCGCGCGAGTTCTTCCTGCCAGTTGGGGAGGAGGAATGCGGGGGCAGCGATGACAGCTCGTCTCAGCCTCTTCGCCTGGTACAATCTTAGCAATGCTGCAATTGCCTGGACGGTTTTCCCCAGCCCCATCTCGTCCGCCAACAAAGCACCTGTGTGCTCGAGTAGGAACTTGACACCTTGCTCTTGGAACTTCCGCAGTGCTGGTGGCATTTTTCGTGAGTCCATCACTGTCTTCGGCATTTTGCTAAGACTCTTTAACCCAGCTGGAACTTTGGCGCGGCCTTGAATCGGATCGGCAGAAAGTGGCGTCGTCACCATTTCATATGAGCCAAAGCCTTGAGCAGAACACACAATTGGCTGGCGGATGACGGCATAAAAATGGGAAGCGCCACCCGAGGAATCCGACTACTCCGTCAGAGCATCATTACGCGATATGGTCCTCCACGTATTTGCGCGTTCCCTCATCGAGGAACAGGACATAGCAGCCTTTCATACCTCGCGTTAGCAGAACCCGGTAAACATTTTTGATGTAGGATACGAAGCGTTCGCCGGATCTTTTGACCCGGCTATCACACGAATATTCCGGTTGACCGCGCCACCGGCCGGCAATAGGGTCCCAAATCACGTCTTTACCGACAATCACACCAACATAATCAAATTCAAATCCCTGTGCGGTGTACACGCAGCCAATCTGGTCGATCCCACCGGGATCGGTCGCCCATAGTTCAGCGCGGGGAATACCCTTGACTAACTTGGCGGCTTCCGGTTTTGCGTTCCATGGCCTTCGCCACTCCCCGATGACCACGTCGTCTTGGAGAGTACCGTCGGGATTTGGGTCTGACCAATGCCAGCAGAAACCGGCAACGATTCTCCCCGTATTGCCTTCCTTCACGCGTTCTCTGATGAGTGATTCAAGCACGTACGGCGTGTCGACAATGCGAAAGTCAAAGTCGGCGCTCTCCGTATAAGGTTCGAGCTTCTGAGGGTGATCACCGATTTGTAACAACGCTTCAACCCAACGGACAAAGCCGTCGGATCCGGCGCACCGAAATTGCACCGTGAGACGCTCTTGTACGAGCTTTGCACCCGTCGCAGCCGCCGTTTCCTGCACGAGCTCGCTTGATCCGACCTCGCCGGGCCGCACGACCTGGGCGTCGTCGATGAAGAAGACGCTAACCTTTGCCGCTTGCACGAGTTCCTGGATCTGGGTCCGTGACGATCGCTGCACGCGGGCGGTAAACCGGCTATTGCTCGATTCTCGAATACGATGAGCCTCGTCCATCAAGAGAACATCGATACTGTCCGGATCGGCTTGACCGTAGCTGTTAAAATACTTGAACTGAGCCGCAGCCCGGCTGCCGACACGGCGTCGCAAGTTAGTTGTGAAGGCTCGGGATCCGGTAGCGTACTGCGCGTTGATCCCCTGGCGCGAGAGTTCTGCCATGACGTTGATAGCGATCAGAGACTTGCCGGTACCCGGGCCTCCATTAATGAGGATGCACGTCTTTTTCTTCGACCGCAGGCCTTTGCGAACGTAGGTTATGATGGTGTTGTATGCAACAATTTGATCGTCCAGAAGCACGAAGACCGCGCTCCCACGAACCATGTCCGCGACATGGTTGAGTAGCTTCTTCGACGGATGGTATTTGCTGTGTATAACTTTATCAAGTACCGGCGTGCCGGCGCCTGCGGCGAGCCGACTGCGGAGAAATGTCGACAGCTTATCTCCCTGGTCCCCCGTGAAGGCCGGCGCGACCTTAAGCACCTTGTCGAATCGCGGCGCAAAAATCGGCGATAGAGGGTCAAAGCGCATATTGTGGAGATAGCTGCACGACGAGAGGGCCACGGGCACGCCGTCGTCCTGAAAAGCGGTCAGCGTATCGACGAGATACTGCTGATAATGGTACACCTGAACTGAGGGGTGACTGACTGCGCGCACCGAGCCGCCGATGAAAGTGGCAACACACTCGTCGATATCCGAGTCCTGAACCCGCTCCCACTGCTTGAGCTCAATAACCACAGCTTGCTCTCTACCACCCTGGTCATGGCCTGTGAGAAGACAATCCAGCCGGGCAGATGTCAGAGGCAAGCGCATTTCGAGCACGACACCGTGATCCAGCAGTTTAGAATAGCTAATTTGCAAGGCGAGGGCCCGAAGCGAATTTTCCCAGGCGCGCATTTCCGAAATGGGAGGGGGATAGCCGAAGTATGCTGACCACGAATCCTGCATAAGGCGCGCGACACGGTTGAGCGTCGTGTCGTCAACAAATTGACGCGACGATCCGCAATACAATTGCATGCTGAGAGAATTTAGCGCTGCACTGCGGCGTCCTTTCTCCCCGCATCACTCCGGCAGCCCTCAAGACGCGAGGAGCTCAACCGGAGAGCCGCCGCATTGGTCCGCAGGAGACGACCGTTATCAGCCCTCGGGGCTCAGGAAACGTGATTGTCGCGCGGGTTCGTTGAGCGGTTGTGGTCCCTGCTCGGACACGACCACGAATCCGCCTTGTACCGCACACCATAATCTGTCAACTGGCCCAACCCG
This sequence comes from bacterium, assembly GCA_902812405.1. Classification (GTDB taxonomy): domain Bacteria; phylum Vulcanimicrobiota; class Vulcanimicrobiia; order Eremiobacterales; family Eremiobacteraceae; genus CADDZI01. The sequence continues at coordinate 21,461 of CADDZI010000021.1, read as the reverse complement.
TAGCGCATTCGGTCGACGGCATCGCGTGGTTCCACACGGCCCACACGGCGTAATAGTAGCCGACCCACGGACCGCCGGGCTCGGCACGCTTGCCGTCACCCCCGTGATGACGCCTGCGTTGGCCGGCAAGGCGAGCGCCAGGGGAGCAGCGGCAAGTGCCGCGAGGGCCACGCCGGAGCGCACGGCGTGTGCGAAGACCTGTCCGACACGCAACTGACTTCGCACAAAGGAAGTGACAGGCGCGAGCATGCGACCTTAACCTCCGAAGATGTCTTTGAGCACTTGGCTGGCAACGGCACCGCCGACGCCGCCGCTGACCGCAGCGGCCGGCGCTTCGTGTTTGCCGACGTACGGGCTCAACGCATGCGCAAGCCCCGGCAGCGTCAGAGATTGCAGCCAGACTTTCCCCGGGCCCGTCAGGCGGCCCAGGAACAAACCCTGGTTGCCGAAGAGCGCATTGGCGATCCCCGGCACCATGGTGATGTCGAAGTTCACGCTCTCCTCGAACATCCCGACGTGACCAGGGTGGACGAGGAGCGAGCCGCCAGCCGGCAGGTCGTAGGTGACAACTTCACCGTCAAGCTCGATCCAGGCTTGCGCCGTGCCGCTGATGCGCTGCAGGATGAACCCGTCGCCGCCGAAGACGCCCGCGCCGAGTGAACGCTGGAATCCCATGCTGAGTTCGATGCCTTGCGTCGCGCACAGAAAACCGTGGCGGTGAATGAGGTAGCCCTTGCCGGGCTGGACGTCGACCGGAAGGATCTGGCCTGGCAGCTTCGTGGCGAATGCCACCATGCCGGGCGACCCTTGGGCCGTGTATTCCGTCATGAACAGGCCGCCGCCGGAGACCGCACGTTTGAGCAGGCCGAGCACGCTCTTGGCGCCCGCGGTCATGGGCGTGGTCTTCATTTGAATGCTGCCCGTAATCCAGGACAGTTCGCCCGGCTCGGCGATGATCATCTCGCCCGGCTGCAAGGTCATTTCCAAAACGGGCTGTGTGGTGCCAACGATACGATGATCCATGCTCTCTCCTTGTCGGTGTGGCGCGCGCCGCCCCGCACGGTGTTACTTGCTGCAGGTGAGGTCGATCCGGAAGTCGGCCGGCTTGCGGTAGTGGGGGACCCCGGGCGTCGCGTTCTGCGTCTTGTCGTCAAACGTGACGAGCAGACGCACCGGCTTGTCGGTTGGATCGAAATTGCCCCAGGTGAAGTACTGTTGGAAGGTCCATGATTCTCCCGGAAGCCAGTCGTACCCGGGTTTGGCGGAGATCTTAAAGCCGCCCACGGCGTTGGCGGATGAACCGCTCTTCCCGCCTTGCGTCGCGAGATATTCATCTGTGACCCCCGTGCCGGCAAACTTCGGACATTGATCGCAGAATCCGCGAGGAACGATCCCGCGACCCGAGGCATTGACCCACGTTTGGGTGACAAGCCAGCCGATTTGATCTTGCGGCTTGTTCAAGACCACGGGATACGTGTCGAGAGCGGTGACCCGCATCTTCCACACGCCGTTGGACATCCATTCGTTCAGGCAGCCGGGTCGCGCGGCCAACTGGTTTGACCCGCCCTCGGCCTCTGCGGCCGCGCCGGTTGCGACACATCCGAATCTGAAGTGAAAGTTATACTGCGACGTGCTGAATTGCGGCTTGCTCTTCATTTGAGCGAGCTGAGCGCCGTTGAACGTAATCAGGAGGCCCTGCGGTTTGTTGGACGAATCCGCTTGCAGATTGGGCGCCAAAAAGATCTGTTTGTAGGTGAACTCGCCGGCCGGCGGAAAGTTGTTGAAGGTCACGGACTGCAGGGATAACGTTCCGCCGGTGGTCTCACTCGCCGTGATCGCTCCGTTTTGCAGCTCCAATTTTTGATTGGTCAGCACCGAATCGCTCGGAGCCAGCTCCTGCGCCGTGCCGTTGCGCCACACTTCCGTGACTTGCCAGCCCTGTTGCTGGCCGCCGTTCATGGACGGTTCAATGGCAGTCACGCGCACGCGCCAGACGCCATTGAAGAGCCATTGGTTCATACAGCCTTGGCGGCTGGCTGCCTCCGCCAGACCAGCCGAGCGCGTCACGGCGATGCACCACGCGGCGACCCCGAGCACGACCCAGAAGCGACATGTATTCTTGTGCATGATCCTCTCCTTATAGGTTTCCTTACATGTGACCCCAAGCATCATCGTAGACAAAGTTTTGTGGGTCGACCGCCCGCAGCGGCGTCGTCGGGGTGAACATCTTGGTCGCGGCGACCCAGGCCTGGATCCTCAGCGTCGGACCGAGCATGGTGGTGATGCATAGCCGGTTTTCCAGCGACGCGCTGCTGAGCCAATTCGAGGCAGGATCACCCAGCGGCGCCTTGCCCAACGCGATCGTGTGGACGAGGTCCGGGCAGAAGGGACCGACCCCTGCAAAATCGATCACTGCGGTGATCGTACACGACGGGACCGGCCCCTTCGGTACGAGAGGCGTGAGACAGCCACCCACGACGTAGCGCGCAAGAATGACAACGTGGCCCGGAACGATCGGCGCATTCGGCAGGTTGTAGCTCGCGTTTCCGGAGCTGACCGACGCCGTGCCGCCGGCAAGTCCCAGCGCACTCATCTGAACGTAGGGCCGCAGCAGCAAGCAGACGGTGCCGCCCCCCGTGCCGCGCCCCACCGTGAGCGAGGTCGAGGTGCTCGCGACGACGACTCCGTGCGCCACACCGAAGGTGTTGCCCGGCGGATCGCACGGGCTCAGGTCGACGGACGTCGAGCCCGGGTTTGTCGCGTTGACCGGGTGGCCCGAGCCGCCGTTGTTCGTCGTGCCGCCATTGTTGTTACCGTTATCGTTGTTATCGTTGTCGTCGTTGTTGTTGCCGTTGTTGTTATTGGAACCATGAGGGTTGCCGTTGTTCCCGTTGGAGCCGCTGCGGGAATGCCAGCTGGAACCAACGACGTAAAAGTTGGGTTGATTGTCATTACCGCCGCCTGCCTGGCCGGGGTCGGGGGGCCCTCCGATGGGCGAGGACGAGAGAGGCTGCGTGCCGTTGTTCAAGAACCCGGCCAAGTTCCAGGGAAGACTGAAGCCACCCAAAAGCGAGGCCACGCCGCCGCCCAGCCCGCGGAGCTGGGTTGACGCCAGCTCAAAACTGCGGTACGCGGCCTGTGCCGTGATGCGGATCTGCAGGACGCCCGGCGTGAGCAAGGTGCCCCGGGTGCGCAGGCGGGCGTAGACGCCGGGCGCGACGATGCTCCACGGCGTCGAGGACAGAACGTCGCTCGGCCGCAGTTGCCCCACGTGCGCGAACTGCGCGACCATCGCGTTGAAGTTGTTGCCGTCGCTGATGATCTGCTCGCGTGCATTCTCGATCGCGAGCAGCGCTGTGCCCACGTCGCCGAGTCGGCCGAGCGCGGCCTCGAATGTCGGTGTGCCCGGCACCTTCGACGCCAGCGCATTCCACTCGTCCCGTGCGCTATCGTAGAAGTCTTTGTGCAGCCTCGACTTGTAGTCGGGGAGCAAGACGTCGACGATGTGCTTCTGTGCGGGGCTCATCTCGTCGTAACTCATGCCGGCCTGCATGGCCCACGACACTCCTTGGATCTCGGGGGCGGCAAAGGGCGAGCCGTACGCCCGGTAGTTGAGCGCATCGAGAATGTCGGCCCACGCACCCTTGACGGGAGCGAGCAGGAACTTGTTGCGCCACGGACCCTGATTGTTGTGCCCCATGCAGTACGTCACAACGGCCACGTTGTAGTCGCCCGGAGGCAGGTGGACGACCGGCGTGTGCGACGGCTTCACCAGCTCCAGCTCGCGTGCCAGACTCACCGGGTGCCACGGCCCGCCGGGCAGGGTCGCAACGGTCGGCAAGACGTCGTTGCCGCTGACGTACACCGGGCGATTGTAGTTGAACCAGGTACCGAATTCTTTGAGAAGTTCGTTGGAGAGCACGCCCTTGGCGGCTTGTTTCACCGTCGGTACGCCCGGCACACCCGGCAGTGAAGGCCAGGCCATGCTCCGGTCGCCCGCCGTTGGCAGCAACACCACGGCGGCCAGTGCTGACAGAAGTCGAACCCGAGAGCCGCTCATCCGTCTTCCTCCAAAGCCGACCTGTGCCGGCTGCTACGGAAGACAGCATAACCGGGTCGCCGTCCAAAAGGCGTCCAAACGACCCTGTGAGGCCGCATCTCGACCCTGCGAACGCAGGCTTTCAGGCACCAAAGCGTGAGGCGGCCCGAAAGCCGCCTCGTCGCTTGCTTCATGCGGATGCCCTCAAGGGGGCATCGGGTACTCGACCGCCAGACCGTTCAGTGGCCGGAGAAGATCGAGTTCGCGATGTCCTTTTGCATCACGCAAATGTCCACCGATCCCAGACCGGTGGGCGTATCCCAGCCCGGCGCCGCGCTGGAGGGGATACCGTTGCTGCCGAAGAGGATGTCGTGGAACCCGCCAATGGGCTCGGTTGTGTCGGGCGGCAGCGCGGCGGTGTTGGCCGTCGGAAATTCCGACGGCGTGCACGCCGTCGAGCCCAGCGGGCAGGGTTCGTACTTGCCGTAGATGCCGTAGTAGACGGGAGCGGCAAAGCCCAACTTATTGCCGTGCATCGTCTCCAAGCGGGCCCACACGCCCATGGACATCGGCGACGACAGACTCGTGCCGCCGACGCCGATTTGGGCTCCGTTGACGAAGACGTCCATCGGGCAGCCATTGTTATCCGCGCACATGGAGATGTCGGCGATCGCTCGCCCGGCCGCGGCCAGTGCGACGATGCCGTTTGTCTGCCAGTAGGGAGCGCTCTCAAACGCGCTTACGCCGCCGCCGGTGCCGATCCAGACGTGCTCGCCATAATACGTGCCCGGCTGGCCGCAGTTCGTACACGGACCTTTGGCCCCGACCGCGTTGGTATCCAGCGTCGTGCCGCCGACTGCCACCACGTATGGAGACGACGCCGGATAGCACACCTCAGGTGTGCCGCTGTTGGGCACACCCGTCGCGGCCAGCACCGGGCATCCTTCACCGTTGTCGCCGGTGGACGCAAACATGGTCTGCCCCTGCGCGGCGGCTTGGTTGAAGAGCGCGTCGTCGATTTCCATCGAGCCGTCGGCGTAGGCAAAGCTCTCCGGCTCTCCGAACGACGAATTGCCGGCAACAGCTAGATCATCGTTGACCCAGTGGCTGTACTCGAGCGTGATGTCCGAGTCGGTCAACGTCGTCGTGTGGTACACGTAGAGATGCTTGACCGTCTGTGCGATGCCACTGGCGACCTGCGTGTCCAAGTCCCATTCATCCAGCCCCGACGTGTCGACGCTGGAGACGCCGACCTGGATCGCGCTGTACGGAACGTGCGGCAAACCCCAGTAGCTTTCCGCGGTCCGCAGGTCCTTGAGCACCTGGCTGACGTTGCCTTCGGCCATGACCGCGATGGTCGTGTTGTACCCCGTGCAGGTCGTCGGGCAGGCGTCGTACGCGCGTTGGTACTGCACCGGGCCATACTCGCCGAACGTGCAGACATTTTGCGCGTTCACGACAAGGCAGGGAGGCGGGGTGTGCGCGGCGCCGCTTTGCAGGGGCTGCGGAGAGATCGCAAGCCGCCGCACCGCGAGCCTGCTCATCGGCAGAATGTGAGTGTGCATGCGGTAGACGTTGTTGAGCCCCAGAACGGCGACGACCAAACCTCGCAGCGATGCGGGAACGAGGGCCGGTGTCACGTTGCCATACAGCAGCCTGCCGTTGACGACGGTGGCCTGGATCGTCGTGTGAAAGGCCGCCTCGACACGCGAGGGCGGGGCGACACCGCTGACGATGAGATTATTGGGCTCGATGGCGATGTCGGTGAAGCCTTCGCGCGCCAGGTAGGTTGCGACGGCGAGCGCCTGCGTGCGTGACGGATTGAACATCTGCGTGAACTGAGCCGGCGTCAGGAATGTGTGAAAGAGCGGATCACCGGGTGTTGTTTGATGGCGCAGGAAAGCAGTGGCGGCTGCACGATTGCTGGCCAGGCCGACGATGATGCGCAAAGGCACCGCATCCGAAAGCCTCGCCATGATGAGGCTTCTTGCGCCCGCCATCGCGGCCAGATTCACGGCATGCGTCGCCGTGCCGGCCCACAGGGACGTTGTCGTCACGGCAGCAGTGGGACCCCGCCACGTGCCTGCCGCCCACGCGGGTACAGCACAGGCAAGCAGCGCCAGGGCGGCGGCGACCCTCCCCAATCTCATCAATCTCATTGCACAAGCACCTTCCTTTCCAGGAGCAGACCCAAGGGCACACTTCAGCATACCCGAGCGCCGATTACAAGGGGCGAACAGACAGATAACACGGAGGCCACTCGACGGTCCCGTCGCCGGCCAGCAGAGTTGCTTGCCACAGCGCCGCCATACGCGGCATCCTACGCTGACGGGTATAACAACCCGAGAACAGCCGGCACCTTGCCCGGGCCGGCCCGCCTTGCTATGATGGAAGACCAGCCCGTGCAACGCCGCGAATTTCTGTCCCTGCTTGGCTCGGCTCTCGTGCCGGCCGCCTGTAGCCGCCAATCCCCGGCCGGCGTTCCTGCCGCCACGCCTGCCTCGCGCAAAGCCGACATCGTGCTCGAGATCGATCACGTCAGGATCGAGGTGGCGCCCGGCCGCTACATCCGCACGATCGCGTACAACGGCCAGGTGCCGGGACCGCTTTTGCGCATGCGGGAGGGTCGATCCATCAGCGTGGAGATGCGCAACCACACAAACCACGACGAGCTCATCCACTGGCATGGGCAGATCGTTCCCGATACGGTGGATGGGGTGGCGGAGCTTGGCACGCCGCCGATTCCCGCCCGAGGGCGGCGCCGTTACACGTTCACGCCCCGGCCGGCCGGAACGCGCTGGTATCACACGCACACTGCCAGCGACTTCGACACGAACAAGGGAATCTTCAGCGGGCAGTTAGGCGTGGTCTACGTCGAGCCGCGCAACGATCCCGGGCGGTACGACCGCGAGGTGTTCCTGGTACTCCATGAGTGGGAGGGCACGCTCTACCGAATGGCGGGCCACACGCCGACACCGCAATCACCCCGTCTCACGCAACCTGCGATGGGCATGACCATGCCGATGATGATGGTGGGCGGTCCAACCTCCGAGTCTCCCGCTGGCCCTGCGCATCGCGGGATGGGTGGCATGCAAGAGATGATGCCCATGCCGGGTGGGGGCATGTCGATGATGGGCGCGATGAGCATGCTCGAAGCCGATTATGCGCTCTTTTCCATCAATGGGAAAGCGCTGGGCTTCGGTGAGCCGATCCGGGTGCGCCGCGGCGAGCGCGTCCTGTTTCGCATCCTCAATGCTAGCGCCACATTGACGCACCGTTTGGCACTGCCCCGCCACGCCTTTGAAGTTGTGGCTCTGGATGGTAACCCGGTTGCCGCGCCACGCACATTCGACGCGATTGAGCTTGGCGTGGCCGAACGCGTCGACGCGATCGTTACGATGGACGAGCCGGGCGTGTGGGTGCTGGGGAGCACGCAGGACCAATACCGCCGGCGTGGGTTGGGCATCGTCGTGGAGTACGCGGGCCGAAGCGGTCCGCCCGTGTGGGAACCGGCCGGACCCGCAAACTGGTCGTACAGCGCTTTCAGCACGGGAGCCTCACCCGTGCGAGCGGAGGGCGAGTTTGTCCTACGTCTGCGTCAGCTGTCATCGCACCCCGAGGTGTGGGGGATTAACGGCTTACCCTACCCGCGTGCCAAACCGCTAGCCGTGCAGGCCGGCCGGCGCTACCGCATCACGATGCACAACATGAGCATGATGGAACACCCGATGCACCTTCACGGCCACACGTTCGAGGTTACGAGCGTCAACGGGCAAGCCAGCACCGGCATTTTCAAAGATACGGTCGTCGTGCAGCCCAGGATGGGGTCGATTTCCATTGACGTCGTGACCGACAACCCGGGGTCGTTTTTGTTCCACTGTCACAACGATCTGCACCTGAGCGGGGGGCTAGCGACCGTCATGCGCTACCTGCCCTCAGGCTAGGCAGGGCCACCCCTTGCGCAGTGCGGGGCACCGCAAAGACGGGAGGTAGACAATGGCGGGATGCCCCGCACAGACTTGATTGGCGCACATCCGTCGCCGGCGCCGTGCCGAGCGGCGTGTCTGCGCGGTCTTTCGCGGACTGTCCGGCCTTTTTTGCGTGTCTACGCGGTGGTTGGCGTCTCTAACTCTTCCGTGTGGGGGGCCTTACTCGGTGTACCCCAGCATGTAAGCGCCCAGAGCAACTGCAAACAGCGGCCACAAGGTGGCGCCCAAGCGCCCTTTGATCACGCCGGCATCGGCGACCAGCTTCGCCGCGGCAAGGCAGAGCCCCACGATGGAAAACCACAGGTGCTCGTGCTTGATGACGGTCATCGACTTCAGCATGCTCGTGAAGGCCGGGCTGGCCGCGACCGACGGATCGTTAGCATGCGCCATCATCTGTTCCATCTCGAGGCCCCCGTGGTGGTGGAAGAAGAGGAGGATGCTGGCTGTGACGGCGAGGCTGGGCAGCGCGAACTTCTGAAGAGCGGGAGATAGGCGATCTGCGGCGCGCAGCAATTCCACGACACCCATGGCGATAATGATCAGCACGAAGATGCGGTGCTCGAAGACCGCTGGATCGCGGAAGCTCACCCAAAACCCGATGGGCCCAATGGGCCATGTCTTCGGGTCGTTGCGGATAATCAAGAATTCGGCCAGGGCGAACAACGTCAGCGGCGGTACGAAGCGAAACCACGTGCGGCGCGGCCACTGCAGCCCTACGAGCGCGGCGCTCAGGCCCCACAGCAGAACGAAGAATCCCGCACCGCGGTGGTTGAGGATGGACCACTGCGTCCCGTTGAGGGGGTTGGCGGGCTCGTTCTCCGACATGTCCATCGGTTGCCCGGCGTGACTCGCCCCCGGGGGCATCGACATGGGCATCTGCATCTGCATGGGCATCGGCGTCATCTGCGCCGGCATGGGCGTCGGCACGGGTGCTGCCTGGGCCAAACGCACCCCGCCGCAGTTTGCGAGGGTGACGCATGTGAGCGCCAACAATAGCGCAGTGCGGCCTTTGATAAGGGTCATCCATTGGACTCCCAAGAGCCTGATGATGCGGGTCCGGCCCGGAGCGTTCACGCCGCCGTCGGCCACTTCCTGCGCGGCGGGACGCGCCGCACTTTGGGAGCATGCTGTTGGCCCGATTGCCGCCGGCTACCCGGGCTGTTCTGGCGCATACGCAGCCAACGGCGTCATTACGTACCCCATCCAGCACGGCTGGGCACAAAACAGCGACACCATCTGCTCGCAACGTACTGCTGCCTTGGGCAAACCCGACGGCGCGGGCCACGGCTACACCCTGTACAACATCACCTGCAACATGGGCGACGCGTCACAGGCGGTGTTTGACGCTTCCGGAACTGCGTCTGGGATCCACATCGATTTCATCGATTTCATCATTCCGAAAAACTACCTCAAATTTAGACTGGGCACGCCCCGCAGCTCGTCGCATCGACGGCGGCTTCCGGCTTGGCGCGAAACGGCGATACGTACTCGTGCCGGTATGAGTTGTCACATCTGCCCTATCATGTCCCCTTGATCGTCACTGCGACCACGACGGCGTGGACCGGCTGGGGCGGAGGCTACATGAGCGGCTCCCGACGGTGTGGAGCGGGCAGATCACTATCCTACCTCTAGCTTCGCTGCTGGCCTCCCGCTCCGCCACGCATATCATCGTCCAGCCGACGCTTGCAAGGATGCGCTCGCTAACTGCGGTAGCCATTCCGCCGTCTCGGATCTTTATTCCAAAGGCGCCGTCGCCGACACCAAAGCCGCCGCTGTTGTTGGGTCGTGCAGCCGGGTTGTTGGCCCCGCGGCACTACATCCAGACGACTGTGCAAAACCCCACGGGCTACAGTCTCGTACAAGGAATCGACTTCATCGTGCAGTTTTGGGCCCTGCAGTAAGGTGTGACGTCAGGGCGCACGCCGCCCTGACCGCTCTGTCTTGTGGGATCTCGGCCGCAGCAGGCCAAGAATGACGAGGCTTGGGATTGGAGTCGCCTGCTTGCCTATGCCAGACAAGAAGTACAAACGACCGATCCTAGCATAGACATTCGCTCACCCGGTTCTGGCCTTCGGCTAGGAGGTCCGAGACTATGTCGTTCCAGCTCATCGACTCGGTCGCCGCGGTCGGCACTTTCATCGTCATAGCCGCCACCGCCATTGCGGCGGTCATTCACTTGCGGCATCTCAGGGTCAGCAACCAGTTGCAAGGTCTGCTGACCGTCCTGGCCCGCGTCGAGGACGCTAACTTCAACCACAGGGTGGATCAGGCTCGAGGCATACTCAACGACCGGCTGCGCGGTCAGATTGGTTGCTTGCATTGCCAGGCTTCGCGGACTGCCAGGCAAGCGACCTTATGAAATCATATGTGATGCCGGTCACAACCGGAACAAGGTGACCAAGCCTTCCGTTTTAGTACATAGGCAACACATTAGGCAAAACCCGTAGACCGTTGGGAGATCCGTTCCAGGAGGGAATCAATCTGTGAAAGCCGCTCCTCGCGTCGCATCCCTTGCGCACCTTGGTTTGCTGAGCCTCCTCGTTGCGGGCTGCAGCGCAGGCGGTGCGTTTAATCCCTCGAGTGCCACGCTTAACGTCGCCGTCATGGACGCTCCATTTTCCCTGAGCGGTCAGACGGTCTCCGCGGTCAACATCGCCGTGGAAAAAGTCGAACTCATCGGCAGCGGCGGTCATGGACCACAGGTGCTGGCCACCTACTCGCCGGCTAAGGTGATAAATCTCCTTGACTATCAGACAACCCCGCTCACGGTCGCTTCGGCTGCCATCCCCGCAGGCGTCTACCAACAGCTCCGCTTCGTCCTCGACACCTCGTCCAACCAAACCACCATCACCGTGAACGGCACGACCTATCCCCTGAGCATCCCCAGCGCAACGGCGATGGGCTTCGGGGGGAATACTTCGGTTGACGGAGGAGACGGCATTGGGACGGCCGGGGTGAAAGTCAACGCTCACTTTACAGCCCAGGGCGGCTTCACCTACGGATGGTTGATCGATTGGAACGCCGCTGAGTCGATCCTCGAGCCGCAACCCGGTCAGTTCGTCATGAAGCCGGTCCTCGTCGCGACCGTACAGGCGACGTCGGGCGCGATAGCGGGAACCGTCACAAACTCCTCCAACGGCAATCCGGTCCAGAATGCCGAGGTCGTAGCCGAACAAGGTGGAGTCGTGATCAATTCGGGCATCACCGACAGCAGCGGTCACTACCAGATCAATGCGTTGGCCGCGGGCACGTACACCCTGGTCGTCAATAACACGTACACCACCCAAGCCGGACAAACCGTCACCGCGGTCAACGGCAACGGGGCCGTTTCGGTCACCGATCCCAACAGCGTGACGGTGACGAACGGCCAGGTCACGCAGGTCAACATAGCAGAGTAGCCGCAGCCGGCTCTCGTGGCCGCCCCTTCCGCCGGCAGGAGCTATCCTGCCGGCGGTTCGTCGTCAGCTGGTTTTAAAACGCGCCCGTTCCGTTGGGGCTGCCCAAGCCGGTGGGACCATCCCAGCCTACCCCCGCAGTGCAGAGCGGAGCACCGCAACCGCCATTGCTTCCGCTGGTAATGTCGTTGAGGCTGCTGGTGTGGCTGTAGAGGTGCGAGTTGTTGTTGTCCGATGCCACGCCCGCCAGCGCGAAGACCGAGGCCAAGATAGGCGAAGCGACACTCGTCCCGCCGAAGACGAGCCAACCGGGTTCGTGGAAGGTGTCGTAGACCGCAACGCCGGTATTGGGGTCCGCGTCGGCCGCGGCATCCGCTTGGGCTCGCTTGGCGCAGCCGGTATTGATGCCGCTCTGAAAGGCCGGCTTGGCGTAGATTGTGCTACACCCGCTGCCAGCCCCGCTCCAGGCGCTCTCGACTCTGGGGCTTACCGAGGAGAGTGTCGTGCCACCCGCACCCGTCACCGAGGGCAAAATGGCGGGCCACTGCGCAGTCGTGTTGTATCCGGAGTCACCGCTGGCAGCGGTGATGGCGACGCCCGGCACATTGTAGGCGCTGTCGTACGCTGTGGTGCCCTCATTGCCGCTCCAGCTGTTGCTGACCGCGAAGGCGTGCGCGGTTGCATACTGCTCCGCGGTCGTCAGGTCCGCAATAGAGTTCGTTTTGGCTTCGACGAGCAGGATGCGGCAGTTCGGGCAGATCGCCGAGACCATATCCACGTCCAGCGAGATTTCCTCCGCCCACGCGATGTTGGTCCGCCTGCCGAATCGGACCTTGGTGAAGCAGCCGTTGGACGAACTGCACACCGGAAGACCAAACGTGCTGCGATAGACTTGCAGGTCGGACTCTGCGTTGGGGTCATCAAACGCATCTACGATCGCGACGGTAATGCCGGAACCTTTGGTGGCCGAAGCCGTCGTCAAATTGTAAGCCGTCTGCAGGTCGTGTGGGAAATAGCCTGCCGGCGCGGTCGAGCCGCGCAGTATGCCCGCAATATCGGTGCGGACGAGCGAAGTGCAGCGTGCAAAGCCGATGGGAACAGCGCCGCACACATGGACGGCAGGGCCGGGATGCAGAGGCGGACGGCCCGCGAACTGCACGAATTGAGGTTGCCCGCCGGAATTGGGTGGCGGAGGAACCGCACTGCCGGCGTTTGAGCTACAAGCCGCCACGGCCGCAGCCACTGCCAAGACCAAGCCGAGCGAAATACAACGTATCTTCACCATGTCAGCCTCCCGCAAACCCACAGTGACACGCCTTTGGCCCAGTCACCACTTTTTGGGAGCACACGGGCGGCCCCTGCGCAGGCAGCCTTGCGCGCGCTCGCCATCGGATGGTCCCAGCCCGGTTCGCCGCGCGGCTGTCGGCGCGAGATGCCGAAGCAGGCACCGTGCCATTGGCCCTACATGTGGAACGTCAGGCGCAGCTGCACCGTGCGGCCAAACGGGTAGCTCTGCGGCACGTACCCCGCCGTCCCGTACGACCATGGCACAGATTGATGCATCCCGTCGTTGGTCGGCACCCCGTTGCCCAGAACATACGGACTGCTGCCGCCGACGATCGTCTGGTAGTACGCGGCATAGAGCGGGTTGCCGCCCCGGTAGCCCGGCGGGCCGATGAGATACGGATTGCTCTGGTAGGCAACCGGAGCGGCGTTGCCCAGCAGGTTGGCGGCATCCAGTTCGACCGACATGTGCGCCGTCACGTCGGCCTGAATGTGCAGGTTGAGGTACGCCTCCGCCGGCGCGCGCAGCGTGTTGGGATCGCTGCCCTCGGGCGTGCCGAGCGATCCGATGTAGGGATTGGTCACCGGATTGTACGGCTGTGACGGATCGCGCAGGAAGTAGTAATTGGCACCGGGGTTCCAGTAGTTGTCGTTGAGCACCTGAATCGGCCGGTGTGTGACGGGATCGAACACGAAAACATCGCGGCCGACACCGTACGGGTAGCCGCTCTCGTAGGCCAGCGACGGCACCACGCGCAAGCGGCCTGCTGCCAGCGCAATGTCGTACCCCAAAGTGGCGGAGAAATCGGGCACGTATCCCTGGGGGAAGAGGTGGCCGGCAGCGGCCGCCGGCACGTTGAGGAAGTTGAGCGCAAACTGCGAGGCGCTTGACGAAATCGCATGCACGTAGGTGGCATCGAAGGTCAGATGACCGGCGCGCAGATCCGCCTCAATACCGTGCACCTGGAGCTGACCGACGTTGGTGGGAATGCCGGGCCCGCTGGGTAGAGTTTCACTCCCCAACGCCGCGCGGAAGTTGGCCGGCAGAATGTCGATGCGGTCCCGATCCCACTGGGCAAACCCCGCGATGCGGTAGCTAAACCCGCCGCCGCCTTCCAGCGAAATGCCGAGATCGTCGCCGCGCTCGGGGCTGAGCGGCTGGAAGGGCGGCGGCTGACCGTTGGCGCCAACGTTGACCGAATCGAAGCGGTCGGCCTCCAGCGGCTTGGGGGCAACGGTATTGTGGTCGCCGGTCAGGCGCAGCGCCATGTCGGCGCCGAGGCGATAGACAAGGCCGACGTGCGGATCCATGGCGGCCAAGTCGTAGGGTGCACCCGTGCTGGGCACGACGTGCGTGTGGAAAAAGCGCAGCGCAGCCATGGCCGAAAAGCGGCTGCCCGGCGTCCAGGCATCGCCGACGTACGCCATCACGGTCGACAAGACCGGCTGGGAGCGAACGATCTCGTCGAAGGTCGGCACGATCTGATGAAGATAGGCCGTGTTGACCCGGTACTCGCCGCCGTAGCGCAGATGGTGGCGGTCGCTGACGAACCGGTCGGCATCCGCGCTGATCCCCGTATCCGCCTGGTATTGTGTGGAGATGAGCGAAAAACCCCCGTTGGGGAATCCGTTTTCGTCCCAAAACGGACCGCCCGCGTTCGACCCGTAGCGGGACCGATAGACCTGCACGCGCAGGAAGCCGGTTTGGCTTGCGCGCGACCAGCCGAGCTTCACAAGCCCGATCGTGCCGCGTAGCCCGGAGGCCCAGGTCACAGGCGCGTTGGGATTCCCGCCGTTGGGATAGTGGAGCACGCTGCCGTCGAAGGCGCCGACCGTTTCGCCCGCATAGGGCGACCCGTATTGATTATATGCGGCCTGGCCGGCGAGGGCCAAAAACGACACCTCATCCCGACGCCCGGTACGCAGCTGCATGTTGGTCTCAAGCCACGTCTGACCGCGCGTCTGCAGCGACAGCCCGTACGTGGCGGCTTCGGCCGGGTAAAACGTCACGCCGTCGCCGTAGGGAAACCACTCGCTGGAGGTCGTAGCGGCGACGGCATACCGAAAGCGCAGATCGCTGGTGGCAGCGCGCTCATCAAAGTCGGTGCGATTGTACTTGGCGTGCGTCAACCCGAAACCATACGACAGCGAGCTCGAGCCGGGGTAGCCGCCCTGCGCGGGAATTTCGTCCACCACCCCGCCCAGCGCATTTTCCGACTGGCTCTCGTACCCGCCCAGTGTGACGAGCGTGGACCCAAGACCGACGGTGGGCAGCTGCGCGCCGGCGATGTTGCCGCCCGGTTCGGCAACCAGCCCTTGCGGAATGGGAACCGAATCGTATTCGAAGGCTGCATCGTCGATTTGACTGCCGCGCAGGATCGCATTGCCGAAGGGATCGAGGACGATGCCCGGCACGGGAGCGATGGCGCCCTGAACGGTTCCCGCGGCGTAGTTGGCCAAGCCGGATGAAGACACAGGTGGTGCGATGGCGCGCGAACCGGGTGCCACGACGAGGAAGGAATCGGTGGACGACCCGGGCCGATAGGGCGGCGCCTGGACGCGAATGGTCGCCAGCGTCGTGGGCTGGCGCGCAAGCTGGACGCTGATGCGCACAACCGAGCCGGCCAAAACGACAACACCTTGGCGCAGGGCGGCGCCAAGCGCCGGCTCGTGGACCGACACCGTGTACGTGTCCGGCGGCAAACCGGGAACGACGAAGCGGCCGGCACTATCTGATGTCGTGGTGGCCTCATGGGACACGGAACTCACAGTTACGACGGCTTTGGCAACCGGGTGACCTTGGGCATCGAGGACCGTGCCCGTGATGGTTCCGGTGGTCGGCTCGGCGGCGCGAACGGGGCTCTGTGAGGCTGCCAGCAGGCTCAGGCTGATGCCAAGACAGGTCACGGCCGCTGCAGCACTTCGACGAACAACATATCGGCGCATGAGAAACCTCCTGATGAGGCGAGTGCGGAGCTGCCTTGGGACTGCCGGCGGCAAGACGCAAGCGTGCGTGCGATCTGTCCGGCCGTGCAGCCCCAGCGGGCGTAGGTCAGATACGCACCGCCTGCGGAGGAGAGCGCTCGCCTGACGTGCGCAGGAGAAGGCGAGACGAAAAAGCGGACGCAAAACTGGGATTGGCAGCGTAGCGTCCGGGCTCGCAGGGACGCAGATGCATCCACCAGGCGATGGCCCGGCGGATGAAGTGAGCGATGGCGGAAAGCAGCGCCTTGCCGAAGCGCGCGAGCACGAACAGGGCCGCCGCCACGCAGAGGGCGTGGGCCGCAAGTGCAACGAGCACGGGAGCACCCAGCCACGCAAGCGGCAACGGAAGAGGCGCGCCCGCAGCCACGGCTTCGGCGCATTCCATGGCCAGAACCGTTGCGAGCTCGAGCGCGATGAGAAGCGGCAGTAGGCGCACCCAATTGCTGCGGGCCACCGAGATTGCAAGATCAACCACCGACCATCGCCGGACGGCGCTGCGGTGCTCGAGCAGGTCGCGCAAACGGCCGAACAGCGCCACGAGGGCAAGGATGCCGCCGAAGCACAGCGTTGGGATGACGCCGAGGTGGTTGTGGTCGCGGTAGGTAGGGCCAAACCAGCCCAGGTTGGCGATGCTTTCAACAGACGGGTCGGCGACTGCCGCGCAGAGCAGCGCAACTGCGAGAAGTGACAAGCGCACCCTTGGCATCCTTTTGTTATCGTTTCGCCGTCAGGAAGTGCGCAGCCTATCCCCGGCCGGTGGTATCTTGCGCGCCCGCAAAAGTCGGCCAGGCGGCGGGCTGCGCCGGGCGGCTCCCACTTTTGCAGATTTCCGCTCCCGGCAACACTCGCTTTGCCCTGCTGCCCCCCTTTCAGCCGTTGAAACTGGCTGCCACAGGCGCAGGCTCGGGCATCGATCCCGACATGAAGGTCCTTTCCGACAACCGGGTGCCTCTCAACACCGCGGTGCCTGTGTATCCCGCTGACACAGCTCTTGCTGAATACCGTCAAACCGGCGCAGCCGGTGATCTAGCCGCGCTCAGCGTTTCGGCTGTTTATAATCGCCCGTGGTTCACCGAAGACGAACAGGCCTTGCGGTTCCAGCAGGCGCTGCCGCTCGCTCGGCAGTCAACAACGCGCGGGCCGCTCTCTCTGACGCGCCTCGGAGTCCCACGCCGAGCACAGTTGGCAGGCTCGGCCAGCGACCTCTTCCCGACTTTGCTCAGTCAGCACATCGACGCTTTGGATTCCGCGCCTTCCCAAGTCAAGCGCTAGCTGCAACGCCAGGGTCGATTTACCGATCCCTGGTTGCCCTCCAAGAAGGTACACTCCACCACGCACAATCCGGCCCAGGGTGGAGCGCAACCATTCAAGCTCGTGAGTAGCCCGTCACCATATCACATGAATTGCCCGCGATGGGTTGTCATCGTACGGTCCCCGGTGCCATGACTCTGCACCGTCAGTTGCGAACCCATCAGTGGCAAATCCCTCCACAGGGTGTGGCATCAGGTCCGTCACCCATCCGCGTTGACCTTTTTACGAGAACCCTGGGCTAGCTGCCGAGGCGACGATCAAGGCAGCACCCTGAAGCAGCGCAGTGGCGAGGAGGCGAATGAGGTCAAACCGGGTCGGTTTCTGACCGGGTTGGCTTTTGCACGTCTTTCGCTTGCCTCTCGGCGACGCCTACAATTCAGATGGCCAAAACCTAACCAAAACCGCCCCACCCGCGGCAAGTTAGACAGAGTACAGTTATAGGAGATTAGTCAATATGCGAAAGAGTAGATTACTGAGTCTGGTCACGGCAGCAGGCGTGGCGGTCAGCCTAGCCTGCCAAACGCTCGTTCTGGGCGATCCGACGTCGGTCCCGACAGGGGCCCCAGCCGTTAACACCGCCTCCCCGCAGCCGGTACGGACCCACATCCCTGGGTCGACCACTGTTCTGGTGCCAGGCGGAACGAGCGTCTTTGTGTCACTGGCGGAGCCGATATCCTCGGCCACGGCCAATGTCGGCGACGCGGTCGGCATCGTGGTTACTAAAGAGGTGGACGTCAACGGCTTTGTCGTCATCCCCAAGGGGGCCAACGGTCAGGCGACGGTGACATCGGTCGAACGGGCCGGCGGCAACGGCCAGGGAGGGAAGATTGCCCTAACCTTTGACTGGGTCTTTGGCGCCGACGGCGAGAAGATTCAGCTGACCAACGTATCGGCCAACAGCGAAAACGGAGACCAAAAGGGCGCCGCTTCCACGGCGACCATTGTGACGTACCTGATTCTCGGCCCGCTGGGGTTGTTTGCACACAACTTCGTACGCGGCAAGGACGTAACGATTCCGACGGATCGCGTGTTTGACATGTTCGTGGACCACGACGTGCACATTGATGCGACACAGAGCGCGACCGCCTCGCCCGGCTTTGCGTCGTGAGGGCATGGCCACGTCCAAACGGGTGTGTAGAATGAGCGTGAGCTGAGTTCCTTCGAGGAACAAAATCGCCATCGGGCTTACTCAGCAAGCGCGACCGCTACAGGAAGAGTGTGAGGTTCTCTCGCCCGCGCGAGCGCGACCGCCACGGGTGGCGTGTCTTTGAGGATGCGTGAAAAATGATGCGTTCTCTCGGTCGCGCAAGCGCGACCGCTACGATAAAAAATATGGGCGCGGCCGGTACGGAAAAATGCGCGTATCCAAAGGGCGAGGGTTAGACGTCTAGGTTAACGACGTCGCGGGCGTTTTCGGCAATGAACTGCTTGCGCGGCTCGACCTTCTCGCCCATGAGGATCGTGAAAATCTCGTCGGCCGCCACCGCGTCGTCGAGCAGCACCTTGCGCACGATGCGCCGCTCGGGATCCATCGTCGTCTCCCACAACTGCTCGGGGTCCATCTCGCCCAAACCCTTGTACTGCTGGATCGTCGCCCCCTCGCCGAGCTCAGCCAGCGCGCGGTCGCGGTCTTCCTCCGTGTAGCAGTACACGGCCTTCTTGCCCTTGCGCACCTGGTACAGCGGCGGCTGCGCGATGAACAGGTGGCCGGCCTCGATCAACTTGGGCATGTAGCGGAAGAAAAAGGTCAGTAAGAGCGTGCGGATGTGCGCGCCATCGACGTCTGCATCGGTCATGATGTAGATGCGGTGGTAGCGCAACTTCGAAAGGTCAAAATCGTTCTGGAAGCCCGCCCCCAGTGCCGTGATGAGCGTGCGGATCTCTTCGTGACCGACGATCTTATCTAGGCGCGCCTTCTCGACGTTGAGGATCTTACCGCGCAAGGGCAAGATCGCCTGGAAGTGACGGTCTCGCCCGGCTTTGGCGCTGCCGCCGGCGGACTCGCCCTCCACCAGGAAGACCTCGCTGCGCGCGGGGTCGCGCTCGGAGCAGTCGGCGAGCTTGCCGGGCAGAGAACCTCCATCCAGCGCGCTCTTGCGTCGCGCGAGATCGCGCGCCTTGCGTGCCGCTTCGCGCGCCCGGGCCGCCTGCGCGCACTTCTCGACGATCTTGCGGGCCGGCCCGGGATTCTCTTCCAAGTAGTAGGTCAGCGCTTCGGCGACGACTTCTTCCACCGCGCCGCGCGCCTCCGCGCTGCCGAGCTTGGCTTTGGTTTGCCCCTCGAACTCGGGGTTGGGAATCTTCACCGAGATGACAGCCGTCAGGCCTTCGCGCACGTCCTCGCCGGAGAGGTTGCCCTCCGACTCCTTGAGGATGCCGGCCTTCTTCGCGTACGCATTGAGGACGCGGGTCAGCGCCGCGCGGAAGCCGGCCAGGTGCGTGCCGCCGTCCACCGTGTGGATGTTGTTGGCATAGGCGAGCACGTTCTCGATGTAGCCCTCGTTGTACTGAAACGCGACTTCGACCTGGACCTTGCCGCGCTCCCCGATGATGTAGCGCACGTCGTGCAGCGGTCCCTTGTTGCGATTGAGGTGCTCGACGAAACTCTTAATACCGCCCTCGTACTCGAAGGTCTGTTTCTTGTCGGTGCGCTCATCGACCAAGGTGATGCGCAGGCCGCGGTTGAGGAAGGCTAACTCGCGCAGCCGCTGCTGAAGGATGTCAAAGGAGAATTCGCAGGTCGAGAAGATCTGCGGGTCGGGTTTGAAGTGCTGGAGGGTGCCCGTGCCCTCGGCCGTGCCGACGACCTTCATCGTGGAGGTCGGCAGGCCGCGCGAGAACCGCTGCTCGTAGATCTTGCCGTCGCGCTTGACCCGCGTGATCATCCACTCCGAGAGCGCGCAGGTCACCGAAATGCCCACCCCGTGCAGGCCGCCCGACACCTTGTAGCCCAACTGGTCGAACTTGCCGCCGGCGTGGAGCGTCGTCATGACGACCTCGAGCGCAGGCTTGCCCTCCGACGGGATGACGTCTACCGGAATGCCGCGCCCATCGTCTTCCACCGAGAGCGACCCGTCCTTGTGGATGATGACCTCAATGTTTTTGCAGTAGCCGGCCAGCGCTTCGTCCACCGCGTTGTCGACGGCTTCGAAGGCGATTTGGTGCAGGCCGCGCGTGCTCGTATCCCCGACGTACATGCCGGGACGCTTGCGCACGCCTTCCAGGCCCTTGAGGACCTTTATCTGCTGGGCGCTATACTCGCCGGGAGGGGTCACAAACGTCTCGTTTTCTGCTCACGCGTATCCTGTGGGGCAGGGCTGCGGGCCGCCGCGGGGACACCCCGGCGGGCACGGCCAAACGTGGCGCGGCGTTCCAAACGTGCGCGCTCCGGCCGGTCTGAATCGTGTTGCTCACCTCTTCTCGCGCGGCGCAACGCGCGCCTCTTGCACGCCCCCGGCGGGCGTGTCAAAGAGCGCAGCCGCCCATTGGGAGCCCAGCAGCTCGATGACGACGGCTCGGCCCAGGGCGCGCTCAGGCAGACCCGTCGCAAGCATGACGTAACTCCAGGCGATGACGCGGTCGGCGGCCGTCGGCATGCCGCGGCGCAGACGGCGCGTGGCCGCCGCGATCTCCTGTTGCCAGCGCGCGAGCAGGCGCTGGCGCGCGCGTTCGTAGGCCCGCGAGCTTGCGTGCGGCACCCGCGAGAGGACAGCCATCTCGTCCAGCCACGGCGTCTCCACGAGCAGGCGTTCCATGCGGGCCAGCACCCTTGCGCTGCGTGCCGCCGCACAGGGTGCGCAGCGCACGTTGCGGCGGCTGAGGGGTGCAAAGCGGCGGCCGCAACTGACGCAGATCGCCCAGCCTGCACGGTCGCGCTCGGCGTCGAGCTGCGCCTGCAGGGCCCGCAGGTGGGCGACGATGTGCAGCGGTTCGACGTCGGCCTGCGGGTGCGGGCGGTGGGGATTCGGGTGCGCGCCGGTCGCGGCAGTTTCAAGCGCTTCAGGAGCCTGCAGGCGCGGCTGCCGAGGATTTGCGCCCGGGATGGCGCCCACAGCTTCAGGCGCTTGAGTCTGCCCCTGCTGCGCGGCAAGCCCCGGCGACGCAACCACGGGACTTCCAGCACGCGAGGCGGAGGACAGGATGTCTGCCGCTTGGGTCTCGGCGTCGCGCGTGCGGGCGCCTTCCAGCAACACCTTGCTGCGGCCGGTGGCAACGACAAAGCGTAGGCGGCGCACTTTGGCCTGCGGCACGGCTTGCCGGAGGGATTCCAGAATGCGCGGTGCCAGGTGCGTGAGTTGATCGCTCCACGTGCTGCTGGCGGTCATCACAGTCAGCACGCCGCGGCGGAATTTCATGGGGCGGCTGCGCCGCGCGACGTCCTCGCCCACGGCGCGCGGCCATGCGGTTTGCAACGCAGCGCCGGCGGCGTCGTCGGCCGCGTCCGCACCGCTCGCGACG
>CADDZI010000020.1 GCA_902812405.1 bacterium | reverse complement strand
AACCACCGGCAGGGAGAGGCGGCGGCGCTTGTAGCGCCGCCGAGGGCGCTCGTCGTTACGCACGGCTCGTTTCACAATGCTCTCGTCGCTCTTCCCATCTAAGCCCCTCGCGCGGCGGGACAGTCAGACTGCACAACCCTTCGAGCACCACCCTCTGGCACACCATGAGGCGTGCATCGCGTGGAGATACGTATATGACACGTCCGGGTCCGTGGGCGTGACACTCGCCGGGCGTCCGCATAGCTGCGAGCTGATACCACGTGGGGTTCGGTGTCCCGCACGCCAAGCCCCGCAGCCAGAATAGCCTGCGACTCTACCCGAGGGCCGCCACGAGCTCCCGCACGGCGTCCGCGCTCTTGCCCAGCGCAGCCTGCTCCTCGACCGTCAACGTGACCTCAAACACGCTTTCCAAGCCCGTGGCGCCCAGTTTGCAGGGGACCCCGAGGAAAAGGCCGCGCATCCCGAATTCGCCCTCCAGGTAGGCCGCGCAAGGCAAAATCTTGTGCTTGTCTTTCAGGATGGCATCGACCATCTCGACGATGGCCCGGGAAGGAGCGTAGTATGCGCTGCCGGTCTTTAGCAGGCTGACGATCTCCCCACCCCCTGCCGCCGTCCGCTTCACGAGACGCTCGATGGTTGCCGCATCCAAAAGTTCGGGTATGGGAACCCCGGCCACGGTCGAAAAGCGCGGCAGGGGCACCATCTGGTCGCCGTGACCTCCCAAGACAAAGGCGTGCACGTTGTCGACGCTGACCTTCAGCTCGGCTGCGATGAACGTGCGGAACCGGGCTGAATCGAGGACCCCCGCCATACCCAGGACGCGGTTGCGCGGAAACCCGCTGGTTCTCCGCGCTACCTCGCACATCGCGTCAAGCGGGTTTGTGACCACGATGAGGATACACTGGGGCGACGCCTGCACCGCCTTTTCCGTCGCCGTTTGTACGATCTGGGCGTTGGCTTTGAGAAGGTCATCCCGGCTCATGCCCGGCTTGCGCGGAAACCCCGCCGTGATGACGACGACATCCGAGCCGGCCGTCGGCCCATAATCGTTATCACCTGTGATCGAGACGTCGCATCCCTCGACCGGCATGGCTTGGAGCAGATCCAAAGCCTTGCCCTGGGGAATGCCCTCGACGACGTCCACCAAGACGACATCCGCCAGCTCTTTTGCCGCCAGCCAATGTGCAGTCGTCGCGCCGACGTTGCCGGCGCCGACGATGGTCACTTTCTTGCGCATGCCTTGCTCCTTCTCGCACCTGGGACCTGGGACTTTTCCGTCAGGGCCTTGGCACGCGGCGTGGAGTGGACCTTTGGCCCGTGCGCGAATAATCACAGAGTCGGCCAAGAAAGGGTACACCCGCAGCTATGACCACAACAGCAACCACGCAACCGCAGGTCGCGGCAGGTCTCCGGGGCGTCGTCGTCGGCGACACTCGCATCTCGTATGTGGACGGCGAGCGCGGGCAGTTGATGTACCGCGGCATCGACATTCACGACCTGGCTCGCTACGCCACCTTCGAAGAGGTGGCGTATCTTTTGTGGTTCTCGGCTTTACCCTCGCGCGAGCACCTGCAGACATTCCACGCCGACCTAGCTCGCCGGCGCTCCCTGCCCGACCCCATCCTGGCGATCCTGGGAGAAGTCCCCGCCACTGCGACGCCGATGGACGTTCTGCGCACCGCGGTCTCGGCGATCGCGCTCTTTGACCCTCAGGCCAAAGAGACAACGCCGCAATCCAACCTCGAAAAGGCGCAACGTCTGACCGCCGTTCTCCCCACCATCTTGGCCGCTTTCTATCGCCTCAGCCACGACCACGACCCGGTTCCGCCGCGCTCCGATCTCGCCAGCGCCGCCAATTTCCTGTACATGCTCTCGGGCCAGGAGCCCGACCCTCAGGCCGCGCGACTTCTCGATGTGGCGCTCGTCCTGCATGCCGATCACGGCATGAACGCCTCAACGTTTGCGTCCATCGTGACCGCGGCAACCCTGGCCGACATGTACGCCGCCGTTACGTCCGCCATCGCGACATTGAAAGGCCCGCTGCACGGCGGCGCCAACGAAGGTGTCATCACCAACTTGCTCCACATCGGCTCGATCGACGCCGTCGATGCCTGGGTCGCCGAGAAACTCGCCCGCCATGAAAAGATCATGGGGTTCGGGCATGCTGTCTACAAGACGCATGATCCGCGTGCCGTCGAGCTCAAGCGCATTGCCCGCGAAGCCGGCGAGCGTGCCGGCACCACGAAGTGGCTGGAGATGACCGAGCGCATGGAACAGGCGGTGTGGGAACAGCGTAAGTTGTACGCCAACGTCGACCTCTACAGCGCCTGCGTCTACTACACGTTGGGGATCCCGCCCGAGTACTTTACGCCGGTCTTCGCCATGAGCCGGGTGACCGGATGGTGTGCGCACCTCATCGAGCAGTACGCCAATAACAAACTCATCCGGCCCGCCGAGCACTATGTCGGGCCACGGGACGTGCGCTACGTGCCGCTTGCCGAGCGCACGAACGATATTCCCATCGTCGAGACGGATTGACCGGAGGATCCGGCGTTACGACAGGATTGCGCTACAGCGTCTCCTCCATCACGAAGTGCCCGCTCGGGTTTGGACTTCCCCTTGGCGGCTCCATCGAAAATGCGATCACGTCGCCGCTGCGCACCCGCATCGGGATGATGGTCTGGACCATATGTCCGGGCCTGACGACAGCCACGCGGTGCATTGACCCGCCCCGAATCAGCCACACCCGGTAGACCGTGCCCCCGTGCGGGATCGGTAAATCGCTGACCAGCATCGCGTGATCTGCGCCGCGCGGCTGTATGATCGTGCATGGAATCCGCGGCCCGCGTCGGCGAGCGCGTAAGTCCCACACCTCGGATTCCCCGATCAGGCGGACGGCATCTCGCATAGCTTCCGGGGTGACTGCATAGACACCGCCTTCGGCGAGACCGGAGGCAGCGTGCACTCTCGGGGATGCTGTGACGCCTGCAAGCCGGTTCGCCGCGCTCAGCTCGCCGATACGGATTCCAAGCAGGACACAAGCCGCAGCCAGGCCACACCACCCCGCCACACCAAGCCAGGCTGGAAAAGTGCGCTTGTCCCACTGAAACGCCACACGCCGATTGCCCAGGGTCCGGGCCGGATACTCCTCTGAGCGCAGCGCCGCGAGAATACGGGACTTCAGGGTTGGCTGGGGCTCGGCCGTAGGACAGGCTTGCGCCAGCTCGGACGCAGCCTCCAAAAGGCCGCGCAACTCTTCCCGACACCGCGAGCAGCGGGCCGTGTGATCGTCAACCGCCTGTCGTGAGGCCCCATCCAAAGCCCCCGCGGCATAGGCGCCCAGATCCTCACCAACATGAGCGGTCCGTCTCATGGCAGCACCCCCAGCGCCCCGCCTGCCAAGAGGTCACGCAGTTTGTGGAGCGCCAGTCGCAGGCGCCCTTTCACCGTTCCCAAGGGAACATCGGTGAGGTCCGCGATCTCGGCCTGTGTGTATCCCCTAAAGTAGGCCAACTCGATGCAGCGCCGCTGTTCGAGGGGCAACTGGCCGACTGCCCGCCGCACGGCATCGCCCTGTAGGGTTGCCCAGACGGCATCCGACGGATCCTCTGCGTCGGAGCTTGACGCGGGCACGGCCTGGGCATCCTGCTCCCGAAAGCGGCGAGCTCGCAACCGGTCGATGGCACGGTGATGGACAATCGCAAAGAGCCAGGTGCGAGCCATCCCGCGTTCGGACCGGAAGCGCGAAGCTTTACGCCAGATTGATACAAATGCTTCCTGCACGGCGTCTTCCGCCGCACCAGAGTCGCCCAGAATGCGATAGGCCAGGGAGTACGCCTGCTTGCCGTACCGATCGTACAACTCCTCGAGCGCCGCCACGTCTTGCTGCGCCACCCGGGCCAACAACGCGTCGTCCGTACGCCGATGTGTCGTCACCGCATCCTCGCCGGGTGGCCCCTTAAAGACAGTACGCTCCAGGCCGGCTCGCGGTTCACCGATGCTGGGGCGGTAGGATTCGAACCTACGAATGCCAGATCCAAAGTCTGGTGCCTTACCAGCTTGGCGACGCCCCACCCTCCGGCCCCTTTAGTCTGCGTGCGGGCTGCGTCCTTTCCTGAGGCCGGCCTGCATTAGTACCAAGCCGTCTCGCCCGACGGCCTCCCTCGGGCACCCGGCGAGGGCGCTGCTGCCGGCAAGGATGCCTCCCCGTCAGAGGTACGACATGGAGGTTTCGCGGGCGTGCAGCGGGGACCCTCAGCCTGCACGACGGCCGCCCGTTGCATGGCAGCCGGTCCGGGTGAGGCTGCTAGGTCCCAATGTAGCGGCGTGCCCCGATGTACCTCGCTGCGTAGTACCCGTCCGACAATGAGTCGATGCGGACGCCCTGTGAGGCAGAGGCGTGGACAAACCTGCCGCCACCCAGGTAGATGCCGACGTGAGACGCCCCGGGCGCATACGTTTCGAAGAACACGAGATCGCCCGGTCGTAAAGCATCCTGCGTGACGTGCCGCCCGAAGCTGAACTGGGCATCTGCCGTCCGCGGCAAGGCAATGCCGTTACGGCGAAACACTGCTTGGACAAAGCCCGAGCAGTCGACGCCGGTAAAGGACTCTCCACCCCACGCATACGGCACGCCGAGGTAGCGCAATGCCGTATCGGTTAACCTCACCTCAAGCGCAACCAAGCGCTCGGCAAACGTAAAGGACGGTGTTCCCGGCGGCTTCGGTGCGGCAACACCGGTGTGGAGTGCCGCAAAAAGAGCCTGGGCGACAGCCAGCCGGGCAACCGGATTGTCGCGTGACCGCGGCCGCGCTTGGTGCCGGGCAACAGTGTGCGTGCCGGCCATCCGAGACCCGCGAATGCTCGTGTCATCCGCCCCGTGCTTGCTCCGAACTGCCAGAGGCGTCAGCCGCAAAATCTGCCCGGGCTGTAGGGCATCCGGATGCGTCAGGTGATTGAAGTGAATGAGCGACGCAGTGTCGATCCCGAAACGGTGCGCAATCCCCCACAGAGAATCGCCATCCCGGACCGCGTACGTGCTCGGTTGCGCCAGGGCTACCCTCCCACCGAGGCTCAGGGTGGCGCAACCGAAAAGGACGGCGACAATCACTCTTCGCGGCATAGGACTCCCTCGCGGATGCCTTGCGGCTACAGCAACGGGCGCGGCTACGAACGACGCGACTCAGAGTACGGAAAATAAAAATAAAAAGAGGTTGGTCGCGGTCTTCTCACTATAGAACCGCTCCCACGGCACGACCGTGCCGGCTGTCACGTCTGCACGGCGGCAGGTTGGGAATAAGGGTCCGTGATTCCTGTTACGCGCGCCTGCCTTTATGACGCAGGCCACTCTGTCGAGGCTCGCCGCACGTCGTCTGCGATTCGCGCGGCCCATTTTTTGATCTGCGCCTCGTCGGAACCCTCAATCATAATACGG
Organism: bacterium; assembly: GCA_902812405.1. Lineage (GTDB taxonomy): Bacteria > Vulcanimicrobiota > Vulcanimicrobiia > Eremiobacterales > Eremiobacteraceae > CADDZI01. Next base: position 34,152 of record CADDZI010000020.1, on the reverse strand, counting down.
ATAAGCTGCTCTGTTCCGGAAGGCCGGACAAGCAAGCGCCCGTCAACCCCGAGCATCCGTTCGACGTCGGCGATCGTTTGGCGCACGCTTGCGTGTTCCACGCACCGCTTATCGCTCACCGCGACATTGACCAATACCTGCGGTGACAACTGCAGGACCTGGCTGAGCGCATGCAGGCTTCCGGAATGCACCGCCAGCGAGGCCACCCTGACCGCAGTCGCGATGCCGTCGCCGGTTGGGTTCGCTTGGATATCGATAATGTGTCCGGATTGTTCTCCGCCCAGCCGGTAGCCCCCGCGCCGGAGTGCTTCCAGCACGTAGCGATCACCGACCGGCGTTCGTACCAGGCGAATGCCGCACGTCGCGAGCGCGCGCTCAAGTCCAATGTTGCTCATCACCGTCGCAACGACGGTCGCGTGCGGCAGTTCTCCACGCGACATGAGATCGCGGGCTACGATTGCCAGGACATGATCCCCGGTGACGATGTCACCCTGTTCGTCAACAAACAGCGCCCGATCGGCATCTCCGTCGAAGGCAACCCCCAGGAAGGCGCGATGCGCCCGCACAGCGGCCTGCAGCGGGCGGAGGTCCGTCGACCCGCAGTTGACGTTGATGCGCCGGCCGTTGGGCGTACAGTGCAGACGCACGACCCGTGCGCCCAAACGTTCGAGCACGGCGGGCCCAACTGCATGCCCCGCGCCATGGGCGCCATCGACGACAATCGTCTTTCCCGAAAGATCCGCGCCCAGAGCTTGGCAGTGCTCTTCATACTTCCGCCTGGCCCGCCGCCGCCGATCATGCACGCGGCCCACCCGCGCCCCAACCGGGCGCGGCAGTGACGAAGCGTTCTCGACCAGGCCGGCAATTTCGTCCTCGACCGCATCCGGGAGTTTGCACCCGTCGGCGGCAAAGAACTTGATGCCGTTGTCATCAATCGGGTTGTGCGAGGCGGAGATCATCACGCCCGCCGCCGCCGACCACTCGTGCGTTAACCACGCAACGGCCGGCGTGGGTAGGATACCGACATGCACGACATCCAACCCGACCGAGCAGATGCCGGCAGAGAGCGCCCCTTCCAGCATCGTCCCCGAACAACGGGTGTCGCGCCCGATAACGACCGGGCGGCGGCGACCCTGCGAGGCGAGAACGTAGGCCCCCGCCCGGCCCAACGCAAACGCCAGCTCCGGGGTGAGAACGGCGTTGGCAATACCCCGGACACCGTCCGTGCCGAAGAGGCGATGTGGACCGCGGTTCATGCGCCGCCCAGTGCTGTGAGATGGGTCTCGATGATTTGCCGCCTCTCAAGCGGCAGCCCCATGGCGGTCTTCAGCACGCCGGTGATGACCGAGAGCGGAACTGCGCTCAAGAATGCACCCGCTCCCGGTATACCGCCATAGCGCCGTGCCTCCAGCTCCACGAGCGACAGCAGCCGCAGAAACACATCCGCATCACTTTCTGTCTCGCACAGCACACAGGCGGCGCCAGGTTCGGCGCCATCAATCGCGTAGGCGGCGACCCCCACGAGGCCGGCCGTGCCGCCCCCGACCGCGGAGGCGATGCGCTGAGCGTCTTCCATGCGAATGCCGGACAGGCGCGCCTTGTAGATGAGCGTCGGCGGTCCCACTTCGACGGCGATGCCTTCCGACTTCGAACCGCCAAAGGGCAGCACGGGCTGAGCGCCTCCGGCAACCTCCAATCCGCGCCGTCCCCATGTCATGGGACGAAGAGAACGCCAGGCACTCATGGGAGCGATGCGCCGTCCGACAAAGACCGGGCACGACAACGCGCCGTGCGCCGCAATCGCCAGTGATCGGACACTGTCCTCGTCCAGCCCGGGGGCGTCCGTCTGCGGCTGGACGTCACACCGGAGCGACCGTCCCAAAGCCCCGTCTGGCTCAATGACCCGCATGAGAGCCTCCGCCGCAGCGACAAGATCTTCCCGTCCGGCGGCGCAGGCAACGACCGTCACATTGACATCGTTATCCATGATGCTCACCGGGAGAGACGCGGAGGGCGGCAGGTAGCGCCGAACGTCAATTTCGCGCACCTCGAAAGACGGGCTGACAAGCAGGCGCAGGTGTACTCTGTGAGGTTGATCCATACGTCGTCCCGGGTATCTTCCGCAGCCTTGACGCACGTTCCCCGGAGGGAGTCCCAGTCTGGAGCGGGAACACGATACGGTTACATCACGACCCGCAGGAGCAAGATCTGTGCCCAACATTCGATCTGCCAAGAAATGGATGCGCGCCTCCGCGCGCCGGCGACAGCGCAACCTGAGCGTCAAGACAGCCCTGAAGACCGCTTTCAAGAAGGCACTCGCCACCGGCGCACCGCCCGAGGCGCGGCGGGACGCTGAGTCCGCATTTGACAAGGCAGCGGCACGCGGTATCATTCACAAGAATAAGGCAAATCGCAAGAAGTCTCGGCTCGCACGGCATCTTGCGCGTTCGGCCTAAGAGCGAGGGCCGGCGCTCCAACTCCGGATCGACCCGTGCGGCCCGTTCACCCGGCGAAGAGACATCTTGCTTTGCGGAGCGTTGGTACCTCATGCTGGCTGCGTGTGGCGCGCTGGTAGCCGGTCTCGTAACACCCGGACTGGCGCACGACGCACCCGTATCACCCGCCCAGACGGCGCCTATTCCGACACAGTCGCCGCTTGCAAACCCATTTCCGAGTCCCTCCCCGGCACCGAGTCCCTACGGAGGTTACGGATATGCGGCGGCTGGATACGCTCTTGGGAGTGCCACCGGGGGAGCCGTTCAACCCTTGCCCGGCAGCACGGCCACACCGTATCCCTTTCCGGCCTCTTCAGCTCACGGATTTTGGATCGATCTGACGGGCAGACTCTCGCCGTCGTACTGGGCGCAGATTCTCTACGACAATGACGTGCTCTCGGCACCCGGGCGACCTCTCATCTCCTATGCCCAGCTCCGAGCGACGTACGAGCTGCACGGTTCGGCCCTGGCGGTCGGCCTGGCCTGGACGGCGGTGCAGCGGTCCACGGTCAATGCCGGTCTCAATGGCCCCGGCCTCGGGCTGACTCTGCTCCCATCCAACATGCCCGGCTTCCATCCGTATGCGGGACTCTTCGTCTATCCCGGACTGCACGCAGCCGGCAACGCCGGCACGCTGACGGCCGGCAACGCCGGTTTGACCTACGTGCCGGCGCACCGCGGCGGGGCATTCCTGCGCATCGGGGCTTCGCTGCGCAGTGGACTGCCCGCGACGGTATCACCCGGTTCGGTGACGACGCTCGAGATCGGCCTGGGCACATCACTCTAGGCCATGCGCGACGTTTGCTACGCGGCGGCAGCAACGTCGGCCGCTTCGGCAGCGACGGCCGCGGCTTGGGCGTCCGACCAGAGTGCCCCCTCCGCGAGCAAAGTGTTCCAGGTCATCTCCGCCAGTTGCCGGCGCAGTGTCTCGGCCAACCGTTCCCATCCCCAGACAGCAGTGCCTTCCGGTCGATCCTGCAACGCATCACATTTGGCGCGTACAAATCCTACCAGACGGGCCGCTTTCTGAACGTCCCCCCGTTGTGCTCCGGTATAGGCAAGCAATTGAATGGCATCCAGCACCCGCAACTCGTCCTGCGCTTGACCGGCCCAGTGGAGTGCATCCAACGCCTGCTCGCGGGCGGCGTCCAGCGCCCCCAGCGCGATGCGGTAGCCGGCTGCTTGGGCGTGGTACGCCGCCAGTTCCGCCGCGTTCTTACCCCACGACGCCAGCTCGATGGCTTCCTGAATGTACCGCAGCGCGTCCGCCGCATTGCCCTCCTGCGCTTCGAACCCGGCAAGGCTTGAGAGGGCCGCCGCCACGGCATTCCCGGAGCCCAATGCCCTGACCAGGCTCAGGGCTTGAACGTGCAGCTGACGCGCCGTCGCACTGTCACCCCGCGCTTCCAGGATTGCCGCCTGCTGTCGCAGGCAGGCTGCAATATGCCGGCGATCCGCGTGCTGTTTGAACCAGCCGAGAGCGCGATCGTTTGCCACCTCGGCACGGTCGTATTGGCCTCGGTGGCACAGACCCCACGCCAAGACGTGCAGCGCATGCGCCAGCCCGGCTTCGTCCGCCACGCTCTCGTAGAGATCGCACGCCCGCTGCGCCGCCTCGTAGCTGCGCTTCCCCGAAGTCAACCAGGCCAGGGATCGCCACAAGCGCGCACACACTCGGGCATCGTCATCTTCCCGGCATGCCGCCAGGGCGTGTTCGATCCAACGCCGGCCTTCAGCCTCGAGCCCGCCCTCCCGCCACAGCCGCTCCAGCGACCCTGCGACTTGTCCCCCCAAAGACGCCTTGTTCCCGGGACCCAATGACCATTCCAAGACCGCTCGGAAGTTATCAACGTCCGCCTCCACCGTCTGTAACCACTCCCCGTCCGGCTTCATGCCGTAGCTGCGGTCTGCCCGTTGAGCCAGTTCGGCATAATATGCCGCATGCCGGTCGGTAACGGTATCATCATCCCCGAATGCCCGGCATTTGTCCGCACCATACGCTCGCAGCGATTCCAACAGCCGGTACCTTTCGCTTCGCGACTCTATCTCCGCAACAAGCAGCGACTTGTCCGCCAATGACGTGACGAGGTCCAACATCTCATCTGCCTCGAGCTCACCGCCCGCGCACACCGTCTCCGCGGCCTCCAGCGAGAGACTCCCCGCGAAGACCGACAGGCGTGCAAAGAGGCGCTTTTCTTTGGCCGTCAGCAGGTCGTAGCTCCAGTCAATGAGCGCGCTGAGGGCGCGCTGTCGCGGGAGAGCTGTCCGGCTGCCTCCCGTTAACAGCGCGAATCGCCGATCCAAACGCTGTGCCAAACCCTCGAGACTCAGAACTTTCACCCGAGCGGCGGCGAGTTCGATTGCCAGCGGCAATCCGTCCAAGTGGCGGCAGATCTCGGCAATCAAAAATGCGTCATCGTCGCTCGGCGCAAACGCCGCATTCGCCGCTCGTGCCCGCTCCACAAAGAGCGCCACCGCCGGGTACTCGTCGATGGCCGAGGCCAACACGGCATCCCCGGCCGCCGGCAGACGTAGAGGAGCGAGGCGCAGAACGTGCTCGCCCGCAATGCCCAGCGGTTGACGCGTCGTCGCCAGCAGGCTCAGGGTAGGGCATTGGGTGAGCAGGAAGTCAGCCAGCCGCGCGACGTCGTCCACAATGTGCTCGCAGTTGTCAAGAATGAGCAGCAGCCGCTTGCGCCGCAGCCATAGGGCGACGGAGTCGTCGATGCTGCGGTGTTCGACTTGGGCAATGCCCAGGGTCTTGGAGACGACGCTCGCTGCAAGGTCGGGCCAGCGCAGACCCGCCAGGTCTGCAAACCACACCCCGTCGGGATAGCGTTCCAGGAGGTTGGCGCCAACCTGAACGGCGAGGCGCGTCTTGCCGATGCCTCCGGGTCCAAGCACCGACACCAGGCGGTGTTCGGCCAAGAGTGCCGCAAGCTCGTCCGCCTCTTGCTCGCGCCCGTAGAAACGGGTCACGTGCTGCGGCAGGTTGTTTGGAAGCAGGTCGAGCGAGTGCAGCGGCGGGAAAGCGGAGGCGAAACCCTCCCCGCCGACACTCCACACATGCTCGGCATGCTCGAGGTCCTTGAGACGGTGGAAGCCCAGATCGACCAGCATCACCCCAGCCGGCAGGTCGGCTGCAACCAGCGCACGCGCGGCTTCCGAGAGCAAAATCTGCCCGCCGTGGCCGATCCCAACTAGCCGGGCGACTCGATTGACGGTGGGACCGAAGTAGTCGCCCTCACGTTCGTAGGCCGGCCCGCAGTGGAGGCCCATGCGAACGTACAGCCCCTCGACGTCACGGTGATCCTGGGCCGCCATAGCGCGCTGGGCTTCCACCGCCGCTGCCACGGCTCGAGGAGCGGTTCTGAACGCCACGCAAAATGCATCCCCGACCGTCTTGAAAATATAACCCTCGTGGCGTTCAAAGATCTCCTTCAACAATGCATCGTGGCGGGCGACTGCACCCGCCATGGCATCGCGGTTGACCTCCCAACGCCGCGTCGACCCCTCAATGTCCGTGAAGAGAAATGTGATCGTCCCCGACGGCAGAGGAGATTGTCCTTCCGGCATGTCTGCTTCTTCGCCGTTCCGGACGTGGCTGCGGGAGTCCTGGCTGGTTTTGGAGAGATCGCTTCCACGCCGGCGATCGACGGCTGTCCCGCTGGCCGGCGGCCCAGGTCCTTATCCTATCGGGGATCGACGACGATCGTACAGCGGACTCCGCTCGGTCCACGCAAGCCCTGGACGTGATGACAGGCGTCCAGTACATCGTCGGCGCGCGCGGCTTTGAGTGCCACCCGGATCCGATATTCTCCCCGCGCTTTGGGCAGCAGGTCCGGTGCGGGGCCCAGCACCTCGACGCCGGGGAATCCCCGCAGCTCGCCGGCGATTCGTGCGGCCGCATCCGCTGCAGCCTTTTCCTCCACGCCGGCCAGCACGATGTGGGCCAGAAAGCCAAACGGCGGGTAGCCCAGCTCGCGACGGGATGCGAGCTCTTGCTCGGCAAAGCCTTCGTAGTCGTGGCGCGCCGCCAAGGCGATCGCATAGTGTTCGGGTGAATACGTCTGCACGACAACCCGGCTGTCGCCCGCTGCTCGTCCCGCCCGCCCCGCTACCTGCGTCAAGAGCGAAAACGTCCGCTCGGCTGCGCGAAAGTCGGGACGGTGGAGATCCTGGTCGGCGGCCACCACGCCGACCAATCTGACGTCCGGATAATCGAGCCCCTTGGCAATCATCTGCGTCCCAACCAGGATATCCGCCTGGGCGCCAAACCTCTCCAGGAGCGCCCCATGTGCACCCCGGGTGCCGGTGCTGTCCGCGTCCATACGCACGACACGCGCTGCGGGAAAGAGTTCGCGCACTTCGGCTTCGACGCGCTGTGTACCGTACCCCAGGGCCTGAACGTCGTCACTGCCGCAGCGGGCGCAGCGATCGGGAAGCCGAAACGCGGCCCCGCACACGTGACATCGCATCGTCCGGTCATGCGCGTGAACGACGAGGGAGACCGCGCAGCGTCGGCAGCGTGGCACGAAGGCGCACGCTCGGCAGATCAAGAGGCCCGCAAAGCCGCGCCGATTGACGAAGAGCATCGCCTTACTTCCGCGGCGCAGGCACTCGTCCAGGGCTGCGGTGAGCACGCTTCCCAGCGCACGGCGTCGATCCGGCTGCCGGTAACGCTTCATGTCAACCAACTCGACCGGCGGCAAGGGCGCCGTGCTGGCCCGCTGGGTGAGGCGCACGAGAAGCAATTCGCCGCGCCGTGCTGCCCAGTACGCTTCCAGGCTCGGGGTCGCGCTGCCAAGCACGAGACTGCCGCCGCAGGCTTGCATCCGCTCGGCCGCGACCTCCGCGGCATGGTAGCGCGGCGCCGTATCCTGCTTGTAAGAGGGTTCCTGTTCCTCATCAAGGATAACCAGGCGCAGGTTTGGCAGCGGGGCAAAAACCGCCGAGCGCGCGCCCACCACGACGTCGAGGTTGCCTGCGGCAGCCTGCCGCCACACGTCGTCGCGTTCGCGCCTGCCAAGCCGGCTGTGGATGACCCCGACGCGGGCGCCGAACTCGGCGCGGAAGCGAGCCACAGTCTGGGGCGTCAGTGCGATCTCCGGCACCAAAACCACCGCCTGGCCGCCCGTACGTCGCACGATGTCGACGAGCTTCGCATACACGTAGGTCTTGCCCGAGCCGGTGATACCCAAGAGCAGAGCGCGAACGCCCCCGCTGCACATTCCAGCCGCGATACGCTGGATAGCCGCCTGCTGTTCCGCCGTCGGCAGGACGCCAGCCGCCGGAGTGGATGTCACTGCAAGCGTATCGGTCACAGCTTGCGCCAGCGCAATGATTCCCGCAGCCGCTGCTGCGCGCACCGTCGCGGCGGAGACCGACGCCTGCTGCCGCAGCACGTCAAGGCTGAGTTCCCCGTGCGCCGCACGCAAGGCGTCCACGATTCGGCGCTGCGCCTGACCCCTTGCGGCCTGCGTATCCGCAAGCCTGGCAACCAAAGGCTGCCGCGCCCTTCGAACCCCCTTGCCCTGGGATGGAGCAACCCGCTGCACGCTGCCGACAGCCGCCAGCCGCCGCAGGAGGCGCCGCAACTCGGACAGCGGCATCGGCATCCGTGCCCGCACCAAGGCCCGGGCGGCACTCAGGGGCGAGAACACCCTGTCGCCCATCGCTTCATGCAGGACGCGCACGCGGCCATCGCCGTTGCCGGGCGAGGCCGTGACGAACCGAAATCGGTCCGTCGGCGCGGGCGTGCGAGGCGCGATGCTTGCAAGGGCTTCGCGCAGCGTGCACACATAGCGGCGGCGCAAAAAGTCGGCCAAGCGCAGCGTCTCGCTCGGGAGGGCCGGTTCGTCGTAGACCTCGAGAACCGCGCGCACCGTCGTCCCCTCCGGCCCACGGGGCGCGTTGCCGATCACCCATCCGTCGACTGTGCGCTTGCCAAGAGGCACGCGTACCCGCGATCCCACCGGGACCTCCCTGCCCCCGGTTGCGTACGTCAGCGTTTCATCCAACGCCGGCGTGGCAACGTCCACGACGACGTCAACCAAGCCGTCGGCCGGGGCGTGTGGACCGTCCACGCTTACCAGCCGTCCGCAGGCGGGCGGCGCAACATCTGTACGGCTCCACGCACAGCCTCCGGGCTGACCTCGTGACCCCAGACCACCTCTCCAACACGTATCGGAAGCACGAAGCGCAGGCTGCCGTCCCGCCGCTTTTTGTCTACTTGCATGGCGGCCAGACACGTTTCGACATCGATAGCCGGATCGTATACCGGTAGGCCGTGCCTTTCCAAGACCGCCAAGATGCGCCGGTGCTCTTCCAGGCTGAATCCGGTTACCGTGTGCGCCAAGGTGCCGGCCGCCCGCAGACCCAACGCAACCGCTTCGCCGTGACTGACCCGGTAGGCTGATGCCTTTTCAAGCGCATGACCCACCGTATGGCCCAGGTTGAGTTCGGCCCGCCGCCCTTGTTCGCGCGGATCGGTGGCCACGATGTGCGCTTTCACCGCTGCCGCCCGGGCAAGAAGGGGCACCCACCGGGCCGCATCGTCCGGCAATCTCGGCAATGTCCCAAGCTCATCCAAGAGGCTGTTATCCCCGACAATCGCAGCTTTCGCCATTTCCGCAATCCCATCGGCGAACGACCTGCGCGGCACAGTCGCCAGTGCGGCGACGTCCGCCACGACCGCGACCGGGTCCCAGTACACACCGATGAGGTTTTTGCCCAGCGCGTGGTTGATGGCGGTTTTCCCGCCCACCGCCGCATCCGCCATGCCCACCGGCGTCGTTGGAACTGCAAGCCAGCGCAACCCACGCATGTAGGTCGCGGCGGCAAATCCCGCGACATCCGTCAGCATGCCGCCCCCCACGGCGACGACGATCCAGGATCGCTCCGCGTATCTGCGTGCCAACGCGTCGTGGATCGCAGCCACCGATTCCCACCTCTTGCTTTCTTCGCCCCCGGCGATGGCCGCAACCGGTCCTGCTTCGACACCCCTTTCGGAGAGGTGGGCTGCGATCTCATTCGCCCGTGCGGCGACAGCCTCATCTGCGACGACGACCGCGTTGCTCGCACAACCCGCAATCAGGCGAGTCACATCGACCGGTGCGTCATCGCTGAAGACGACGGGATACGGCAAACCTTCGACGGCGCGCATCACCGACATCCGGCACCCTGCGCCTGCCGGCTCTCAAACCAGCGTGCAATCAGCGTGGCCACCTCAGGCGGGCTTCGTCCTTCCACCCAGACGCTTACGTCGCACTCGCCATAGGCGCGCAGGCGCCGCACCATGAGATGCCGCACGCGGGAGAACTGCGGGCTGTCGCCCACGAGCGGCCTCTCACCACGGCCGGCAATGCGGCGACAGGCCTCCTCCGGGCTCAGCGCGAGGTAGACGACGTACCCGGTTGCCTTCAGTGCACGCCGGTTCCGAGCCGACAGCACGGCGCCGCCGCCGACGGCAATGACGCTCTTGTCGCGTAGGCTCGCGGACCGCACGGCCCGCTCTTCAATGCACCGGAAGAAACGCTCTCCCCGCTCGGCGAAGATCGTGCGGATGGGGCCGTAGAGCCGCTCGATCTCCTGGTCGGTGTCGACGAAGTCAAACCCCAGAAGCGCCGCCAGATGCCGGCCCGTTGTGCTCTTGCCGGCACCCATGAAGCCGGTCAATGCAATGTTCACGCCGCTCCTCTTTCGGTCCCTGGGCGCTCCCTCCTTATTGCGGCGGACGGTGCGGGACTTACAGCGGCTTGTCCATCGGCAGGGAGGTCTGCCAGCCGTCGAAATTGGCGATGAGGCGGTAGCGCCCGGGCGGCAGTTGCAGCGCGTTGAGAGCATTGAGCGTCAAGGTTGCGGTGTACACCTTGGTCTGCCCGGGCTGCAGAACAAGAACCGACGGCCTCTGGGAAATAATGTGAAAGTATGTCGAGCGCCAGACTTCCGACGGTATGGCAAAGAGACCGTCAACGTAGTAAAAGATGCGACGTACGATGAACTCGCACTGCCGGCCGGTCGGAAAGTGCATCGTCATGGGCAGCGCCGAGTCGTTTGTGACGGCCAGACGCAGTTCGATGGTACCCACTTCCGGAAGCACATTCAGGTCACGCTTGGTCGAGGGGTCGATGACGGCAAAATTGTACGTCATCCCGGGCGGCAGACTAGCTTCCGGCCGGTCGATCAGCCTGGCCAGGGCGGGTGGAATGACAGGTTCGCCGACCGCATAGCGGGTGATACCCGACATGGCGAGCACGCAGAGGGAAGCAACGAGGACCACCGCCAGTGCCACCTGCAAGGGGTGTCCCCGCCGGGCCGGATGAAACGCCTGACCTCTGTACGGAGGGCGTCCCCAAGCACTACGACGCGGCGACATTGAGCCGTCCTGAGCTGCGACGCGGATGTGCGTTCACAAATCAAAAGCCGGAACGACCCTGGCGGCTTGGGAGCATGCCGACGGGCCGGCCGAAATCATCCCCCGAGTGTAGTCATCGGCTTTTGCGGGCAGCCCCGTTAGATGAGATGAGTCCATCGTGGCCCACGGCCTCCGGCCGGCGCCACGGACCTACCGAACCGGACGCCCGCCTACTGCCCGTGTTCGGCCGCACGCGTCGGCAGACGCTTGACCTTGGGCCGGTCGCTCGCCCCCAGACGCGCCTTCACAGCCTTGATGCGATCTGCAACATCCTTGTACGTGCAGTCGCTGGCGTACAGCTCCTCGTACGAGGAAAGCGCAAGAGCCAGCGATTCGGGAGTATCTTTGGCTTCGTGCAGCGCCCCCAAGTTGTACAGCGCCTCATGGTACTGCCACTCCGGGTAGCCCGGCGTTTCGATGGCCTTGCTGAAGCGCTTGGCGGCGGCGGTATCCAAGCCTTGGCGCTGCAGACACAGGCCAATCGCGTTGTGGCACACAACGACATACTCCGGCTCGCGCTGGATCGACTGAAGGATGACCAGCGCCTCGTCCACCCGCCCCAGTTCGCGGTACGCGATACCCAGCCTGTACTTTGCCGCCGCGTCACCCCGCTCGGCGTCCTTTTCCAAGCGTTCTACAAACTGCTCGATGAAATCCGCGTTGGCCTCATCGAAACGCGCCAAGGCGATGAGCAACTCGACCGCCTGAGCCACCTCGCCGCGCGCTGCTTTCACGACGGCCAAGCGATACCGCGTTGCCGCATGGTGCGGGCGCAACTCCGATGCGGATACTAACAGCTTCTCGGCCTCCGCATTATCCCCGGCATGATCCATCAGCAGACATGCCAGCTGGTACGCGACGTTCGCATCGTGCGGGTTTTCCTGTAGCGCCTTCCTGTAGGCCTCAATAGCCCGCACGTAGTCTCCCTTGCCGACCAACAGATCCCCGCGCGCGGCTTCGTCCACCGCGCGCGCAATACCCGACGCCCGTTCCCGCAGTACCTCAACCCGGCCCGCGACTGCGGCGTCGCGTCCTGCAATGCCCATGGCCTCATCCAGCAGCACCGCAGCCTCGGCGGCACGCGACCACCCAATGAGACGTTCCGCCGCATCGCACAGCTGCTCCGCAGCCCCCACGCTGTCGCCGGCCTCACGGAGGAGTCCGGCCAAGAGCTTCCGGTACTGTACCGGGTCGTCCGCTGTCTCGGCCAACCGCCGGCACACCCGCTCAACGTCCGACGCCCGCATGGCCGATTGGTAGCAGTGCAGGGCTTGGTCTAACGCCTGGCGTGCATCGCCCGGGCGGCCCGCCCGCTCGTACGCCTTGGCCACCAATTCCCACGCCGCCCCGTCGTCTCGGCGCAATGCGAGCAGTTTGGGTGCCAGTGCGACGGCGTGCGCCACGTCGTCGTTGCCTAGGTAGTCCTCCATGGCCCGGATCAGTGCCAGGCTTGCGGCTGTCTCATTGCCAAGCTGCGCGTGCAGCATGCCGAGCTCTTCCCGGAAAACCGGGTCATCCGGGAACCGGGCCACGAGCTCGGCGTATGTCTCGACCGCTTTGTGCGGGTCCGTGACGGCTGTAAAGTGCGCGTCGTCTCGGGCCAGGGCCGCGGCCGTGCTCCGCTGCGCAAATGCCAAAAAGAGTTCGCCCATGCGCGCCTGTGCCAGTGGCGCCTTCTTGGGGGCGGCAAGAACCAACATCTCGTACGCCTGCCGTGCTGCGGCAATATCTCCCATGTCCCGGGCCAAGTCGCCGCAGACCAGCAGATACGGTCCCGGTAAGGCCGCCAGGTTCGCCAATTTGCGCGCCTCCCGGAGCGCTTGCGGAGCGCGACCCTCGTGGATCAAGCCAGCCAGGTGTGTCGCAGTCTCAATCGGTAGTTCGCCGTCTGCCGCTAGGGTTTCGATCGTCCGCAGCGCTTCACCGCACACCTCGACCGGCACGATGGCCGCAATCGCTTCTGCCTCTCCACATGAGGCTGGATGTGGCGTGGACATGACGTCGCGACCGCCGGCCGAGGCCTCGGCAGCCGTCTCGGCGGTCTCGCGTGCCGCCTCCACAGCCGCCCGAAGCTCGTCAACTTCGCGGCGCACCGACGCGCGCTGCGCTTCCAGCTCGGCCAGCTGCGCCTTCTCCTCGGAAATTTTGCGGGCCAGCTCTTCCAACACCAGTTTCTGCGCTTCGGCCGCCTTGGCTCGCTCGCCGGCGGCGACAAGGGCCTCCTCGAGAGCGCTGACGCGCGCTGCCAGAGCTTCCGCATCCTGCTCCCGCTTCGCCCGCAGTGCTTCCGCCTTCTCGGCCGCAGCTTCGGCCTGAGCGCGCCGCTGCTCGGCAGCGGCGACAAGGGACTTCGTCTTGGCCAGGGCCTCCTCGACCTCTCGCCGCCCAGCCTCGACGGCATCCGACCGAACCGCCGATTCTTCCAAACGGCGCTGCGCATCGGCTGCGGCCTTCTCGGCCTCCGTCTTCCGGCGCTCGGCCGCCGTCGCAAGCGGCTTCAGGCGCGCTATCGAATCCTCAAGGCTGCGCTTCTTCGCCTCCGCCGCCTCAATGTCGGCTTGCAACCCCGCCAGGCGCGCCGCTAGATCTGCGGTCTGCGCCTGCGTTGCCCGCGTCTGGTCGACAATGTCCCTGAGGTCGGCACCCGCCGTCTGCACCTTGGCCTGGGCCGCGGCAATCTGTTCTTCAAGCTCGGCCAAGCGCTTTGCCGCAGCCTCAGCCGCTGCGGCGGCGCGCACCCGGCGCTCTTCGTCGGCTTCCACCTGCTTGCGCAGCGCCCGTGCCTTTGCTTCGAGCTGCGCGACCGAGGACTCCGCCCGCTCTCTCGTGGCATCTTTGACGCGGGCAGTTTCCGCAAGCTGTGCCTCAAGCCGCTTCAGTTCTTCTTCCGCACGGCGCCGCCGCGCGGCAAGCTCCGCCAGCGCGGCCTCATGCTCGGCCTGCAGACGCTGCGCCTGCGCGGCCTGCGCCCGCGCCGCTTCAGCCCGCGCTTCCTCTTCGGCCGCGGCTTCACGCATCATTGCCGCGGCCCGCTCTAAGTCCGCCAGCGATGTCCGCCGGGATTCAAGCGCCGCCGCCTCCTGCTCGGCGGCAGCCACAATCCCTTGGAGCTGACGCAGCCGCTCGTCGAGCTCCGCCGTTGCCTGTTCGACCTCGCGTCGCACGCGCTCGGCGTCGGCTGCCGCGGCAGCCTGGACACGATGCTCCTCTCGCGCAGCCGCAATCTTTGCCTGTAACGCAGCGAGCTCCGACTGTGCTGCCTCCCTCGCGGCGGCAACCGGCGCCACCTCGGCCTCGATCTGCGCGGTCTGCATCTGGGCAGGCGACGTCTGGACCTCAGGCTCGGCTTCAGCCGATGGTCGGGAGCCGACGGTCGGGGGTACGCGTTCTACAACCGCAGCCTCCAGGGCCGCAGACGTGGGTGGCGCAGCTGAGTCCGGCGCCGCAGCCTGCGTGGCAGGCGCTTCTTCGTCCTCCTTTGTCTCGTCGAGATCCGCCAGCATGCTCCGCGCGCGCGCATGTGAGGGTTCGATCGCCAGGACCATGTTCAAGATCTGACGCGTCGTCCCGGTCTGCTGGGCGTCCCGCGTAATCTGCGCGGCTTGCAGATAGTAGTTGATCGCTTCGGGCAGCATGCCTTTGATCTGGTGCAGCTGGCCCATATGCACGATCGCCTGAATGTGGTGCTTTTCTCGATCCAGCACCTTTTTGAACGCCAGGATGGCCTGATCGTACTGCCCGTTGGCTTGGTAGATGCAGCCTGCCTCAAACAAGGCCGGGGTGTGTTTGAGGTTCGAACGCCGCAAGACATCGATGAACTTGGCGAGGGCATCCTGCGTCCGGCCTTCCACGACGTCGGCTTGACCCAGGTGGAAGATCACGTCAACGTTTTGCGGATCCAGACTGTGCGCCGTCGCAAACGCCTGGCGTGCCCGGGCCATGTCCCCGTGATCGTATAAGAGCGCCAGGCCCGCGCTCAAGTACGCCGCTGCGGCCTCCGCATTTTCGCCGGCCGCGGCCAGCATTTTGGCCGCTTCCAGCCTGGCTTCGGCCGGGCAATCCGGCAGGCCCACAACATCCTTCAAGAGAGCGGCGGCGCTCTTGGGGTTGTTGCGGATCAACTGTTGGCGGGCTTGAGCCAAGAGCCCCTGCACGCGCTGCACGGAAGCGCCGTCTGCCCTGCCCTCGCTGCGTCCGCCGCTCGCCATCCCGCCTCTAGTCCTTCCGTAGGATTGCCGCTGCACCCGCCTGCGAGGCGGCAAAATGCTCACGCACTTCCTCGACCGAGTCGCCTCCGTACTTGTCGGCAAAATGTCGAGCCAGCTCCAGACACACCATCGCTTCACCGATCACCGACGCCGCAGGCACCGTGCACACGTCGCTGCGCACGACGGCCGCCGGAGCATCCCCACCGGTCGCAAGATCCACCGACGCCAGCGGTCGCATGAGAGTGGCAATGGGCTTTAGCCGAGCGCGGACGACAATATCTTCACCGTTGGCAATGCCGCCCTCGATACCGCCGGCGCGATTGGTCGCCCGCCGGACGGTCCCGGCGTCACGTATGAAGGTGTCGTGCGCCTGACTGCCCCGCACCTCGCTGACCCACATGCCCTCGCCCACTTCGACCGCCTTTACCGTTTGAATGCTCATGAGCGCCGCCGCCAAGCATGCATCCAGCCGATCGCAGGGCTGCCGGTTTCCGCCAATGCCGGCCGGTACGCCGCTCACGATGACCTCGAATGCCCCACCCAACGTATCGCCGGCGCGGCGCGCTTCGTCGATGCACGCGATCATCTTCGTCTCAGCCTCCGGATCGGCGCAGCGGACGGCAGATGATGCTATATGGTCAATATCGGGCCGACCGTGCAAGGGGCGAGCCCTGACCTCCCCGATCTGGACGACGTGGCCGACGACTGTGACGCCGAACACAGCCAGGTACTGGCGTGCCAGCTCGCCCAGCGCGACGCGCATCGCGGTCTCGCGCGCGCTGGCTCTCTCCAGGACGTTGCGCAGGTCGCGGTGCCGGTACTTGAGTGCTCCCGCGTAGTCGGCGTGGCCCGGGCGCGGCCGGGTGATCGGTTCACCGCCACCCGTCAAGGGATCCATGAGGGCCCGGACGTTCTCGTAGTCGCGGTTGCGAATCACAAGCGCCACGGGCGAACCCAGCGTTCGCCCGCCGCGGACTCCGGCCAGGACCTCCACCTCGTCCTGCTCGATTTTCATGCGCCCGCCGCGCCCATAGCCGCCCTGACGCAGACGCAGCCCGCGGTTCACGGCGTCCACGTCGATGGCGAGCCCGGCCGGCAGGCCGTCGACAATCCCCACCAGCGCCGGGCCGTGCGATTCACCGGCCGTCATGTAGCGAAACATAGGTCCGCGATTCCTCACGAGGCTGCGACCCCCATGCCGCCGTGGACACGATCCCCCGTCGGCCGAGCCGGTCAAGCCCGCAGCGTGCGCCGTATGGGCGACCGCCAGGCAGGCAGACGCGACGAGACCGTGCCCGGCGGCACGGTCTCGTCGCAATGGCTCGGACGCCTGTGCCCTTAGTGGTCTCCCACGATGTGCGGGGTGATGAGGAAGACCACTTCCTCGTGGGTCTTGGTGCGCTGCACGTTGCGGAAGAACGCCCCGAGGATCGGGATGTCCCCCAGCAGCGGCACCTTGCTGACGGTCGTCGTGCTCTCGTCGTCGAGCAGGCCGCCCAGCACGATCGTATCTCCGTCCTTGACTCGCAGCGTCGATTCGACTTTGCGGTTGTCCAGAATGGGGAAGTTCTGCACCAAACCCACGATCGAGCTGCGCTCGACGTGCATCTGCGTCGTGATGTAGCCGTCAGTGTTGATGACCGGCGTGATGATGATCTTGACGCCGATGTCGATGTACTGCGCTTGGAATTGACCGGACCGCGGATCGTAGTAGACGATGGGGTACGTCTGGCCGACAAGCAGGTTGGCCGGTTGGTTATCCAGCGCCGCAACGCGCGGATTTGCGAGCACCGTGGCCTCGTTGTGGGAGATGAGGTAGTTGAGCGTTCCCTGGATGAAGATCGCGTTGCGCGTGAAGGGCTGGGGCGCTATGGGGTTCCCGCTCACCGTCTGCACCGGCACGGTTTGACCCGCCGAGCACGCCAGGCAGTTCTCGAACAGGTCGAAGGGCGAGGCGCCCGACCAGTTGACACCCACGTTCGAATTGGCGTCCCGCGTTACGTCGAGAACCTTGACCTCGAAGACGACCTGCGGTGCGGGGACGTCCGACAGCGCTAAGAAGTTGCGCGCCGACTGGATGATATCCGGAGTCCCGGTCACGATAACCGTATCCGTGCGTGGATCAATGGTATACGACGAGGCCGGAATGACGCTGCCCAGCTGCTTCCCGAGATCCGCCGGATTAGCGTACTTGATCGGGAAGGCTACCGTCTGCGTCGCCTCTTGCCCGACGGAGCCGAACTCCTTGTTCAAATCGTCGGAGGTGCCGACGACGTAAATGTTGCCCAGCCGCCGGTAGTCCAGTCCGTTTGTCCGCACGATGAGGTCGAGAGCGGTCGTCAGGGGAACATCGTGCAGCGACACGGAGACCGTCCCCTTGACGCTCTGGGTCGCAACGATGTTCTGGCCACTTTGACTGGCTAGCAGACGCAGCACGTCAAGAATGTCGGCGTTCTTGACATCCAGGCTGACGTTGCGGCTTTCAAAGGGCATGCCCATTGCCGGTGCCGCCGTCGCGGCCGCGCGGCGCGGGGCTGCCGCCTCGTGCGACGCCATCGTCCCTGCCCCGACGCCATGCTTACTCGGCACCTTGCAGTAGTACTTGCCGCCAGGCAGCCAGGGATTGGGTGTCGCCATGGCGACGACCGCAGGTCGCGAGGCCACTGCCGGCTTGGACACGGCAACCCGCCGCGGCGGAGTCGCCCTACGAACGGTGGACGTTTGCACTCCTGCCGCCGCCACGGTCCGCGGCGCGGCATGTGCCGGCGCGGCAAACCGCTGGATGGCGACCCGCGGTCGTGCCGGACTTGGCGGCTTTGCCGCCCCCGCGGGGGCGTTTAACGCGACATCCCGCCGTTGGCTCGCCGCGCGCGCCGCCGCCACCGCTTGCTGCGGCGGCAGCGTAAACGCCGCCTGCTGGGTGGGAACACGCAGGGTCAGTTTCCCGGGACCGCTGCGCTCCACGTCGTAGTGCGGCGTGCCGGAGGCTTCGACAACGATCCGCATGACGGCCGGCGAGGTCGACAACTGTCCGACACGGACTTGCTCCAGCTGGCCGCGGGAGAATCCGATGACCTTCGTCTGCCCGTCGTAGGAGGCGGGCGAGACATCGACGACGACGTCCACCGTGCCGCGCTCAGCGTCGACCGCATAGCGGCTCACCTTCGTGCTGATCGGACCCGGTGCGACCACAGAGACCTCAAACGCCCCGTTGTGCGTTCCGTACGAGACGGTCGCCGCAGGACCGTCAGCCGCTCGGGCCGCGCACAGGCCGGCGAGCCCTAGGATGAGCACGCTGGTTCCCGCCAACCAGGCCGACGTCAAGCGAAAATGCGGATGCATTGTTTAACCCCCTAGCAAGAAGTGTCGTTCTTCTGTCGGTGTCGCAAGCGTGATGGAATCTGGGCCGATCGAGACTACCCGGAACTTGTCGTCAATGCTGTCCCCCGGCCGAACGAAGTACGAGCGTCCGCCAGTCTCCACGATTGCCGTGTACCCGTTGTGCACGAGCACGCCCGTCAAATGGACGTCCGACCAGATGCCGCCGGCACCCGGCGCGCTTTGGAAACCGGGCAGAGTCGGGATATTGGGGAAGGATGAGACGGCCACTTTCGGCGGGGCCGGTTGTCCGCCCGTTGGCGGGCCGAAGAGCGCCACGAACGGATCCGGCCGGCCGGCGCCGGGGATAGGCCGTGCCCGGACGACCGGCACCGGGGTCGTCGTCACGGGCGGCGGTGTCATCATTTGCTGCGGCCTGACGGCGACCGGCGCCGGCGGCGGTGCGCTTGCACATGCCGCAACGGCAAGGCACATGCCGCATCCAAACGCGAGGTATCCCAGTCTCATTGCGAGATCGTACCTCCGTCGGGAGCGGGAGTTGGTGACGGCCCAACGCTGCCCGCGCTGAGACGGTACAGATTGATGGGCAGGACGATATGCAGCTTGGGCGTCTCACCGACCGGCGCTTGCTGGGCGGTCAGGGTAACGTTGCCGACGCCGACCAGCTTCGGAAACTTATTCAGATCCCGCAGAAAGCGGCGCAGATCGGCAAACGTCCCACTCATCTCCATATCCACGTGCACAGTTTGGAATTGTTCGTTCAGATAGACGATGGCGTTTTCTTGAGGCGAGGTCGTTGCGGTGGCCGGCACAGCCCGCGCTGCAGACGCAGCCGGTATCGGCGTTGCTCCCGGCAGGGCGGGGGCCGGGGAGGCGCCCGGCATTTGTCCGTTCTCCGCCTGCGCCTGCGCATTGGACGCACCCAGAGCACGCCCGGCGCTGCGTAACGGTGCTCCGACGACGGGCACATTCTGCAGGGCGGCGGCGCCCGTCGGCACCGCGCCGGGCGAGGGCGACCCCGACGGGGTCGGCGTCGCTTCCGGAGCCGGCACGATCGACGTGACGACTAGGCCGTCACGCGTCGCCAACGCCTCGATCTGTTTCAGGTAGGACGGAATGTAGGTGCGCGGGTCCGCGGTCAGCTCGACGCCCGTCAAACGTCCCTGGATCTGCTTAATCAGGGCCAGGTAGAGGGGTTTTTGGTCGGCGACCTGTTTGAGCTGCGCGTACTGCAACTGCAGGGTGTCCAGCTGTTGGCGCGAGGCCGCCACCTGTGTCAGTTTCGGCTGGACCGTCATAAAGTACGCGGCGATGAAGACCAAAAGCAGAACCGCCGCCACGATGAGAATGCGGCTGACGTTGTTCGGCTGCTGATTCACTGCTGCTCTCCCGTCACGGCCGGGCTCAAGGTCCCGACAACCGAGAATTGGACGTCCCCGCCGCTCGGCTGCGCCGGTGAGACGGCTTGCGAGCTTGTCGTGAGGACGGCATCCCCGAAAATGGGCGATCCGTCCAGGTTGAGCATGAGATCCGCCACCTCGCGGTACGTCGCTGTATCGCCCGCCAACGTCACGGACCCGCCGGACGCTGGGTGGACGATCGTGATGCTCTTGTAGAAGACACCGTGTGGCGTGTTGTCGGCAATCTCGTCGAGGATTTCAGCCAACTGGACCGGGCTCTGCTTGATCCGCTCGAGCAAATCGGCCTTGGCCCGCAGCTGCGCCACCTGGTCGCGCAGGTCGCTGACTTCCTTGACCTGCTGCTGCACCTGGGCCACGCGCTGCTGCCAATCCGCGATTTGCGCGTTCAGCCGGTTAATCTGAGCGTTTTCGACGGCGACGAAGACCAGCAACAGTACGAGCTCGGCAGCCAGCAGCGCCAAGCCCACCCCGAAGGTCCGGTCCAGCGTAAAAAACGGTCGCCGCTGCGCGGAGGGGAGTAGGTTGATATCAATCACAAGCGTGCTCCCACCACGAACGCGTACGTCATGCCGCCGCGCCCGAACGGCTCTGGTTCTCGACGTCGCGCCGCGCGAGCCCTGCGGCGACGATCATGGAAGGCCCGGCATCACGGATGAAGTCGGCTGGGAAGTCGGCCGGGTCGTAGACGCCTCGCTCCAGGGGGTTGGCGACCACGACCGGCAGACCCAGCTCATGACTGAGGAAGGCATCCAGATTCTCCAGCCGGCTCGACCCGCCGCCCAAAATGACGCCTTCGATCGTTTCGCCCCGGAAGCGGGTCCGGAAGTAATCCAGCGACTTGTGAATTTCCGTGACCAGTTCGGTGAGCGGCGGCGTGATGACGTTGAAGATCCTGGTCACCGTGGGCGGAACGGGCCCCGTGTCCTGCTGGGAGAGAATCTTGGCCTTCTCCCGCTTCATCTTCTCGGCATCGTCCAGCGACACGTTCAAACCGTTGGCGATGGCCTTCGTAATGGCGTTGCCCCCGATCGGCACGTTGCGCGTGAACGGTACGAACCCGCCCTTCGTGATGTTGATGCTTGTCGAGGCCGCACCAACGTTGATGATGGCGATATTCTGTTCGAACTGCCGCTCGTCGGGCGCAATCATCGCCCGTACCATCGAGAACGGCTCCACCTCGACGACGGCCGGCGTGAGGCCCCCGAACTGGAGGGCACTCATCTGCGACGTCACGAGGTCTTTCTGCGCGGCAACGATCAGGACGTCCATGTTCTGCCCGTCCTCGGTCTTCCCCAAAATTTTTGCGTCGATCTGCGCCTCCTCGACCGCGTAGGGCAGAAACCTCTCTGCTTCGTACTTGGTGGATTCCCGCAGTTCGCGCTCGCTCATCACCGGCATCGTCACTTGCCGCACGACGACCGTCGGTCCCGAGACCGCGGTAACCGTGCGGCGTGCGGTAAACGCACCGTCCGCGATGAGCGACCGCAAGGCTTCGCCGACCTGCTGGGGATCGGTCACCACGCCGTCCTTGATGCTGTTGGCGGGCGTACTGACGCGGTACACGTGCTCCAATACCGGACCCCGCGTCGACGGTGCAAACTGGACGGCCTTCAGCTCGTACGAGCCAAAATCAATCCCAACGTACTTGGTGGCGGCACGCCGAAATAACTTGCTCACAAACGACATGCGGTCATCATGCCTCTCGACACCCTGCGCTCACAATGCCCGGCGCGAGGTGGTCCCGAGAGCTCCCCTCACACAGAATCATCGGCACCCCCATCGCCCAACGTTAGACCCTGACATGGCCGGGAAGCCTTGGACCTTCGGGTCGTGTTGGAGCTCTCGCTAGCCAGCAGAATCCATCCTTCGGGACATCTCCCGCATCGCGGATGGTGGGAACCCGCGCCTAGGGGCGGCGCCCCTGCTCAGCATGGCTACTTGACGATGGCTTGGAGTTTATCCGGGTCGGTGATGACGATGTTGGCTGTGCGCATATCGATGAGTTTCTCATCCCAGAAACGGTTGAGCATCCGATTGACCGTCTCGCGCGTCGTGCCAATCATGTTGGCCATTTCCTGATTTGTCAGGCGCAGCGTCAGGCGCGTCCCACCCTCGGCGCGTTCCCCGAAATTCTTGGCCAGATTGAGGAGCAGGGAGGCCAGCCGCGTCCGGATGTCCTGATACGAGGCCGCCTGCATCGCCTGGTTTGTCGCCCGCAGTCGCGCGGAGAGCGTCAGAACCATACGCAAGGCCATCTGGGGACTGCGGCCCAGAAGCTCGACGAAGTCTTTGCGCGCCAGGAGCGCAACCTCGACATCCCCCAAGGCCTTGATTGTTGCCGAGCGGGGGGAGGCGTCCAACACGCCCATCTCGCCGAAAAAGTCGCCTTCCTTGAGAATTGACAGGATGCTCTCTTTGCCTTCGTTGGAGACTCGAGTTACCGCGACGTTCCCCTTCACGACGATGTACAACGAGTCGCCCGGATCGCCCTCATACACCAGAACAGCATGCTTTGCATAGCGGCGGCCCTGCATGAGCGCCGCAATGGCGGCCAAATCCTCGTCGCTGAACTCCGAGAAAAGCGGTACTTTTTTCAGGAGCACGGCGTCCAGAGGCTTGTCAAACGTCTTTTGCACCGGTGTCACTCCATAGCCGACTAACACATGCGGCGGCCGCATTGAAGCAAGACCGCGGGCGCACTGGGGGCGCTTGTCTTTGAGTATCGGCAGTCACAGCCCGGTGTTAAAGTCCGTCCGGACGGATTCAGAAGCCGCCTAGGTGACGATACAGGAACATCTGGTAGAGGGAGTACGGGGTCCACACCAGGCCCGGAGCGTACAGCATCACGGTCGCGCCAACTACGAGGAACGGTCCCAGGGGCAAAACGTCCTTGCCACCCCTGCGCCGCGCCACCAACACCGGTACGGCGCACGCCGCCCCAACCAGGAAGGCAACGACAAACGCCGCGATCGCCGCAGCCGGCCCTAAAAAGATGCCCAAGACTGCCGCCAGCTTCACATCGCCGAAGCCAAGCCCCATTCCCCGCGTCAGGGCGAACAGGAGCCCGAAGATTCCGACCCCGACGAGGCCGCCCTCCAAGCTCTCGCGCAGGGCGCCCAGCCCGAGCGCGCAGGCCACGCCCGCCAGCGCCGCCGGCATCAGGACGCTGTCCAAAATCAGCAGGTGATCGACATCGACGTACAACGTGGCAACCAGCAACGCCGCCGCGACACATGCCTCAAGCGCCTGCAGGCTTGCTCCCCATTCGGCTGCTGCGAGGACGAACAGCGCCGCGGTCGCCAGCTCCACCATCGGGTAGCGCGACGAGATCTCGGCCTTGCAACCGCGGCAGCGCCCCCGCAAAACGATCCACGACAGGACCGGGATGTTTTCCCATGCATGCAGCGTCCGCCCGCAGCGCGGGCAGTGCGACGCCGGAAACACAACGGAGCGGCCTTCAGGTAGCCGAACGATGACGACATTGAGGAACGAGCCGACGACGAGACCCAGGAGTACGGCGATGGGAATCGGCACCACGCTGCCCATGCCACGCGCAGCCTAGCGGCGCACCCTAGCGGCCGCGAATCCCTGAATTTTGATCGTAGACGACGCTGGTGCAGCTCGTACACGAAGTCGTGCTGCCATCTTTGAGAACCTGCAACATCGTCGTCGAATCGTGACCGCCGCTGTCGGAAATTTGATACGAACCGTACGCACCAAAGGTTAGGGTAATCGAGTACGTCTTCCCGGCCTGGACGGGATCGGTCACGATGCTCGACAAGTACGGGGTCGTTAGCGAGCTGAGCACCACGTATTGACCGCCGTGGTCGACCGAGTATTCCTCCTCGGCGGTCGCAATGAGCTTTTCGTTCATCTCGCAAGCCGAGGTGGCCGATTGGGCTCGGGCGTGCAAAAAGTTCGGGATGAGAATGGCGGCCAAAATGGCAATGATCGCGACGACGATCATCAGCTCCACCAGGGTGAACCCCCGCGGGCCCGCACATAACCGGCCAGGCGGCACAGATTTGCTTTCCACGTCATTATTTGTAATACCCCAGGGCACGAAATCTGGACGGTCTCGTTCCACGAGTGACGGCCATCAACCGGTTCTCCCCGCGCAGTGTCCCCCTGCGGGATGCCAAAAAACATGCCCACACCCTAGCGGGTGTGGGCATGGTATCGGTGTGAGCTATAGTTCCCTACTGGCCGTGAATACCCGAGGCCTGGTCGTACACGATACTTGTGCACGCCGAGCACGCGGTGTTGGTGGTGTTCTCCTGGGTGAGGTTGGTCGTCGTTGTCTCGTCGTGCCCGCCAGCGTCGGCAATCTGGTAGGAACCGTCGTAAGCCGCGTTCGGGCCCGGTACCGTGATCGTGTACGCATTGCCGGCCTTCACCGGATCTGTGACCACGACACTCAGGTACGGCGTCGTCAGATTGCTCAGCGGATTGGCATACGCGCCGCCATGGTCCACCGCGTACTCTTCCTCCGCTGTCGCAATCTGCTTCTCGTTCCCCTCGCATGCCGCCGTCACAGACTCGGCACGGGCGTGCAGGAAGTTCGGAATCAGAATCGCCGCCAAAATGGCGATAATCGCAATCACGATCATCAACTCGATGAGCGTGAATCCTTTTTGCAGTCTCTTCATGAAGATCCTAAACCCTTTCGTTTTGGATGTGAATTCACAACTGGTCAGAGCAAGCGACCTAGCCATGACCTCGGGCCCTTCCGATGCTCCGCCCGCACGGGCTTCCCTCCCCCCGCGCCGCGGCGGTCGGCTTTCGCTGTCTCTCCCCCAACCGCTGTTATGCCCAGGATGGACATCTTCCAGACTTTCGGCCGCGTGACCAAACGCACACCTTGCGGGTTCCCCAATGGCGTCCGAGCGGGTGCCGGGACAGTGGATGCCGCCGGACAGTTGGATTCAACCCCAGCTGGGCTGCACGCTGGCCGCCTGCCTCTTTTGGCCGACATATGATATGTGACGAGCGTCGCCGGAGGCACCCCGGTATACCGCAAAGCCACCTTCTGGCTAGTCATCCTCGTCGCCGTGGTTGCCCGCTGCACCGGCCTGTATGAGCACGCGACGATACCGGATGAGGCCTTCACCTTCTTCGTCGCCGTACATCCGGTCCCCGCGCTCCTGCACCTGCTGCGCGTCGGGGACTTCCATCCCCCGTTGAGTTATCTGATCGGGCACCTCTTACTCGAGGTCACATCGCGTGCATACCTCCTGCGAACCGTCAGCGCCGCTTTTGGCGTTGCTGGTGTCGCAGCCACCTACTGCCTGGGGCGCCGCATCCTGGGGAGCTGGGCTTGGCTGGCTGGACTGCTCGCAGCCCTCAACCCGGTGCTCGTGTTCTTCGACGGCTTTTTTCGAATGTACGCCATGCTCTGGGCGCTCACGGTCTTGAGCTGGCTCGCACTGTGCCGAGCCTTCGAGGATCCGAGCCGCGCCGGCCGCTGGGTCCTATACGGTGCCTTAGCCGTCGCCTTGCTCTACACCCAGTACCTGGCCTTTTTTGTCATCGCCGCGCAGGCACTCTGGGTGCTCATGTACCGCAGCCGGGCTTGTGCTTTCTGGCTTGCGTGGACGACGGCCGTGCTCGCGTTTGCTCCGTGGGTGCCCGTGTTCGCGGCTCAATATGCCCTGGGCGGCACCGCCTTCAACTTCTTGCGAGGCCACCTCGACTCGCTCGTGATCTTGCCCGCTATCCTCCTCACTGACGGGTTACCGCCGCATCTCGAATATGCGCCCCTTCTCCTTGCCTTCTTGTGGCTGCTCGTGGCAGCCGGACTCATATCTGCCGTCGCCATGCGAAACCAGCTGCTTGTGGCTCTCAATGCTCCCCTGGTTCTCCAGATGACGTACTCGTTTGTGTCGGGTAAGTTGTTGATCGGCCAGCGTTACTTCGTCCAGGATATTCCCGGCCTCATCCTCCTGGCTCTAGCCGGCGTTGCCGGCCTGGGGCGTCTGCGGACCCGGCCGCTTGCGCCCGCAGCCGCTGCCGTCCTCCTGGTCTTGGCCGTTGCCGGCACCGTCGACAAGCACTTCCTCTCCTCCTACATGCCGGTGGATTGGACGCGCTACGGAGCTTTCTTGGAGGGTCGCATGCATCCCGGGGATGCGATCATCTTGGACAGCGGCATGGTGTACTACGTGCTCATCGGAACGAAGGCGGTCACTGGCCGCCCAGTGTTTGCGGTCGCGAATGCGCGTCAGGCTCGCGCCGACGCCGTCCTGGCGCGCCGCTACCCACGCGTCTGGCTGGTGGGTTATCAAACATTCGAATGCGACCCTCACCTCGTCGCCTTCAAGGAACTTGCCCGCTCGCATCCGCACCACGTGACATGGCAAACGACCGCCGCCAACTACGGTGACCTCGTCTTCACGACGCTCTTCTGGCGCGATAGCGCTCGTCCCGCTGGTCGCGGACCGTAGAGCATAATGCGGACAACGTCCTCTGCAAACATTCGATTCTGACGCCAGGCTCCGAGCAGCGGCCGCGTGGCAGCCAAATGACGAAGCACACCACGTTGCGGGTCGGCGAAGCCGGGCTGATTTTCGATGTACCAGATTCGGCGCCGGGGGAACGTGTCCACCCAACGTACGGCACCCGGAATATCCGACGGCAGTGCCGGTCCGTTCATGGGGTGACTCCGGAACGCGCTGAAATTGCGCACGACCCAGTATTCAGCCCCCTGCACCATGATGATGACATCCTGAGGTTGCTCGCGTGATAACAGAAGTGCATTGACTTGATACCAGTCCGGAAATTGGTAGTACGGGACGAAGAGCAAATTGGGGACGCACACAAGACACACCGCGCCCCACCCTCCGAGCAGGGCAGCGGCTGCGACACGATACGGCGTGGCAAGCAGACGCGCAACCACGACCCCCAGTGCCAGACACACCGCCGGCACGTAGCACAGCAGGTAGCGGGGCACCACGAGATCTTTTCTCAAGGCAAACGAGAGCGCTGCTTGTGCCGCAGCCGGCAGCAGCCACAGTGCGAGCACACCGCCGCGTGCCAGCACGACGCCGGCTGCGGTGACACCCAGCACGGCCAGTGTCCAGAGAGCATCGAAATGCCAGTGCACAATCCACGTCGGCGGCTCACCGTAGACCAGCGTCGATCGGACGAGCGCCGCCCAGGAGAATCCGGGCGCACGGACGTCGCCGACCAGCCCTCCATGCGGATACTGGATGCGCACCGCCCACAGCCAGGGGAGCAACGCAAGCCCGGCCATGACTTGACCGACCAATGCCGGCCACCGTCGCCGCCACGCCGCGAGGGCATACAGGCCTTGGCTGGCAACCACGAAGCCGCCGACATACTGCGTAGACGGCAAGGCAATCGCACACAGCGCGTAGGCGGCCCACCACCAGGCGCGGCGTCGTCCAACACTGTTCTCGGCTTCCAGGATGAGCCACCACGAGAGCGCCGTCAAGGCCGTCAAGACGGCGTACATGCGATACAGCCGATCCCACTCCACGAGAGCCGGATCCAGGGCCACACCGAGTGCAGCCACGGCGGCCGCAGTCGGGCCAAAGAGGCGGCGGCCGATGCCCCACGTGGCCGCGATCCCAATGAGGCTGAAGGTCGAAGTCAGGTAGCGATACTCCCAGACCGGCCAGCGCAGCCAGACGAGCAGCGCATGGGTGACGAGGTAGAAGAGGGGCGGGTGGAAGTCCGTGTGCGCGACGAGCTGCAGGATTTCGTGCGGCGCGTGCTCGGCAATGTGAAACACCCAGCCTTCGTCGATGAAAGGACTCTGTCCCGTGAGGTCCCAAAAGCGGCACGCCGCACCGGCGGCAATGGCAATCCACAGCCACGCCCTGCCGTCACGCCAGACGGAGGGCCGGGGTGTCCCCGCGCTTTCGACCATGCTCACAGCCGCGTACCTGCCCGCAGGGCGCCGAACAGCTCCACCCGCACGGCGTTGACGGGCAACGCACGCGCAAAACGCACCGCCAGGAGGCGAGGGCGTTGGGCCAGAGACGCTTCGATCCGGCGGTTGGCATCCCAGTAGAAGTTTTGGTGCTCGACGTACCAGACGCGCCGGGCGGGGTGCGCCGCAACCCACGCCTCAATCGGGGCAAAGTCTGATGGGTTCATGAACGAGAGGATTGTGTGGTGGCGGAAAGCCGTGAAATCACGCACGACGGGCAGTTCATACCCCGCGTCCAAGATGATCGCGTCGTGCGGTCGTTCGGCGCGCAGCATCACGGCGTTCACCGCGTACCAGTCCGGGAACTGGTAAAACGGATCAAAGAGCACGTTCCGGCACCCCACGGCGCAGACTGCGAACAGCGCACACAGGCCGCCCGCCGCCGCCATGCGAGTTCGCGTCTCGAAAGCCCGGTGCGCAAGCAACGCCGTTGCTACCGCCAGCGGGGGAATGTCGATGAGCAGGTAGCGCGAAAAATACGCGAGATTGCGATGCGCAACAATGGAGAGACAAACGGCAAGGGGCAGGCACCCCAGCCACCAGGGCAGTGCGGACTGCCTTCCCAACCACATGCCGGCGACCGTCAGCGCTGCGACAACGGCGGTTGGCAGCCAGAGCGCAACCGCCCCCGGCAGCAGCCCATCCGGCACTCCCAGAAGAAATGCCTCCCGGATGCTTTGGGCCAGACCCGCATCTAATCCCGGCCGGCTCAATGCCATGCCGCCTTCGGGCAGCTGATACAGCAGGTGCGGAACCCAAGGAGCAAATCCCAACGCCAGCACACCGTATGCACAGAGCGCCGCCGGCACGTCCCGGCGGCGAACCAGCGCGTACCCGGCCTGAGTGGCGATGACAAGCAGACCCAGGTACTGTGTGTAGGCCAACAGCAGGATGGCGCCCGTATATCCCGCCCACCACCACCATCGCTGCCGTCCCGCACGGGCGGTTTGCGCCGCCAGGAGCAGCCACCAGGACACGACCGAAAGGCTCACCAGCGGCGCATACATGCGATACAGACGGTCGTACACGACCAGAGCCGGGGACAGCGCCACGAGCAGGGCAGCGATTGCAGCCACGGTCTCACCAAAGAGGGTTCGCGCACAGGTCCAGGTACCAACGATCGTCACCAGTCCGCATGGCAAAATGAGGTACCGGTAGTCCCACGGCATCCAACGTAGAGTCGCCAGCGCCGCATGGGTAACCAGATAGAAAAGGGGCGGGTGAAAATCGTGCACCGTGACGTCGTGCACGAGACCCGGTACGGGCCGGGCCGCGATCGCGAACGTAAAGGCCTCATCGGTGAAGAGACTGGCCGCTGTGAGATGCCAGGCGCGCAACAGCACCCCCAGACCGGATGCAAACAGCAAGGCGCCCCACCCGATGAGCCGGCCGTCCCGCCGATCAGGCGGCCTACTGTGGGTCAACGGATCTCGGCTTTGAGTTTGCGAAGCGTGCTGGCCAGGGTGCGGGAGATGTGTTTCTGCGAAAATCCCAGCCGCCGCGCAATCTCGGTCTGGGTTAGGTCCCGATAGAAGAACAGTTCGACAACCCGACGTTCGAACTCGGCCAAGCCCTCCACGGCCCTATCCAGGGCGATGCGATCCTCCACCGGCAGGCGAAACGATTGGTGCCGCAGGCTGCGGATGGCAGACCAGCGCGGCGTGTCGTGCTCGGGGCCGCGCTCGGAAAGCGACAACAGATTGTACGACTCCCGCAAGCGAAGGATCTCCCGGACACCGTCCAGCGTGATGTTCATGTCGGCGGCCAGCTCCTCGGTGCTGGGTTCACGGCCCAGGCTGGCCAGCAAGCGGTCGTGGGATTCGTGCAGACGGCGGTTGAGCGTGCGGTACCAGCGCGGCATCCGCAGCGCCGGAGCCAGGTCCCTCAAGTAGTGGAAGATCTCACCCGTGATGATCGTGCGCGCGTAGGCCTCAAACGGCACGCCCAGGGTCGGGTCGTAGCGCTCGACGGCTTTGATC
Source organism: bacterium (assembly GCA_902812405.1). Classification (GTDB taxonomy): domain Bacteria; phylum Vulcanimicrobiota; class Vulcanimicrobiia; order Eremiobacterales; family Eremiobacteraceae; genus CADDZI01. The sequence goes on along the minus strand of CADDZI010000020.1, from coordinate 4,340 downwards.
AAGCCCACGTAGCCGACCTGTTCCAGGTCGTCTCGCTGGTCCCGGCGTTGCGCGCAGTGCGCCGCGATCGACTTGACCAGGGGCACGTGCTCCAGGATCAGCCGGTCACGGAGCTCGAGGCTGCGCGTGCGCGCGTAGGCCTCGAATTCGCTTTCTCCGCCGGGCGGCGCAACGGCGGTCGCCATGAGCCTTACTTGATGTTGCCGATGATCTGGTACAGCGGCAGGAAGACCGAGATGACGATGAAGCCGACGACGAACCCCATCGCAAGGATCAGGATGGGCTCCAGCAGCGACGTCAGCGAGGCCAGCATGTACTCGACCTCGACGTCGTAGAAGTCGGCAATCTTCTGGAGCATGCCGTCCAGATTCCCGGTTTCCTCGCCGACCGCGACCATCTGCGTGACAAGCGGCGGGAAGAGCCCCGACAGGTTGAGGGGCACGGCAATCGATTCGCCCTCGCGCACCGACTCCCGCACCTTGCCGACCGTCTCCGCCACAACCTCGTTGCCCGAGGCCTTGCCGACGATTTCCAGGGCCTGCATGATCGGCACGCCGGATTGGAGCAGGGCGCCCAGCGTCCGGCAAAAGCGCGAGATCGCAACCTTGCGGATGAGCATGCCAAAGACGGGCAGCTTGAGTTTGAACTTATCGTACTGATAGCGCCCGGTCTGGGTCGCCGTCCAGCGCTTGAAGAGAATAAAGCTGACGATGAGCACGACGAGGGTGATGCCGATGACGGCCGGATTGCGCGCACCGTTCGTGAACCCGATGAGGATCTTGGTCGGCAGCGGCAGTTTCATGTTCATGCCGACGAACAGGCTGACGAAGGTCGGCAGAATGAAGGTCACGAGGAAGAGCACGATGAGGACGGCCATGACGAGGATGACCATCGGGTAGGTCATCGCCGACTTGACCTTCTTCTTCAGGTTGTAGTCCTTCTCGAGGAAGCCGGCCAGCCGGTTGAGCACCTCGTCCAAGATACCGCCCAACTCGCCCGCCCGGACCATGTTGACGAACAGCGGCGAGAAGACTTTGGGGAATTTGGCCAGCGCGTTGGCGAGCGTCGAACCGCCCTCCACCTCGCGCCGCACCTGGACGATGACCGGCTTCAGCTGTGCGTCTTCGGTTTGGATCCCCAGGACGTCGAGGCAGCGCACCATCGCCAGGCCGGCGTTGATCATCGTTGCGAACTGGCGTGCAAAGACGACCAGCGCCTGCTCGCTGACCCCCTTGATCTTTCCCAGCACACCCCCGAAGACGGCCGAGACGTCGGCGTTCAGGCCACTCGTCTGCTTCTGGGTGATTCCGGTGACGTAGTAGTTCATCTCGCGGAGCTTGGCACGCAGGACGCGTTCGTTCTCCGCCTCGATGACGCCGTTGACGGACTTGCCGCTGGCATCTTTTGCCTGGTATGCGAAACTGGGCATGCAGTGGATCCCTCGGATGAGCGGCCGGGCTCGCAGCCCGGCGGGGGTTACAGCTTTGTCGCTTGGCCGACGACCAAGATGACGAGGAGAATGAGCAGCCAGAGCAATGACATCTGCATGGTGGTGGTCCCCTTCCTTGCTTACGTGCCTTCGATGAGCTTGCGCAGCTCTTCCGGATGCATCGACGCCGCCAGGGCTTCGTCTTCCGTGATCATGTGCTTGCGTACCAGATCGCGCAGGGACATGTCGAAGGTCTGCATGTGCATGCCGCGGCTGGTGACGATGGCGTTGTGGATCTGGTGCGTCTTGTTCTCGCGAATGAGGTTGCGGATGGCGGGCGTCGCGATCATGACCTCGGCGGCGGGTACGCGGCCCACGCCCGACGCGTGCGGCAGCAGGCGCAGGCAGATGATGGCCTCGATGACCGACGCAAGCTGGACCCGAATCTGCTGCTGCTGGTGTGCCGGGAAGACGTCGATGATCCGGTCGATGCTCTGCGCCGCATCCGAGGTGTGCAGCGTCGCGAAGACCAAGTGCCCAGTTTCGGCGATCGTGAGGGTCGTCGCGATCGTGTCCATGTCGCGCATTTCGCCGACCAGGACGACGTCCGGGTCCTCGCGCAGCGCGGCCCGCAGGGCGTTGGCGAAGCTGTACGAATCGTGGCCGATCTCCCGCTGGTTGACGATCGACATCTTGTGGAAGTGCAGATACTCGATCGGGTCTTCCATCGTGATGATGTGCCGCGCCATGGTCGAGTTGATGATGTCGATCATCGACGCCAAGGCGGTGGACTTACCGGAGCCGGTGGGCCCCGTCACCAGAATGAGGCCGTGCGGGCGCATCGTCAGGTCGCCCATGACGGGCGGCAGGTTCAGGCTGCCCAAGGCCGGCACCGAGGACGGGATGGCCCGAAAGACGGCGCCGATGACCCCTCGTTGGCGGAACGCGTTGATGCGGAAGCGCCCGAACCCTTTCAGGCCGTGCGAGAAGTCCAGCTCAAGGTTCTTCTCGAAGCGTTCCTTTTGCTGGTCGGTGAGGATGCTGTAAATGAGACGTTTTGTATCGTCCGGCGTCAGCTTCGGAAATTCCGTGGGCGTCAGCCGGCCGTCGATGCGAAGCATGGGCGGCAGGCCCACGCTCATGTGGAGATCGGATGCGCCGCGCTCGATGGTCACGCGCATCAACTCGTCCATCCGCAGGCCGAGAAGGTCGCTTACATTGGCTGCCATCTAGCTACTCGATTCGTCAGCGTAAGGTCGCAGGAGAAATCGGCCGCGAGGACCTGACACCACCGCAGCAGATTCATGCATGAACTATCGGCAAACAGCGATGCGCTCTTCAGCCCGAACGCCAAGAGCCCGGCCTCCCGACGTTGATTGGCGCTCGTGGCAGGCCGGGCCTGGACTGGCGGATGTGCCGGTAGCGGGCCCCATATCATATGAGAGACCGGAGGTGCCAAGGCGTGAGCCCCGTCAACGCGTCTCGAGGGCTTCAGGCTCGGGAGGTAGCGGCAGTCCCTCCAGGTGCGGTGACCCTTCGACCTCGTTCCGGTGAGTGGTACGGGTCTTCTGCACGACGACCTGAACCGGAATCCCAAGCAAGAGCCCGACTCTTTGGAGCGGCGCCGCGAGCCTCCCGGTCAGCCAGCCCTTCAGCGGATCCGTCAAGAACCAGCGTTCGACGGCAACCCAAAAGACGCAGCCGGCAATGACCGCGACGATGCCCGCAAGGGCGGGGGAGAGTGCGGTGTTTGTCTCGAGGGCGGCAATCACCGGTTCATGGACAAGATAAATGCTGTAGGAAGCAAGACCGATCCCCTCCAGCGGCCGCCACGAGAGAACCCGGCGCAGGGGCGACAGGCATCCCGAGGCAACAACCAGACAAAACGCCGCGATCTGCCATGCGACTTGCTGCTGAATCAGGGAATCCGGATCGTAGTACGGTTCCACCGCCAGACCGATGCACACCGCCAGTATTGCCCCCAAGAGGGCCGTCCGCCCCCACATGACAGACCTGATTTCCAACCATGCGGCCCCAATGCCCGACATGAACGCCGGCAACAGCGCAAGATCGAAGCCCCCGGCTCGCGTCGCCATGCCCGCCAGCGCGCACGACGCAGCCACAAAGACGAACGCCCTCGGCGAGCGTGTCCACAAGATGAGCACGAGCGGAAACACGACGTACCAGCGCCACTCGACCGCCAGCGTCCAAAACGACGGATTGAGAAACTGCGGTTTGCGGTCGGCAAAGACGATCTGCTTGAAGAGCTGCCAGCCGTCGATACGGCTCAAGCTGAAGTCCTCGGGCATCTGCCACCCGCCGGCCTGCAGTGCGACCAGGCCGATACCAATGGCCAGCATCGCAAGATAGTACGGGGGGAGAATGCGCGTCATGCGGCGCGCAAAGTACGCTACCGTATCAAACCGCGCGCTGCCCGTGTCGTGCAACCGGCGCAAGAACGGGTAGGAGAGACAAAATCCAGAGAGGACAAAAAACAGATCGACGCCGTGTGCCCCCTCGATGGTCAGATGGCGGGCAAGCGGGCTGTGGAGGTGCGGATCCCAATGCGCCGCGTGGAAGACAACCACGGATAGCACGGCGACGGCGCGCAGCCCGTCAATGTAGGCAATCCGCCCTTGGACGTAGCCGCCGCTCGATGCCGCCATGATAGGGTAGTATCGTCCGCGTCGCAGCCTGCGCTTAACCGGCGTCGTATCATCGTCCACGGTGCCCGGTCCTCCCCCGGCCGTTACGCGGTCGCACCGATGCGACCGACGCAACCTCGCATCTTGTGCTGCCCTCGCCCTCGAGGAGACGCCCTCTCGGCCATGCAAGCGCGGCCGCGAGACAACGCCTCGTGACACTCAACCTGGGAACGTGTCGACGCCGTGCAAGCGCGTTCTTTTTACGG
>CADDZI010000019.1 GCA_902812405.1 bacterium | reverse complement strand
GGCCGGCACACGGCGGACCTGCGGCAGGCGTCGGCCCGGGCGCCCCGGCGAGTATGGAGACTCCGCCGCAGCGCGTTAACGGACAACCGCCCGGCGCCGTCGCCTCAGGCGATACCGGCGGCGCTGCGAGAGCAGCCGGCAAGCCACTGGCTGCACCCGCGGTTCGCAAGTTGGCCCGCGAGTTGGGCGTCGACCTCAGCCGCGTGCGCGGTTCGGGCGAAGGCGGGCGCATTGTGCGCCAAGACGTCGAGCGCGCGGCGGCGGGCGGTGCTGTGGCGCATGCCGCGGCCGGGCCGGCCGCGCCTGCACCAGCGGCGGTTGGGAGTGCGGCGGTTGCCGGCGCGCGACCGGTTGAACGCCTACCCCTGCGCGGCCTGCGCCGCGTGATTGCCGACCACATGGTGACGAGCAAGCGGACGGCGGCGCACACTCTCCACGTCGACGAAGCGGACTGTACCGAGCTCGTTGCGCTGCGCGAGCAGGCCAAGGAGAAGGCGGCCGCCGCCGGCATCAAGCTCACCTACCTGCCGTTCTTCATCAAGGCCGTGACCGGGGCGCTCAAGCGCCACCCCTTCATGAACGCGTCGCTCGACGACGCCGCCCATGAGATCATCCTCAAGAAGTACTACAACATCGGCATTGCCACCGATACGCCGGAAGGGCTTGTCGTGCCGGTCATCCACGACGCCGACCGCAAGACGATTTTCCAGCTGGCAGCCGAGATCGCGCAGCTTGCCGACAAGGCCCGCCAAGGGCGCTTGAGCCGCGAGGACGTCAGCGACGGAACCTTCACCATCACCAACGTGGGGTCGGTGGGCGGGCTGTTCACGTTCCCGGTCATCAATTATCCCGAGGTGGGCATCCTGGGAACGCATGCGATCCTCGAGCGGCCGGTGGTACGAGGCGGCCAGGTAGCCGTCCGCCACATGATGTACCTTTCGATTTCGTTCGATCACCGCGTCGTGGACGGCGCTCTCGCGGCTCGCTTCGTCAAAGACGTTGCCGAGTCGCTGGCGCATCCCGGCGTCATGCTCATGGAAGGCGGCTAACCCGTGGCCATATCCTACGACGCCATTGTCATCGGCGGCGGCCCCGGCGGCTACACTGCGGCCATTCGCTTGGGCCAGCTGGGCAAGCGGGTGTTGTGCATCGAGCAGGAGCGCCTGGGAGGCGTCTGCCTCAACTGGGGTTGCATGCCGACCAAGGCCCTCTTGCACGTCGGCGAGGTCATCCACGCGGCGCGCGACCTGCGCGCCATGGGGGTCGAGTTCGGCGAGCCCGCGATCAACCTGGCGGGCCTCAACGCTTGGAAGAGCAAGATGATCGACGACCTGGTCAACGGCATCGCGACGCTCTTGCGAGCCAACCATGTCGAGTCTCTGACCGGCAGCGCCGAATTGGCGGATGCACACAGCGTGCGCGTGCGCACCAAAGAGGGTGCGATTCAGACCGTGGAGGCGGCTAACATCGTCGTCGCCACGGGCTCCGAGCCGATTGCTCTCCCGGGCCTGACGCGCAACGGCACGACGGTGCTCAACTCCGACGATGCGGTGCGCCTGGAAGCGCTCCCCAAACGCTTGCTGATTATCGGCGCGGGCGTCATCGGCTTGGAGTTTGCCACGATCTATGCGCGCCTGGGCTGCCAGGTCACTGTGGTCGAGCTGCTCGACCGCGCCCTGGGGGAAACGGATCTGGAAATTTCCACCCTCCTCCTGCGCATTTTGAAGAAGCAGGGCATCACCGTGCACCTGAAGACCAAAGCCGCCGCGGTGACGGTTGCGGGCGAGCGCGTGAGCGCGGTCCTGGAAGGCGAGCTCAACGAGAAGCGCGAGTTCGACGCGGTGCTGGTTGCCGTCGGGCGCCGCCCGCGAACGTCTGGCTTGGGCCTGGAGAAGGTTGGCGTCAAGCTGGAGCGGGGTTTTGTCGTCGTGGACGAGCAGCGCCGATCGAGCGTGCCGCACATCTATGCGATCGGTGATTGCGCGGGCGCACCGCTTCTGGCGCACAAGGCGATGAAGGAAGGTATCGTGGCGGCCGAGGCAATCGCCGGTCAGGCCGTGGCCTATGACCCGATGGCGGTCCCCAATTGCGTGTACACCGATCCGCAAGTGGCGACGGCCGGACTGTCTGAGGAACAGGCCAAGGCCTCCGGCCACGAGGTGCGGATCGGACGCTTCCGCCTGGCGGCTCTGGGGCGCGCCCGCACGGTCGGCGTGAGTGACGGCATGGTGAAGATCGTCGCAGACGCCGCAACCGACCTCGTGTTGGGCGTCCACATCGTGTCCCCGACCGCCGAGTCGATGATTGCCGAGGCGGTCCTGGCCATCGAGCTGGGTGCGACGGCGCAAGATCTGGGCCTGACCATGCACCCGCATCCGACCTTTTCCGAGTCCGTCATGGAAGCGGCCGAGGCGCTGCACGGACGTGCGATCCACATCGTCAATCAGCCTGCGGCGCCCGCCGCCGCACGCTGACGTCGAGGTGAGGGCTGGGGCATGAACGTCGCCGTGCACGACCTGGGGCGCATCCCGTATGGGCCGGCCTGGTCCTTGCAGAAGCGCTTGCACGCGGCTCGCGTGGCCGGGGAGATCGGCGATACGCTGCTCTTGTGCGAGCACATGCCGGTCATCACCATGGGCAAGTCAGGCAAGCGGCAGAATCTCTTGGTCTCTCGCGACGAACTGCGCCGGCGTGGTGTCGAATACTTCGAGGTCGAACGCGGAGGTGACCTCACCTACCATGGGCCGGGCCAGCTCGTCGGCTACCTGATCTTCCAGCTCCCGCGTCTGCGCGAGGTCCAAGGCTTCGTACGCAAGATGGAAGAGGCGATCATCCGCACGCTGGCCGGGTTTGGCCTGAACGGCGAGCGTCGGCCGGATCATGCCGGGGTGTTCGTCGGCGGAGCGAAAATTGCGTCCATTGGTGCGGCGGTGCGCGGTGGCGTCACATTCCACGGCTTTGCCCTCGACGTGGCGACCGACCTGAAGATGTTCGAGCTCATCAACCCGTGCGGCATGCCGGCCACGCCGGTGACGTCCATCGCGCGCGAGTGCAGCCGCCGCGTCGCCTTGGCGGAGGTGAAGCCTCCCTTGCGGGCGGCCCTGGCCGACGTCTACGGCGTGACGCTGGTCGACGCGCCGCTGCCGGTCGCCGTGCCCGAGAAGATCGCCTGAGGTGGGGAAAGCGGGATGATCGCGCGCAAGCCGGACTGGTTGAAAGTCAAATTGCCCGGCGGAGAGAATTACCTTCGGCTGCGGGCCATCATTCAGGAGCACAACCTCCACACCGTCTGCCAGGAAGCGGCCTGCCCCAACATCGCCGAGTGCTGGGGCGTCGGGACCGCCACCTTCATGATCTTGGGGGACACGTGCACCCGCGGGTGCCGCTTCTGCAACGTCAAGACCGGCCGGCCCAATGCCATCGACCCGCTGGAGGCCGCCAAGCTGGCGCGCAGCATTGAAGAATTGGGCCTCAAGTACGCGGTGATCACGTGCGTGGATCGGGATGACCTGCCCGACGGCGGCGCGAGGCAGATGGCGGAAGCTGTGCGCGCCATCAAGTATCGCACGCCGCACGTCAAGGTGGAAGTGTTGACCTCCGACTACCGGGGAGACCTGGAAGCCGTGCGCACGGTGGTCGAAGCCGGACCCGACGTGTACGCCCACAACATCGAGACGACGCGGGCCCTCACGCCGCGGGTGCGCGACCGGCGTTGCGGCTACGACCAATCGCTTGGCGTCTTACGGGCGGTCAAGGCGATGCAGCCCGGCTTGCTGACCAAATCCAGCATCATGCTGGGCCTGGGTGAAAGCGACGACGACGTCATCCAGGCGGCGCGCGACCTGCGTGCCGTTGGGGTGGACATTCTGACCCTGGGTCAGTACTTGCAGCCGACGAAGAAGCATCTGCCGGTCGTCGAGTTTGTCACGCCCGAGAAGTTTGCGTGGTTCGCTAGAGTGATTAAACCGCTGGGCTTTCGCCAGGTCGTCTCGGGGCCGCTGGTGCGCTCCTCCTACCACGCCGAGCAGGCCTTCACAACCACCCTCTGAACGTAGGGGCCTAAAGGTCGTTCCCGTAGCGGCCGCGCTTGCGCGGCCCAAAGGACGTAAAGGTCGTTCTCGTAGCGGCCGCGCTTGCGCGGCCGAGAGAACGTTACGCCTTGGTGGGTGCGCAAGGGCGAGGTTCCGTCGGTCGCGCCAGCGCGACCGCTACAGAACGCCTGCCTCTACTCGACGTCGCGGCCTTTCAGACGCCGGCCGGGACCTTGGGCTCCGGCGGGGTCGTCGTCTTGCGCTCGCGCAAGAAGCGGAAAAACTCCGCGCCCTCGCGCAGGCGGCGCTTCATCACCTGTGGATCGCGAACCATCCCGCTGAAGAGCGAGAACATCTTGCGCGGCCGGAAGTAGAACTTCCGGTAGAACTCCTCCAGAGAGTTGAAGATCATCGTCGAGCTCAAATGCGGATAGCTGAGAGCTGCGGTTTGAATACCGTGGCCATCCACCAGCTCGCCCTGCTCGTTGCGCAACCAGCCCTGTTCCTGCGCCTGACGGTAGAGTTCGGTGCCCGGATAGGGCGCGGCCAGCGACACTTGAATGGTGTCCGGCTCGACTTCGCAGGCAAAGCGTATCGTCTCGCGGATCGTCTCCGGCGTCTCACCCGGCAATCCCAAGATGAAGGTGCCGTGGATCGTGATGCCCAGCTCCTTGGCATCCCGGGAGAAACGGCGCGCGATGTCAAGCCGCACGCCCTTCTTAATGTTGTTGAGAATCTGCTGATTGCCGGACTCATACCCCACGAGCAAGAGGCGCAAGCCGTTGGCCTTCATGATCTCCAGGGTCTTGCGCGGTACGATCGCCTTGGCGTTGCACGACCAGGTGATACCCAAGCGACCCAGACGGCGGGCAATCTCTTCCGCTCGCGGCAGGTCGTCGGTGAAGGTGTCGTCGTCGAAGAAGAACTCGCGCACCTGCGGAAAGTAGCTCTTGGCGCGAGTCATCTCGGCTTCGACGCTGTCTGCACTGCGCACGCGGTAGTGGTGCCCGCCGATCGTCTGCGGCCACAGGCAGAAGGTGCAACGCGAACGGCAACCGCGCCCTGTGTACAGCGAGACGTACGGGTGCTGCAGGTAGCCAATGAAGTAATTTTCGATCGTCAGATCGCGCTTGTAGACGTCGATGACGCTCGGCAAAGCATCCATGTTCTCGATCTTGGGCCGCGGCGGTGTCAGGGCAATGGCGCCGCTCGCACGATCGCGATACGCAATACCGGGCACCTCGGCCAAAGGCCGGCGCGAGGCAACGTCGAGACACGTGTAGTCAAACTCGCCGACGGCCACCCAATCCACCGCGGGCGCCGCCTCAAGCGACGGCAAGGGTAGCACCCCGACGTGCGCGCCGACCATGCCCACTATGATATCGGGATTGATTTCCTTGAGCAGGGCCGCAAACTTGGCATCGTTGCGAAACGAGGGCGTGCTCGTGTGCAGCACGGCAAGTTCGTAATCTTTGGCAAGCGGGGCGACGTGTTCGACGGTCAGGCCGTCGGGCGGCGCGTCGACCAGCCGGCTGCCCGGGACCATGGCCGCCGGTTGCGCAAGCCACGTGGGGTACCAGAAGGATCGGATTTCACGGCGCGCCTGGTAGCGCGAACCGGCACCCCCGTCAAAACCCTCGAAACTGGGTGGGTTGATGAAGAGCGTCTTCATAACGTCGGCTGTCATGGTGTCCGCGTTAGGCCAGCTCCACTCGAAACCCTACGGAGTCCCGCCAAAGCGCCCTTCAGTTGCTCTGGCGCCCGAGGCGCCCGGCATGAGGCTCCTCCAAGGCGGCATTGGAGCAGACCCCACCAACCCGTATCGCCCAAAGGGGACATTGAACCGATTCGCGCGCCTCCGAGGCGGCATTGGAGCAGACCCCACCAACCCAGACACCTGCGGTGGACAGTGGGATGCAAGCAGCTCTCATCAGCACAGCAGCACAGTTCGCTACCGGGCAATCGCATCGACGTCGCCCAGCGTTACTCGTGCGGTCCCCGAAGCGGTTTCTAGGAGCAGTGCTCCGTCAGGATCGAGCCCGAGGACCGTCCCGGTATGCATAACGCTGCCATCAGCGGACTTCACGGACACCAACCGCCCTTGCAGCTTGGCGACGCGCGCCCAATCGGCGATGATTTCCCGGGGCGCACGGCACAGGCGATCGAACTCACGCTCGTAGATCGCGAGCAGCGTCGCCAGCAGAGGCTCTCGCTTAAGCTCCTTTCCCGTCGCATCGGAGAGCCATGCGGCGATGCCTCCGATGGCCACCGGCACGCTGCCAGGCCGGTTGACGTTGATGCCCACGCCAACGACCACCCGTGAGTTTTGTCCCACCGATCGACCCTCGCAGAGGATGCCGACACACTTCTTGCCCTCCCACAGGAGGTCGTTGGGCCACTTTGGGTCCAGGGCCACCCCGGCGACTGCCAGGCAGGCCTCGCGGGCGGCCAAAGACGCCCAAAAACCGAGGGCCGGCAGAACCTCGGCACCCAGCTCAGCGGGCAGGATTGTCGACACGTAGATCCCGGCTCCCGGCGGTGACTCCCACCGGCGTCCCGCTCTGCCCCGGCCGGCTGTCTGGGTCTCCGTAACAAATGATATGCCAAGGTTGTCATCTGAATGGAGCCGGTCGACGGCCAGGGTGTTGGTAGACCCGACGCTCGCCCGATACTGGACTCGGCCAAAACGCGGCAAACCGGACACCAGATTTGTGAGCGTCGCGAGATCCAGGGGCCGCATCAAGGAGACGAAAGACCTCGATGACACTGCATAGTCTTGCCACCGACAATCACGCGACGTCTCATGCGTGGGAATCCCGCAAGGTCACCATCAAAGAGCTGGCCAGCAAGCTGGGTGTGTCCGTGCCCACTCTTCGCAAGTACGGCGAGTGCGGCCTGTTGGACGTCGACTGCGTCATGGGGCGCACCAATCTGTTCGACGAGGCGGCCGCCATCGCGCGGGTCGAGGAGATCAACCGGCTTAAGAGCCGGGGCTACTCCCTGGCGCTCATCCGCGAAAAACTCGAGCAGCGCCCCTTGGGATTCATCCCCCTCGATCTGGGCTTGGACGGCGCAACCTTCACGCGCGGCCGCCACGCGCTCGTCGTCATGGAAAACATGGACGAATACGCCGCCTTTGCCCGCAAGTTCATGGGCAACGCCCTGCGGGCGGAGCAGGCAGTCATCCTCGTCGCCGACCCCGCCCACCGGCCCCTCTATGAGAAGATTCTCGCCGCCGACGGTTTGGATTTCGACGCTGCCATGAAACGACGCCAGATCTGCTTCGCCTGGTTTGAGGGCGGCCAGCGGGTGAACGCCGAGCGCCAGATCGGGCACTACGACGCGCTCTTGCGGATGATCCGTAACGCCGGCTGGCAGGAGACCCGCATTTTGGGCCAGCCCGGCAATGAAAGCCTGTGCCTGGATGGCGAGAGTCTTGAAGACTACGAAGAGCGGTTGACCCTGTGGGCGCGCAGCCAGCCGGTCATCATCGCCTGCGCCTGGATTGCCCCGAGCGCGGCGAGCAAGGAGCTGCTGAGGTCGCAGCGCGTGCACCGCGAACTCGTGCTCGGCGAACACGTCTTCCTGCAGCCCTGAGGCGAAGACCCTCGGGCGGTAGATACCGGATGTCGGGTGCGTGCCGTCGGTTCGCTGCGCGCTCGGCGCCGCTGCGTGACCTACGCATCACCGTGACGGCACGCTTCCCCCGGGCGGCCATAGGACTATGCAAAACCTGCGGGCAAGACAGGCGTCTATGGAACGCACTCTCATCCTGGCCAAGCCGGATGCGGTTCAACGCGGCCTGGTGGGCGACATCATCGCGCGCCTGGAGCGGCGCGGGCTCCAAATCGTGGCGCTCAAGCTCATGCGGGTCACGCCGGCGTTGGCACACGAGCACTACAAAGAACACCAAGGCAAACCGTTCTTCGCCGGACTCATCGACTACATTACGTCGTGCCCGATCGTCGCCATGGTCGTCCAAGGTCCGCGTGCGGTGGACGTGGCGCGGTCGACGATCGGCGCCACCGACCCGGCGGCTGCCGCGCCCGGTACGATCCGCGGCGACTTGGGATTGACGGTCGGCCGCAACCTGGTCCATGGTTCGGATAGCCCGGCCAGCGCCGCCCGCGAGGTCGCGCTGTTTTTCCGGCCCGACGAATTGCTCGACTACGCCCGTTCAAGCGACACGTGGATCAGCGAAAATTAATCGTCACCCTAACGACCGTGGTCGCCGCCGGCATCCTCAGCGCGGTTTTCGTCGCTCCGGCTGCCGCGGCACCGGCCCTGTGGCGCATCCGGACACCGTTCGCCACCGCCTACCTGTTTGGCACCGTCCACGTCCTCAAGCCCGGCGTGGCGTGGGAAACGCCGGCCATTAAGGATGCTTTGGCACGCAGCCAAGAGCTCTGGATGGAGGTCCCCAACTTGACCGACACCTCTGCGGCTTTATCCGTCGCGCAGGCGATGGGAAGCGGCGGCGGCTCTTTGGCCGCTCAGCTGTCGCCGCAGGAATTGGCCAAATTGGCCAAGGTGGCCGGCGCGCTGGGTCTACCCGGTGGCGAGCAGATGCTCGATCCCCTGGCACCGTGGGCCGCCGCGTTGCTTTTGGATTCGCTGTTCTTGGCGGGCAGCGGCTACGACCCGTCAAGCGGCGCCGATTACCAGCTCTACGAGCAAATGACAGCTGCCGGCAAACCGGTGCGCGGCTTCGAAACCTTCGACCAGCAGGCCCGCCTTTTGGCTGCGCTCCCCGTGCCGCAGCAGATTGCATTCCTGGACGAAACGGTGGATGAATGCGCTCAAGGGCCAGCCTTCTACGACCATGCCGTCGCGGCGTGGCAAGCCGGAGACACCAATGTGCTGGCCGCGCTCGACAATCCCGGCCAGGCGCACCAAGCCGAACTCCTGTATCGCCGGCTGGTCGTTGATCGCAACGCGCGGTGGGCCCACATACTTGCCGGGCGCTTGCACCAAGGCGGCACGATCTTTGTGGCGGTAGGCGCGGGTCATCTGGCCGGTCCGGCCAGCCTCCTCGAGGACCTGACGGCCTTGGGCTATCAGGTGCAGCGCATCCAATGATGACTTCTCAGCGGGAAGAGGTCACGATTGCCGACGTCCACGGCCGCGAGATCCTGGATTCGCGGGGCAACCCGACGGTGGCGGTGACCGTCGTTACCTCGTCGGGGGTCGTCGGCGAGGCGTGCGTGCCGTCCGGCGCTTCAACCGGCATTCACGAAGCCGTCGAGCTGCGCGATGGTGACCCGCGCCGCTACGGCGGCAAAGGCGTCCTGCGGGCCGTCGCCAACGTCAACGGTCCGCTGCGCGACGCCGTCGCCGGCATGCCGGTCACGGCCCAGCGCGACATTGACGAACGCTTGCGGGCGCTGGACGGGACGCCCAACAAATCCCGCCTGGGCGCCAATGCAATTCTGGGCGTCTCCCTGGCTGCGGCGCACGCCGCCGCACACGTGGAAGGCGTGCCGCTCTTTCGCTGGCTCGGCGGCCGCGATGCCCTCACGCTGCCCGTTCCGATGATGAACGTCATCAACGGGGGTAAGCACGCCGAGGGTGCCCTGCAGTTTCAGGAATGCATGATCGTGCCACTCGGCGCACCCACCCTACGCGAAGCCGTGCGCTACGGTGCGGAAGTTTTCCACGCACTCGGCCGTGAACTCAAGAAGAAGGGCTACCCAACCACGGTCGGCGATGAAGGCGGCTATGCGCCGCCCTTGCGCCACATCGAGGAAGCTTTAGGGCTCATGAGCGATGCGATCGCAGCGGCGGGGTACGCGCCCGGGCGCGAGATTGCATTTGCTCTCGACCCGGCGGCCAGCGAGTTCTACGCGGACGGCGCGTACAACGCGATCGCGGGTGAGCCGCCGCGCTCCGCGTCACAGATGATTGACCTCTACGAAAAACTCCTCGACGCCTTTCCGATCGTCAGCATCGAGGACGGCCTGGCGCAAGAGGATTGGGCCGGGTGGCGGGAAATGACGGCCCGTCTTGGCCGCCGGATCCAACTCGTGGGCGACGACCTGTTTGTGACGAACGTTTCCTTCCTGCAGCGCGGCATCGACGAAGGTGTCGCCAACGCCATCCTCGTCAAGCTCAACCAAATCGGGACCTTGTCGGAGACGATCGACGCGGTGCGCCTGGCCCAGTCCGCCGGGTACAACGCCATTATCTCACACCGTTCGGGCGAGACCGGGGACACGACGATCGCCGATGTTGCCGTGGGGCTGTCCGCCGGTCAGATCAAGACCGGATCCCTGTCGCGCAGCGACCGGGTGGAAAAGTACAATCGCCTCATGGCGATCGAAGAGATGGTAGGCACAGCGGCGAAGTATCCGGGAGCAGGGGTTTTCGGGGCCTGTAGCTCAGTGGTGAGAGCGGCCGGCTCATAACCGGTTGGTCGCAGGTTCAAATCCTGCCGGGCCCACGCAGACCGCGTCGCGCCCCCATCGTCTAGTGGCCTAGGATACCGCCCTTTCAAGGCGGGGACAGGGATTCGAATTCCCTTGGGGGTACGCACACTCGCAGCATAGGCTGGTAGACTCCCTAGGAATCGCTTTACAGCGAAGGTATAATCTCAACGTACACCCTGGGAACCCGCGCCAAGTTCAGCAACATCGAGGGGCGGAATTCAACGCCACGAGCTAAAGACACCCTACGGCGCGCTGTACGTGTAGCCGGTACAGATGGCATCCGAGGCTGTCCCATGCGGCTCCGTGGCACCCGTGTACACCGTCAGAAAGATCAGCCTCCCTGCAGCACCATGTGTGCGGAGCACCGACAGGAAGGTCGGGCGCCGGCCGCACAGCCGATTGCCGCCAAGAAGGACCGGATCGGGTGAGAGCACGCGATACAGTTGGGCGCGCGCGGCGCCGGGAGCCGAGGTCAGGTAGGAGACCTTCCCGGAAACATCCTTGAGATAGCGAATCGCGATCCGTGGACCCGGTGCAAAGGTGATTGAAGACGGCGTGAACCGCACGTCGCCGGTGACTGCCATCGCGGTCTTGCTTGCCGCGATCCAGAGCTCGGAACAAGCCGGCGCCGGGGCCGCTGAGGCGGCCCCTGATGTGCACAGCGTCATCGCGGCTAACAAGCATACGGCCCGCATCCGCGTCCTGTACGCCGCCAGAAACCGGTCGGCCATAATGACAGGCCGCCTCACAGGCCGGTGCCCCGCTGCCGCGGAACTCGACGCGCGAGGCTTGGCCGCGTGCGATTTTTGGATGCACGCCAGGCTGCACCCTGGCCGGGGCCCCGGCCTGCGCCACCCCCAACCGGGACAAACAGGAGACGCCCGGCTGGGCGCTGTCGCCAGCCGCAGAGCTCGACCGCGCAACGTGCTGGACCCAGGGATAACGCCGCACCTTTGCGGAGTTGGCGGCGACGTCTGGCCGAACCTCGCCCGCCGCAGGACAGACGGCGCTTAGCGATTGACGACGTCGAGCGGTTTTGCTGTCTTGTCGAGACCGACGGTGCCGTCAAGCGTGATACGGTAACTCGGGTAGGACCCGGGGTGATAGTAACCCACTCTCCCATGCACCTGCATTACAACCGTTTTGGCTGCCGGGAAGGCAAAGGAGCCGGTCGTCGTTTGCTCTCCCTGCCCTGTGGCAATAACCGCCCCGCCGTTGCAGTTCCCGCAGGAGGTCGGCGACAATGTTGCCCCGCTGGGGTCGGTCAAACTGACTTCGACATCACCGGCATTGGTACCGGCGTTGAGCGTCACGCGGACCCGCACCGCTCCCGGTCCGGCCCGAAAGGTATAGTAGTTGTCAAAGGTCTGTCCGTCGGCCTGATGCATGTGGCCGATGATGACGTTGCCCTTCAACGTGGTGGGGGTATCGGGATTGGTGGACACCGCGAGGCCCACACAGGGCAGCAGCAATGCCAGGGCAGCTGCACCTGCCACAAGATTACGATTCATCCGAGTGCTCCTTTGATCAGACACGTGAGGGTAGCGAGCGAATCGTACCCTTGTACGATTCTGCCGGTGCTGGCCTCTTTTGACGGGAGGAAGGCTGAACCTTCGCTGTGCTGCGTGCCCAGCCGATCTGATTCACCGTTCTAGGGTGTTCCCTCATCCTTCCAGGCGACCAAATGCCACGTCCCGGGGATGAGGGGCGTTCCCGGCGGCGAGCAGGTGGTAAACCGCGGGTCGTACAGGAAGTTCTTGGCCCACCCCGTCTGTTGAGTGGAGCCCGAAAATGTCCCCGTGGCACCGTAAATGTTCTCGGCCAGGGCGCCATACAGGGTCACGGTGCCGTACAGGGGAAGGTTGTAAACGCTGTCGCGTGTCGTGAAGGTTCCGTCGTTGGTATTGTTGTTCACCTCGACCGCATTGCCGGTGATGACTGCAGCCTGGATCGTGAGATTGTAGGGTATGCCCGGGGCCCGATTGTCAATGTAAACATCGTTCGCATACAAGCCGAGTTCATCGCTGCTCGAAGGGTTGCTTTGCGGATTGTCATGAGCCAGGATGTTATTGGAGATATAGATTGAGTTATTGGTCGTGCCGTCGTCGGGTACTGCCAGCGTGTACGATCCATTGTACGTCCCCGACACATCCTGTACGTTGCCGTTCACAAAGACGACGCCGCTGTTGGGGTTGACGCCGTTCGTCTGGGCGGGAACCCCGCTGTAGGTGGTTGTCGCCTTGGTTGCGACATCGGTCACGGTTGTCGTGTTCGTGGTGTAACCGCCCGTATCGATGGCCGCCCAAGCCGCCGTGTTGCTCTGCGCCGGTTGGCTTGTGGGGCTTCCGTTATTGAACCAATTGACGGCCCCGGCAAACGTGACTTGGTCGTCAAAGATCGGCGTCTTGCCCGTAATGTAGTCCACGTACTGGGGCGCCGCCGCCGAGCCTCCCAGGTATACCGGGCCGTCATAGTGACTGATGCCGCTGACGAGGTAAACACCGTTCGGGTTGCCGTTGACCCACAGGCCGTAGCCTGAATAGCTGGTCTGGGTAACGACGGCATCGACCATCCGCCGGTCGCCGGCGGGCGAGGTGCCAATCGACTGCAGCAGGTCCATGGGCAATCCGCAGTGGGCGGCCGTCCCCACGACGGACGCCGTATACGTTGCGGTGGAACCGTCGGGTGCGACGAGACTTCCGCTGTTCAACGCACTGCTGCCGATCTGCAGGCCCTCCGTGGCCGCTTCGATGCCCGCGTCGGCTGCATACAGTGCCCAGTTGTCGTAGCCCGAGAAGGCGACTTCGCGCAGTTCTTCGGGTACAACCGTCAGCAAGGCGCCGATGAGGATGATCAGGAGCACCATGATGAACAACACGCTGAGCAGAGCAATGCCCCGCTCGCGACTCATGCGTTGCGTCTTTGGCATGGGATCGCCTGCCTAACTGTTCGTCTTATAGTAACTGATGAAAACACTGGACGTTGCGCTAAACGGCGGCGAGGAAACGACGCCGCGATGCGGTGGGGAGACGGTAAGGCTCACCTGGTACTCGTCATTGCTGATAGGGAGCACCGAAAAAGCGGTCACGTAAAAGGCGATGACTTGAGCCGGCCCGCCGTTGAGGGTACGGGTGAGCGTGCCGTTGGAGGAGTTCCAGGCGATCGTCACCGTGTCGAAGGGCGGATTGGTGAAATTGGAGGCGTTGAGAGAATCGGCTTCGGTAAAAGTGACGCTGGGCGCGGGGGTCGCCGACGACCCGCCCGGCGGCACGGTGGGGCTGAGGACCGGCAGTTGGCCGTTGGGTGCGTTGTACGGCGGCATGGCCTGTCGCAGGTCGTTGACGACCTTGGTCATGGCGATGCGGGCCATACTTTCGGCTCCCAGGTCGGTCATCGTCTTCTCGCTGTGACGGACGGCCTGCAGGAAGATCTCGGAAACAAGCGTCAAGACAAGCGAGATAATGGCCACCGCCATGAGCGCCTCGACCAGCGTGAAGGCGCGTCGCCTTGCCCGACATCCAGCACGCACGCCCGCGAGTGCCGATGTCATAGATTGCGGGCCAGTCCCATCACGGTGTACGTCTCCGTCTGGTGATTGGCTCCCTGGTAGTAGAGAATGACGGTGAGCTGTGCCAGGTCGTTGTTTGAACTGGAGACTGCCGTGGCCATCCAGTTGAAGGTACAGGCGGCGGGTGCCCCGGCGATAACCATACTGCAGGGGTGCGTGCCGCTACCGGGGGTATCGTTGTACGTCGCCGGCCAGCTACGACAGGGCTGCGTCGGCCAAGGCGGAGCTTTGCGTCGAATTCTAGAGCGGCTGCGCGCGGCTGCATGCCAAACATACCGCGAACCGCGCCGGCGACACTCTACGCGAGGCACAAAGAGCGCGCCTACCAGGGCGGCTATGGCGGCGTCTTGGTGCGGCTGGCGCGCGGCATCTGGCTGCGGAGCGGCGGCGGTCGAGCGATTCCGGTCATAAGTCAAAAGATGAAATCCGACGGTGAGGGGACGGTCTACCTCACCGATCGCCGGCTGGTGTTCGTCGGCGCGACGAAGTCGGTCGAGATCCCCTTCACCAAGATGGCATCCGTGGAGCCCTACGCGGACGGTCTTCGCGTCGACGTTGTCAACAAGACACCGGTCATCATTCGGACGGGCGACCGGTGGCTGTATGTCCACCTGTGGCGCGTCCACGCAGGCCGTCTGGCAGCACTATCGCCAGAGCGAAGTGGCGGCCCTCACGTCCGATGTGCGGAGGGAGAAGCCCAGGCGGCCTCGCCGGGCACCGGCGCCTAGCTGCGAGCCTCTAGGATCCGCCGAAGATATCCTTGAGCACCTGACTTGTCACCGCACCGCCCAATCCGCCGCTGACCGCCGCGGTCTGCGCCTCGTGCTTGACGATGTAGGGTGAGAGCGCATGTGCCAAGCCGGGCAGCGTCAGCGACTGCAACCACACCTTGCCGGGCCCGGTCAGCCGGGCCAAGAAGAGCCCCTGGTTGCCGAACAGCGCGTTGGCAATGCCCGGAACGACGGAGATGTCGAAGGAGACGCTCTCTTCAAACATGCCGATGTGCCCGGGATGCACGAGCAGCGATTGCCCGCCCGCCAGGTCGTAGGTGACGACCTCACCATCAAGCTCGATCCAGGCTTGCGCCCGGCCGCTGATGCGCTGCAAAAGGAACCCGTCGCCTCCGAAGATGCCTGCTCCCAACGATCGCTGCACGCCGACGCCGACTTCGATCCCCTGGGTACCGCACAGAAAACCGCTGCGATGGATAAGATAACCCTTGCCCGGCTGCACCTCAACCGGCAGGATCTGCCCCGGTAACTTGGTTGCAAATGCGACCATGCCCGGCCCGCCTTGGCTTGTGTACTCGGTCATGAACAGGCCGCCGCCCGCCACCGCCCGCTTGAGCAGGCCAAAAACGCTTTTGGCGCCGGCGGTCATAGGTGTGGTCTTCATTTGAATGTTGCCGGTGATCCAGGACAGCTCGCCGGGCTCTGCGATGACCATTTCTCCCGGCTGCAGGGTAATTTCCAGAACCGGCAAGGTCGTACCGACGATGCGATGATCCATAACTGTCTCCTTGTGCGGGTGTCTGCCTGCTGCGCATGCTGTGAGCAGCTGAACCCGCGCCTACCTACGCTACTTGGCTCCTCTTTGCCTGGGTCAACGGCGATGACGTTCGCGTACGGGACCGGAGGTCGCCGCACTCGAAGTTCCTGGCGAGCGATTGTCAGCGAGGGGCTTCGCATGGGGGATGAACCCGGCGCTGCGGACCTGCGCATCTACCTTTTTGGGGATGTACGGTTGGTCTATGAGGGGGCGCCCTACAAAGTCACGGCACCCCCCAAGACGCTGCCCTTGCTTGCCTACCTCATCCTGCACGCGGGAAGCCCGCTGGAACGTGACAGCGTCGCCTTTTGCCTCTGGCCGGATGAGACGGAGGAGCACGCGCGGGCCAATCTACGGCGGCACCTCTACCACCTGACGCGGGTCTTGCCGCGGCCGGCCGGGCAACCGTGGCTTGAATCCTCGGCGGAATCCTTGCAATGGAACGCCGCCTCCGCCTGGGTGGACGTCTTCGCATTTCGCCGCTTCCATGCTGACCGAGATTTCGAGGCTGCGGTCGCACTCTATAGCGGAGATCTGCTGGAGCATTGCGACGACGAGTGGGTCTTGCCCGAGCGTGAAGCTCTACGCACCGATTACGTGAACGCGCTCTACGCCCTCGTCGTCGAGCATCGCAGCCGCCGCCAGTGGGCGTCGGCGATTCGGCGCGCCCGCGTGCTGCTGCAGGCGGATCCGTGGCGTGAAGACACCGTGCGTCAGCTAATGAGCGTGCAGTATGAGTCCGGAGATCGTGCCGGTGCCTTGCAAACCTACGCCGAGTTTCGCCGTCGCCTGAGGAAGGAGATGGCGGTTGACCCCATGCCGGAGACGCGTGCGTTGTGGGAGAGGATCACAAGCAACGCGCCTCTGTCCGAGCTCCCGCGCCCGCCTTCGGCGCCGTCCTCTCCGTCTCACACGGGGGCGAGCCCTCCGAGCCTCCCCTTCGTCGGCCGCCGACGAGAGTTGGAACGGCTGGGTTCCCTGTGGGACCGGGCGGCGCACGGCACCACGACCTTTGCTTTGGTTGAGGGCGAGGCCGGGATCGGTAAATCTCGTCTGGCAGCCGAGTTGGCGCTCCGGGTCGAGGCCGAAGGCGGAAGAGTGGTATGGGGTACGACAGGCTGTCCGGAAAGCGGCCCCTACCAGGCATTGTCCGGAGCTCTGCGGCAGGCCCTACCCCTGATTACGGCCCTCCCCCTCGATCCCCGTTTGTTAGCGGCCGCAGCGACTCTCGTGCCCGAGCTCCGTTTGAGGCGCACGGACCTGCCGCGTCTTGCCCCCGCCAAGGCCGAGGACGAACGGCACCGACTGCTCGAGGCCGTCGCCGGCATCCTCGCCGCCCTGGCGACGTCGCGTCCTCTCCTCGTCGTGCTCGAAGACCTTCACTGGGCCGGCGAGGCTACGCTGAAGGGACTTGCGCTGGTTGCATCTCTTCTCCGGCCCGCGTCGCTCTTCGTGCTCGTCACGTATCGTGAGGAGGAGGTGACGGGGGCACATCCGTTACGCTGGCTACAGCGCGAACTCACGCGTCTGGGTCCTGTGCCTCGCATCACGCCCCGCCGCCTGGCACGCGAGGACGTTGAAAACCTCGTAGCGCAGCTACCGGCGCTCAACGCCTCGCCCGGTCTTCCCGAACGGCTTCACGAGCGCAGCGAAGGTCATTGCCTTTTCCTTGCACTCTTGATTGGCGACATGCTCGACGTCCGGGGGGCGGACAGCAAAGCCATACCGCCGGGCGACAGCGCGACATCACCGCCGGCTGTGCCGAGTGAGCTGGAGCGCCTGATCGCCGCTCGTTTGGCGCGTCTCTCGGCATCCGCCCGCTCCTTGGCCGACGTCGCCGCCGTCATCGGTCAGGGTTTTGGCATCGACCTGGTATCCGCGGTCAGCGGTTGGAGTATGGATCAGGTTCTTGACGGTGTGAACGAGTTATTGGACCATCGTCTCATTCGAGAACTTGCCGCGCCCGAGTCGTTCCAGTACGCCTTCTCCCACCATCTGATTGGGGAGAGCATCTACGGCGCGATGCCCTCTGCCGCGGCAACAGCACGGCACAGACGAATAGCCCGGGTACTGGCCGAGCAAACGGAGGGAGCCGAGCCTGAGAATGCCGCGGAGCTGGCCCGCCACTTCGAACGTGGGGGTGAACCCGATCGGGCAGCAGCCTTCTACGTTGCGGCTGCTCGCTATGCGCTGAAACTGTACGCTGATGCCGAGGCGCTGGCTCACCTGGAGCTGGCTTTGAGTCTCTCTTCAGATCTACGCACGCAGGCGGATGCTCTGCTGCTTTTGGAGCAGATTCACGCCCGAGGCGGATTGCGGGGTGACCAAACCAAGGACCTGGCTGCACTGGAGCGTCTCGCGGATGAGCTTCAGGATGCCCACCTCAGGGTCGCCATCTTGGAGCGGCGCATCGTCATGGAGCGTGCTCTCGGCAACCGCGACCGAGAGGAGCGCGGCGTGGAAGAGTTCGGGCGCGCGGCACGAGGGCTGGGCGAGCGCCGATGGATGGCCCGCTCAAGGCTGGCCGCCGCGTCGTATGCGATGCACACCGGCAGACTGGAACCTGCCCGGATGGCGGCCCAGGAGGCCCTCGAGATCCTGGATGGGTTGGGTGATGCCGACAGTGAGGTCGAGGGATTATGTCTGCTGGCGGACATCCAGACGCAGCTGGGCCGGCTGGACGAGGCGGAATCACTGCTCGAGAGAGCTCGCAAGACGGCCGAGACCGGCGGTCAGCCCGCCCTCGTGGCGAGGGCCTACCTTGCGGTCTCGCGCGCCGCCATCATGCAGCACCAATTCGCCCGCTGCCTGGAGGCGGCTCAGGCTGCACGAAGCCTGTTCCTCTTGGTTCACGATCGTGAAGGAGAAGCGGATGCTCTGGTGCGCCAAGCCAGCGTCTTGGCCCGCCTCCAGCGGTACGAGGAGGCACGTGTTGCTAACCGCGGGGCCGGGATGTTGTACGAAGCCATCGGCAAAGACGAAGGGCGCGCGGGGCAACTCGTCGGCGAAGGATCTCTCGCCGCGCGCCTGGGTTTGCTGGAGACCGCCGAGGAGAGACTGCTTGCCGCCGAACACATCTTTCAGAGGTTGGGCGAACTCCGCGGTCTCACCGTCTGCGCGCTCAATCTGGGTTTTCTGTACCTCGTCCAGCGCCGGGTTCCCGAGGCCGAAGCCTGTGCCCGGCGCGCGCTCGACCACGCACACGCTCTGAATCACAAAATCTTCACCGCACAGGCCCTGGCCAATCTCGGAGCGGTTGAGAGAGAGATGGGGTTGCTCGACCGGGCGCTGGAGCATATGGTCCAAAGCCTGCGAACTCTGGAAGACATGAGTCGCCCTGCAGACCTCGTCAACGACCTGGCCGACCTCGCACTTACCTACCTGGCCAAGGGGGCGCGCGAGGATGCGAAGCGGGCTGTGGACCGGATGCTGAGCGCGGCGGAAGAGTCCCTGGATGCGGCCTTTTGGCCGCAAGGGCTACTGTGGACCGCAGCCCGTGTGTATCGCGCTTGCGGCAAGCGCAAACGTGCCGCCGAACTTTTACAACGGGCGCGGGACTATGCCCTGAAAGTGGACAACAGCCTGGAGGACGCGACCCTGCGCGAACATTACAAGCGCCTGCCGGTCAATCAAGAGATTTTCAAGGCCTACGATAGCGGTCAATGGCCGTAGCCTAAGGCCGGAGGCCGCGCCGGACGCCTGCCAGCGGGTGTCAGACCGCGGCCCCCGCCACGCACGTCAGACACGAGCAGATCCAGCGATTCCCGCAGACTTCCACGGGGTGTCGGACATTGGCTCGGCGCCACGGGGCTTTTGCGGCGTTGCGCGCCGCCAGACGGGTCTTTGTGCGCCGCTTCGGGGCGGTGCACGAACGCGTGGTTGGACGTTTCCTGGATGGGTGGGCTGGTAGGCTTGCACCATGCCGGGGCACAAGACCCAAACTCGGGAAGGCCGGTCCGAACAACTGTTCATGGTGCGTCTGTGGCGCGAGCCCGGGGACCGTCCTCAATTGCGGGGAATCGTCGAAGAGGTTGGAGCAGGACAGCGGTACTACTTCAGCTCACTTAGCGAGCTGAACGAGTTCATTCGCCTGCGCTTGCATTGACAGTTCGTTGGTTGCCTATTCACCCGTCGCGGTCGCGCTTGCGCAACTCTTTGCGTGTCTTGACGTACCGTATCTGTAGCGGTCGCGCTTGCGCGACCGATGGAACGTAGCTGCTGGGAAGCGTCTGCAGGGTGGCTCCCGCCTTCACGTAGCGCTCGCGCTTGAGCGACCGACGCAACGTAGTGTGTGCCAGGAATCCCAAGCCGGCCGATGAAAAATCCGGGACCGTGTCTCCCATCATCGCCGCTCTCTGCTGCCTCGTGGCCGGCCGCATCCACGCGGCCTCCGGCGCTCCGCTTGCCAATGCCCTGCTGGTCCTGGAAGGGCCCACAGAGACACGAACGCACAGCGACGCACAGGGTGGGTTCACTCTGACCGCACCGCCGGGATCATACCTGCTGAGCGCCTCGGCCCAGGGGTACGTCCCCGTCACGATTGGCCTGCCGCTGAATCACGACGTTCACATCGACGTTGCCATGGAGTCGCTGGATTCGCCGCGCTTGCGTCAGATTGGCACGGTTACCGTGGACGGGCGCCTGCAACCTATCCGCGGCACCCTGCCATCCATTGACCTGACGCGCCAAGATTTCGAGCGCATGGGAGATGCACGTATCGTCGATGGGCTTGAGGCCCTGCCCTCCGTGACATTCTCGCGTCCGACGGGCGGCTCGGATGCGGCCATCGCGGTTGTGTCACTGCGCGGGCCCGACCCATCGGAGGCTTTGGACACCTTGGACGGCCAGCTGCTCAACGACGGCAACACCGGTGACCTTGACCTCTCGCGTTTTCCGGTTGCGGCCTTCTCGGCCGTGGATGTGACGGAAGGCCTGGGACCTGAAGATGCCGAGGGCAGCAACACCTTCGGCGGGGCCATCGACTTCGTGTCGCTGCAGCCCACGCACTCGCCACAGTACGCGTGGTCGCTTTCCGGCGGATCCTTCGGCCGCAGCGAGCTCTGGGCAAACGCGACCGGCACGCAAGGCAAGCTGGGCTACGCCGGCGCCCTGGACGATCAAAACGAAGCCGGCTTCGTACGACAGACCGTCGCCCTGTACCAGGCGACGCCGCTGGGCAGCACACCGCCGCCTGCCGTTCCCACGGCGCTCGGCTCCTCAAGCGCATCCCACCTGGGTCTCGCTAATCTCACCTGGACGTTCTCGCAGAACGCCAACCTCAATGCTCGCGTCTTCGCGCTGGGCGACAATCGCGACCTCAGCAGCTCACTCAACGGCATAGACGGCAACCCGTCGGACGCAACCTTCGGTCGTTTCATCGGCCCCGGCGAGCAGGGTCTGGCGCAAACGATTCGAGCCTACATGCTGGACGGGCAGCTGCCGCTGGGAGCCGGCATCCTCACGGCGTCACTCTCGGCCAGCGACAACAACATTGCGATCAACGGCCAAGACTATACGACGCCGTACAACGTGAATCACGCGGATCATCGCTACAACGCAAGTCTGGTCTGGCAGCGCACGTTTGCGACTTCACAGCTCGCCGTCGGCGGGTACACGCGCTACGAAGATCTGACCTTCGGCGCTCCTGTCGGCGCCGGGCCCGCCCAACCGACTCTTGGCCAGACGATCAACTCGTACGACGTGCGCGGTGGCATGGAAGCCGGGCCGCGGCTGCGCCTGGATGGGGGTCTCTTTGCCTCCCGCTACACCTCGTTCGGGTCGAACGTGGATGGCCGCTTCGGCGCGATCTACGACGCTGATGTGCACACAGCCGTACGTTTTTCGGTGGGGACAGGGTTTCGCGCGCCGCTTCTCATCGAGCGGTACCTCTTTCCGGCGACGCAGCTGGTGCAGGATGCCAACGGTGTCTTCGTGGGGCAGGGCAACCCACACGAACAGCCCGAGCACGCGACTCTCTACGAGCTCGGTGCCTCCCACGAGTTTTCCGAGGCCTCGACGCTTGACGTGTCGCTGTACCGGACGAATCTGCGCAATCCGATTGAAGTCTTCTATCCCCTGGATGCAACGGCCCCGCCGCCCGGACCGGACTGCCTCAACCCGAATAACACACCCGCGCACCCTTTCCCGCAGTGCTTTTCCTACACCAGCAACGTCGGCAACGCGGTGTACCAGGGAGCTGAGGTACGCTTTGCGACGCGGCTCGCGCCGCAGCACCTCTTCCTCAATGCGCTCTATGGGTTAAACGTGGCGTATCCCAAAAATCTGACAGCCGCCGTTTCGAACCCGACATCGGGAGGCAGCCTGGTGAACGGCTCTCAATTCCTGGGCATCCCGCAGCAGCAAGGTTCGCTCGAGGTTGATTGGGCCAACGCCGGCTGGCATGCGGCCGCCGCGGCGATCTTCCGAGGCAAAAACAACGAGCTCAATCAACCGCCTTTCGGCATCCTCAATGCCCTGGTCGGGCGCACGCTCGGCCCGCATGTCGATCTCTCGCTGTCCGGAACCAATCTCTTCAACGCGGCGGCCGGCAGGTTCACGGTCTTCGGCGGCGGCGTACCCTATCGGGGCGTCGTCGGATGGGACCCAAGGCTCAACCCCATCTACGGGCCGCTGCCGACCGACGCATACTCTATCGAGCCGGCCGGACTCCGTCTCATACTGACCGTGCGCGGTTAACGGCGTCGATTCCGAGAAGAAAACGGCCATGTGGCCGTCCGCAAGGCACGCGGGAGATCCGTGCCGCCCATTCGCTGGCTGCGCTGCGTTAGTGACGGGCGGCAGCACGAGGCGGGAGGCCGCCTCGCGCCGGCGGCAAAAGGGTACCTGCCTGGCCCGTCCGTGCGGGCGAATAGCTCAGCTGGTAGAGCACCTCCCTTACAAGGAGGGGGTCACAGGTTCGAATCCTGTTTCGCCCACGGCTCTCCGCCTGGCAGTGCCGCATACCGAACCTCGGCCCATTGTCGCCACGCTTCCCGCGGCATGGGGCGGGCGATGTAGTATCCCTGAGCCACGTCGCAGCCTGCATCTCGCAGCCAGTGCCACTGTTCCGCCGTTTCCACGCCTTCGGCGATGACGCGCCGGCCCAACGTGTGGACCAGCTGAATGATGGTCTGAACGATTGCGGCATCCTCGCGGTTGTCCGGCAGACCGCAAATGAATGATCGGTCGATCTTGATGGTATCGACCGGCAGCCGCTTCAGGTATGCCAGAGACGAGTACTGCGTCCCAAAGTCGTCGATGGCAACTCCCACACCCAGGTTGCGGCAACGGCGTAGGAGCTCGTCGCCCTGAGCGTCGGCAATAGCCACCGATTCCGTCACTTCGAGCTCCAGCCGCCCGGGGTGTATGCCGGCTTTTTCGAGCGTGGTCCGGACGTGGTGGAAAAACATGGGATCCTGCAGTTGGCGAGCCGAGACGTTCACTGCAATGCCGGTCATCCGGCGGCCCGCGGGGTGGGCTGCCAGTGATCTGAGGGCATTTTCCAGGACCCACCGGCCCAAGGGGATCATGAGGCCCGTCTCTTCGGCAATCGGAATGAATTCGGCCGGTGACACGGCCTCCCCGCGCGGCGGCTGCCAGCGCAGGAGAGCCTCGGCGCCAATCGGGTGCGCGTCGCGCACGTCGACCAGCGGTTGAAAGTGAAGTGTAAACTCGCCGCGCTGGAGACCGCGCCGCAACCCCTCGTGGATCTCACGCCGGGCGCGGATGTGTGCCGCCACCTCCGCGTTGTAGTATTGCTGACCAACCGCACCTTTTTTGGCATGCCGTACGGCGGCTTCCGCATGTTCCAAGAGTGCCTCGGGTGTCGAGCCATCGGCCGGGCACAGAGCAATGCCGATGCTGGCGGCGACGTTGAGGCGGTGCGTCTGCGCGAGGAAGGGGGGTTCAAACACATCGCGCAATCGCGCGGCGGCAGGCTCGGCGTCTGCCGGGGAGCGCAGGTTGGTGGCGACAATCGCAAATTGATCCGGCCCGACGCGCGCGACTGGTTCGCCCGCTCTCACCTTTGCCCGCAGCCGACGGCCGGCCTCGATCAATACGAGGTCTCCGGTTTGGCGTCCGTACGCACCGTTGATATCCCGGAAGCGATCGATGTCGACCATCAGAAGGGCTAGCAGCCGGCCGTCCCGCAACGCGGCTGCGACGTGTTCGCGGGCAATCTGTTGGAAGCGGCTGCGGTTCGTGAGACCGGTCAGCGCATCGTGCGTCGCGAGAAATTCAAGACGCTCGCGTGCCTGCTGCTCCTGCATGACCGCGACGCGGGCAAGTTCCCGCTGGGCGGCACCCAACCGGCGGCTAAGACTGATGAACTGGTGGACGAAGGCTCCCAAAATGAGGCCTGACGACGCCACGGCGAACACCTTGCCCGTGAACCAGCCGAGAGAATACCGCTCGCACACCAAGCCCATAACGGAATCCAGCCCAGACGCCAAAACAGCCAGGCCCAGCCACAGCGTCGTGATGGTCCGCCGGCGCGGTAGAACCAGAGCCGCCAGCGTGGTCAGGTCGATCACGCACAGGAACGGCAGCAAGACACGTTGGGTGAGCGGCGTGAAGAGACCGTGGTCGACAAACGTTGGAAGCACCGGGCTGAAGTGTGTGGCCAAGACGGTTGCGCACACCGCGACGGCGATGCCGGTAACGACGGCCGCAGCAGCAATCAGACCCGCGCGGTCAAACGCAATGACGCGCCGGCCGCAGCGGTGCTGGACAATCGCGGATACAAGAATGAGGAGCGGGAAACCGGTATGCCAGGCGGCCCACAGCACGAGAGCCGTTTGCTCATTAGCATGGAACCAACCATTGGGTGCGAAGACACCCGGGAACGTCAACAGGTAGGGTATGACGAAACACCCCGACACCAGGTACGCCGACGCACTGAAGACGAGGGACGGATAACCGAGCTCGACAAACTGGCTGAGCAAGATGATTGCCGACAGCAGCTCTGTCATGACGACAGAACCCATGAGCAGCGGCAATACGACGGGCGCGGCCACCCGAGGGGCGCGGCCCAGCGTGGTGGCCAAGAGCGCTACGGCGACCATGATGCCGGCGATCGCTAGGGCGACCCTCAGCTCCCGGCGTGTTGCCTGCCAGGTGACGAAGTCGGGGATCAAGGGATGAGGGCCATGCGCCCCCGTCGGGTCTCCGACTGGGACCGGTGCGTCCTCGCGCGAAGGGGCATAAAACATAACGCGTGCCGGCGCCTTTCCTGGTCGGGGGGCAACTGCGCATGCCCCCTTTGGTAGGACTATCGGGCGGCTGTCGTTTGCGGCCAAGGCTTGCAGCCGGGGGGCACGAGCGGGCTGTGACACCGCACACTGATTCGCGAGCCGGCGGATAACACGCTGCGGGTGATCGGGAGCGGTCGTTACTCCCACGATCGGGTGGGGGGTCATGTTCGACCGCGATGTTTTCGTGCTTCCGTGCCCTCGTTGATGTAGCGGCCGCGCTTGCGCGACCGACGGAACCTCGCGTCTCGGTGTTTTTCGACGAGCGGAAGACCTCGTCGGCGTTCTCAGGCTTTGCCGCGCAGCATGAGGTTCCAATACATCCAGGGCAACCCCCAGCGCTTGAGCATGTACATGCTCCAGCGTTCCCTCGACGTATCGATGAAGGGGATGGAGGGCGTTGGGTTGCCGTCGTAATCGAACTCGGCCAAAATCAGCTTGCCGTATCCGGTAACGAGCGGGCACGACGCGTACCCATTGTACTGCGCCGTCAGAGGCTTACCGCTCATCTGCGCCAGCAGGTTTTCAACCAGCACCGGGGCCTGCTTGCGGATTGCAGCACCGGTCTTCGAATTCGGCGTGCTGGAGGCATCGCCGATGGCGAAGATGTTCGGGAAATCCGGACTCTGCAGCGTGTGCTTGTTGACGCGCAGGTATCCCTTGGTCGTTCCTTCGGTTTCCGCCAACAGCGGGTTGTTTTTGATGAAGTTGGGTGCGCTCTGCGGCGGCGTCACGTGGAGGAAGTCGAAGGACAGCGTGACCCGCTTCTTCTCGGGGTCGTTCAGCACCTCAAACGTCGCCTGCTTGTTCGGCCCATCCACCGCAACCAGGTTGTGCTGGAAGAGCGTCGTGATGCCGTACCGGCGCACGACTTTCATGAGCGGCTCCTGATAGTGCTTGACGCTGAAGATCGCGGGCGTGGCCGTCGCGTAGATAACCTCGGCCTTGATATTGTGGCGCCGGAAGTAGTCCGCCGCCAGGTACATGATCTTCTGAGGTGCCCCAGCGCACTTAATCGGTCCTAAGGGATAGGTGAAGATGGCTCGACCGCCCTTGAAGCTGCGGATGTACTCCCATGTCTTGGGAGCCAGATCGTAGGCGTAGTTGCTGGAGACGCCGTTCTCGCCCAGCGTCTGCGGCAAACCTTCGATCTTATCCCAGTCTAGCTGCAAGCCGCACGCCACGATTAAGTAATCGTAGCCGATGCGCCGGCCGTCGGCCAGAACAATGGCGTTCTCCCGGGGTTCGATCGCCGTTGCCAACCCCTTGATCCAGCTGACGCCGCGAGGGATATAGTCCTTCTCCGGGCGTGCCGTGATAGACGCCGGAACGACACCCCCGCCGACGAGCGTCCACAAGGGTTGGTAATAGTGGGTCTCGGAGGGTTCGATGATGGCAATCCCGGTCTGACCCGCATTGCGCAGGCGGGCGGCGACCGTGATGCCGGCTGTGCCGCCGCCGAGAATCAGGATAGGATACTTGGTGGAGATCTGAGGGGCAACCGTCGGCTGCCCGAGGGTTGAGGTCGCCATGATGCACCCGCCTTCGCCCTGATGCGAAAAGGGAACGCCGCATTTGTGCCATCTTAGCCGCTGAAAATCCTCCGCCAGCATGGCGGCGAACGTCTGGTTTGCGGGCTGCCGGCGCCTCAAGGAGAAGACGCAAAGAGCCCGGCCGCCGATGCAGCGGCTGGGCCGCTTTTGCTTCCTACAGATGGTTGTCTGCCGCTCCCGATTAGCCGCGTGTCCTCACGGCCGCGGTCGGCGTTCTGGTCGGTGTTGGGGTTGGACACGGTGTCTTGGTCGGCGTCGGCATCGGGCACGGCGTCTTCGTCGGCGTCGGTGTTGGGGTTGGACACGGTGTCTTGGTCGGCGTCGGCGTGGGCGGCGGCGGAGTCCCCGTCGGCGTCGGCGTTGGTGGCGGCGGAGTCCCCATCGGCGTCGGTGACGGGGTTCCGGTCGGTGTCGGCGTCGGGGAGAGCGGGGGCGCCGGAGGCGGCGGCGAGCTGTTGGAATGGCCGTGGATGAAGGCGATCGGAACGAGGAAGATCCACCACGGGAATCGTCCATGCGTGACAGGGGCTAGAGGCGTCGCAACTGTGGCCGGGGTAGCTTGTGCGACCGCCGGAGACGGTATGGTCGTCGGTGCAGGCTGGACGGGCGCTATCGCGGCCGGCTGCGGCCGCACGGGGGTGGTCGTGACGTACGATTCCACGGCTGCTGCGCTCACGGTGGAAATGTTGCCGCAAGCCTGCGGAATGTACACCGTCTTGCGGGGCAGGTGGACGACCCATAGCCACGTATCGGCGGGGATTTGCACGTCGCGAATGACCTTCACACCGTTATCGTAAAAGGCCATCGCATCCAAATGCAAGGGGCTGCCGGAAACGACGCTTGGAGCAGTCTGCATTGCCTTCTCAAAAGCACGTTGGTCGATACCCAGCTCACGCAGGGCAATGCGTTCCCGCTCCGGGTACTTGTGCATGAGGGCCAAAAAGGCAAGGCGTGATTCACTCCGTCCAAACAACGGCGCCGTGCCTAAGACCGTGATGACGTGCGTTGCGCCTAGTGCGGGCAGCGCCATGCACGCAACGGCCAACAACACCAAAAACGATCTCATCCCCCGGCTCTCCCCTGACCGAGCGCCCCGGCGCACCCAGTGCCCGGGGCGATACCCTTTACCCGTTTCCGTCTCCGTCTTTGCCGCGACCACGAGACATCCTCGCAGAAGCGAGAAAAATAGTCGGCTCATACCGACGGCCGGTACGATAGACCGAACGCCACGAGCACCAGAGGGCCCGAACGTCCCGTGGCACACCATATGAAACCACGCCGCATCCAGACGACAGTGGCCACACGAATGAAAAGAGAAAGGCGGCCCGCTGTTGACCCCGCGCGCGCCGGGGCTGAGATCAATCGGGTCGCCGCAGCCATCATGATAGCGCCAGCCAGGCCGGAATGCGTTGATCTATCGCACGCTACCGGCCGGCCAAGGGCCCCGTTGTACTAGGTCTTTGTGTCCAATGCCGCTGCCCTCATGCCGGCGACGCGTGCAAAACCGTGGATGGCGGCATCCGATGCCGGGGGTCATCACGAGACACCCCGGTACCGACGAGGTCGGCAACACAAGGATATCCTTGCGGCATGACGATCCCGACGGAAAGTGATGCCGTTTGAACGACGCGCTCGCCATGGCGACCGAAAGCCGTCACCTCAACCGCCACCTGGCCACGGTAGCCTTTGGGCAAGACGATAAACGCTGTGCTCGTTGCTCCCGCAACGGACCGGCTGGCGATGACGCGACTGCGCCCGTCGAGAACCTGAACCAGGGCGCTGGCCTGCGCCGCATTCCCCCACCGAACGCGCAGTGCATGCAGGGGTGGCACGTAGCGGGCCTCGACACCGAAGAGCTGCACGACGGCCGATGTGCTGTCGGCGCCTGCTCCCGGACGCATGCCAATGACCGCAGTCACACGCGGAGTTGCCCGAGCGTGGTTCGTGCCGGAGAGAGGATGAGCAGCACCGGCGGCGCCGCTCGCAGAGACAGTCTGCGAGGTGGGCGCTTGGCTGCGCGGCGCACCGCTGGTTGCCGCGGTTGCATGCCTGGCACCTGTCGTGAGCGCCGGAGCCGGGCTGAGGGCAAGCGGTGGCACCTTGAGAGGGCCCAAAATAACAGGCCGCGTGCCGGGTCGCAGAAAGAAAAAGAGCGCAAGTGCGACCGCCGCGAGCGCCAAACCGCCGAGCGCAAAAGTTGCCCAGCGCGGAGGGCGCATGCGGCTAGGCGGGCCATGCCTGGTCGCCGGCACCAAGCCTTGCTGGGACGCGACCACGGCCTGTTCCAGACGGCGCTCCTCGCGTGGATTGCGAAATGAGGATTGAGAGGCAGGCCCAGTTGCTCCCGACGTCCGGGCGCCAAGTGGATATGCCGGCGCCAGCCGCGCTTGCCGGTCGTCCGGCCTCACCAGATCGCCCAAGCGTTGCTCGATCTCTTCCCACGCTAAAACCGCGGTTCGCCGTTGGCCGTTGGCAGTGCCGATGGCGTCAATGGCGGGCGGATGGTTCCAGCCGCGCTCGTCGCGCACCGAACGGTCCCAGACGACGGGAACCTCAAAACCAGCCGTCTCACCGGATCCCAACGCGATGCTCGTCGGTCTCGGGAAGCGCAAGGATGTATGGCGTTCAAAATCCAGCACAACCTTGATCGGAACCGAGCCCAACGCTCTGACGACGCACCACAGGCCCAAGTGCACGACGCCCGGTCCGGCCTGCTCGTCGGGGGACCAGGAGCGCAGCGCAAGCTCGAGGCCAAAGTCTGCGCTTTCGGCCGGGACCAAGACGTGGCGAAAAGTGGCCACCGCGCCGCCACGCTCGTCTTCCAGGATGACCTTCAATTGCCGCTCCGACGCCGGATCCCAGCTCTTTCCGATCACGATATCGACGAGCCGCGTGGCCTGGGCTGGGACCACGAGGCGTGGGGGTGAAGCCGCTGCCGACACGGGCTCTTCGACGCGGACCAGGCATGCGATATCTGTACTGGACCGGTTGGATAGTTCGATTTGCCGCATCGCGCCGGCGCCGGGAGAGATAATCCAGCGCTCGGACCGATCGCACGCAAAGACGGTCAGCCGCGGTTCCATACACACTGGCCTCCTAGTATACTCGCTGCGATGCCGGGGTGGAAGTGCTTTTGGGACTCTCCTAGGGAGCCTGAGAGTTCGGGACGCGTGATGGCCGACGGTACCTTTGGGCAGACAGGGCAGGCCTGGCCTGTGACATCCAGGAACGGGTACGCCGTTGCATCCGGATGCGAAGGCCCGATGCGGCTGTCTCGGAGGGAGCATGGCACAGAGAAAGAGCACGGCACAAAGACGAGCTTCGAACGCCCTTTCGTTGCCGGTGTCGGGACGCCGTTTGTTGGTGATAGCGTGCCTCGCCCTGGCAGGTACGATCCTACCGGTGCGTCTGGATGCAGATGCCGACGACCGGCAAGTGCTCCTTGCCAACCTGCGCGCACGGATCCATCACGTCTTCGTCATCTACCAGGAAAACCGGTCCTTCGATTCCTACTTCGGGACCTTCCCTGGTGCCGACAACCTGGCGAGCCCGGCGGCGCAGGCGCACGGTTTTCGTCAGTACGATCCGATCGGCAAACAGTGGGTCACGCCGTTCCTGATCCGGGATCCGGATCTGGCGGACGCCGACCATTCCCGCCCTGCGCTCTACGCCAAGGCGAACGGGGGCAAGATGGATGCCTACATTGCGACCGAAGAACAGCGCATGCTCCGCGAGGGCGCGACCCCGCAGGATGCTCAGCGGGTCGGTCTCCTCACGATGGCGCATGAAGACTGCGATACGGTGCCATTCTTGTGGAAGTACGCCGCGACGTTTGCGCTCTACGACCACATCTTCCAGGCAATGTACGGCCCCTCGACGCCCGGCAACATCGACCTCGTCGCGGCGCAGACCGGGCAAACCCAGTGGGCGCGCCACCCGGACGAAGCGGTGTCGGCCTCGGACGAAGGGCCGGGCGTGCCCGTGGTGGACGACTTGTATCCCGCCTTTGGACCGTATCACCGCGGCGAACCCAAGCGCAAACAGGACGACCTCACCTTTGCAAATCTCTTCCTGACCCTAAGTGGTGTCTCAGCAACGCAGGCGGTCATCGACAATGGGGACGTCAAAGACGACATCTCGTACCTGGCCGCCACGGGCAAAACGCCCGTCAGCTGGGGCTGGTACCAGGAAGGATTCAAAGACGACGGGAGCGGCACG
Organism: bacterium; assembly: GCA_902812405.1. GTDB lineage: Bacteria > Vulcanimicrobiota > Vulcanimicrobiia > Eremiobacterales > Eremiobacteraceae > CADDZI01. Next base: position 10,289 of record CADDZI010000019.1, on the reverse strand, counting down.
TACCCGGCCTACGTCACGCACCACAACGCGGCCCAGTACTTTGGTTATGTGAGGCTGAATCAAGCCTTCTGGCGCAATGTCCACGACCTGACCGATCTGCTGCCGGCAATTCGCGACGGAGCGTTGGGCGATCGCAGCGTGACGTTCATCAAGGGCGGGTATCGCAATCCCTTCGGCTGGCTGCCTGCGAACGTCGATCCGACGGTGCGCGCCGCGTTCCGCGGCGACGATGACCACCCGGGATACTCGGACTCCCAGATTTCGGAAGCGCTTGTCGCCACCTACGTCAACGCCATCGCGCGCAGCCGGTACTGGCAGGATGCGGCGATCATCATTCTTTGGGACGATTCCGAGGGCTACTACGACCACGTGCCGCCACCGGTCTTTGAAACGTGTCCGGATGGGCATCCGTGCGGGGATGGCCCGCGGGTTCCCCTCATCCTCATTTCTCCCTACGCCAAGAGCGCAACGGTCATCCACGACCCGGGCGACCATGCCTCCTTTGCGAAGTTCCTCGGCGCCGTCTTTGACCTGCCGGCGCTGGCATCGCTGCCGGATGAGAAACCGTATTTGCCGCGCGGTCCCCGGGATGACAATCCGGCGCTGACCGATTTGTTGGGTGGATTCGATCCGGCGAGACTGGCGGGGACCGCCCCGCCGATCCCGGCAGCAGCGGCGGAGATTCCGGATGACGTCGTCGCGTCGTTCCCGCCGCCGCTGGATTGCAAGCGCTTGGGAATCGAACCGGTGGCCGTTCCCGGCGCTTTGCCTGCACCGCCGCCGGGTTTTGCGCCGCGAACGTCGGGCCGACCTTAGGGCGCGGCTCCATCGGGCCCCGGAGAAGGTCGAGGATGCAGTTTTGCGCCGCCAACAGCGGGCCAATGTTAGCGCGTCGAACGACGTGTGTGAGACCCTGGATGCCTGCGTTTGCAGCTGCCGCTCGATCCGCTGCGACAGGCAGTCCTGCGTGTGCGCCCGCAATGCATCCGGATTGATGCGTGGTCCGTAGTACACTTCGGAGCACACGATGACGCGAACTCCCGCAAAGATGATCTATCGCCACCCCGTCGCGGTGCGGCTGACCCACTGGCTCAGCGCGCTGGCTCTCATCATCCTGGCAATGAGCGGCATGCAAATCTTCAATGCACATCCGGCGCTCTACACGGGAGATGCGTCGACCTTCGGCCATCCCGTGTTCAGTATCGGCGCCCGCCAGGCGTCGGATGGAACACCTGTGGGATTCGTTCAGGTCGGCTCGCACGTCATCCGCACCACCGGCGTGCTGGGGTACGGGCCGGACGGTGTCGGCGGCATGAGTGCCCGCGCGTTCCCCGCCTGGGCCACGATTCCAGCCTATCAGGATCTGGCCGACGGCCGTCGTTGGCACTTTTTCTTTGCGTGGATCTTTGTCATCTGCGCGCTCATCTACGCGCCCTGGGCCGTGCGCTTGCTGCCCAGCCGCAACGACTTGCGTGCTCTGCCGGCGGCCCTGCGAGAGCACCTGCCGCCCTGGCGCGTGAAGCCGGCCCCACGCCTCAATCCGCTGCAAAAGGTCACGTATGCCGGAATCGTCCTGGTGGTCGCGCCGCTTGTCATCCTCTCGGGCCTTGCGTTGTCGCCGGCCGTCGATGCCTGGGCGCCGTGGCTGCCGCAACTCTTCGGCGGACGGCAATTCGCCCGCATCTGGCACTTTGGGGCCATGCTGGCGCTGATGCTCTTCTTTGTCGTGCACCTGGTCATGGTAGCGCTGACGGGCCTGACAAACAACCTCCGTTCGATGATCACCGGATGGTTACGCGTTCCATGAAGTACGGGCGACGCACTTTTTTGGGCTTGGTGGCAACGCTGCCGCTGGCAGGCTGTGCGAGCCTCGCGACCTCGCTCAACGATCATCCCGGCTTTCACCGCTTCCTGTTGCTGCCCGAGACGCTGGACCTCGCGATTTTGGGAGCCGGCCAGCCTCTGGCGCGCGAGTACCGGCCGCAGGACATTTCCCCCGATTTTCGCGCCAATGGCTTCGATCCGCCCTCCGACCCGGAGTACCGCCGCTGGAGCCGCAACGGGTGGCGGGGCTATCGGCTCGTCGTGGATGGGCTCGTGCGTCTTCCCCGCTCCTACGATCTGGCGATGTTGCGCCACGCGTTCATCCGGCGCACGCAGATAACGCGCCACGACTGCGTTGAAGGATGGAGTGTGATCGGAGAGTGGAGTGGAGTCCGCCTGGCCGACGTGCTCAACGACTGCGGCGTCAGACCGGAAGCACGTTACGTTGTCTTTCATTGCATGGACACCGACGGCGGCGGGACGTACTACTACGAGTCTCTCTCACTGAAACAGGCAGCTCACCCCCAAGCCCTTTTGGCGTACGATCTCAACGGGAAGCCGGTGCCGATAAAAAACGGAGCGCCGCTGCGGCTGAAAGTTCCCACGCAATTGGGCTACAAGAGCGCCAAGTACGTGAAGCGGATTGAGGTTGTCGCCGCACTCGGCGGGCCTCTGGGACGCGGCGGATATTGGGAGGATCAGGGTTACGAATGGTACGCCGGCATCTAAGGGAGAGTTGTCCGTAGCGGTCGCGCTTGCGCGACCGAAGCGATGTAGCGTCGCGCTGCCGTAGCGGTCGCGCTTGCGCGACCGACGCGATGTAGCGTCGCGCTGCTGTAACGGTCGCGCTTGCGCGACCGACGGAAGCTTGCGCCTTGCTCGCGATAAAGGCAACCCCCCCGCGAACCTCAAAACCACGTCGCCATGCACTCTTCCCCCCTGCGCCGGGTGGCGTTGGCCGCCATCATCGCCGGCACGCTGGCTGCATTGCTCGTTGCCTGGGACCGCCACCGCTTCGAAGCGCTTAACCGCACGGTCGAAGTGACCATGGATCAACAAGACCTGGCGGACTTTGCCCACGCCTATGGCTACAACATGGACGAACTGCTCCGCCAGATGCGCCGCGCCGGCCTCACCTCGGTTGCCGTCTACGAAGAACTCGGACAGCGCGTCAACAACGCCAATCACGCCGTTGTTTTCTCCGGCCAGCAGCTGATCGACACGGCGCGGACCACCCCCTTGCGCGATCCTTTGATCGCGGCCTTGTATCGCGCCCGGCGCCTCGATCCCGCGAGCGTGTACCTCATCGTCTTTGACCGCCCCACGTTGCAGCGCTACCTGACGGTCCTGCCCAATCAGGTCGAGCCACGCAACGTGCACCTCCTGCGCGCGGCGCTGCCCGCCATCATCGCCATCAAGACGCAGATCGACTACTTCAACAGCCTGGGGCTGGGCATTCCGGCCGACGTCGCGCGGCAAGTACGGCGAGAGGGCCTGCTCGTCGATCCGCGCGTGCAAAACAACGAGCAGATGGGCCCCCGACGCATCGCCGCGACCTTTGCGCAGATGCTGGCCGGAGGGCGTATTGGCACCGTGATCTTCTTCGGTCAGCGCAACGACGTGCTTGGTTACCCGTACAACCTGCAAGCCACGGCAGACGCCTTCCGCGCCAGCGGCGTCAACTTCGGCGACGTGGAAGCGTACAGCGCGGATCAAATCCAAAAAGGGAGTATCACGCTGGCTCGCGCCATCGTCAATCAGACCGTTCGCGTGCAGGCAATCTCCAAAATCGAGCTCGACAAACTCGATCTCGACACCGTCATCGCACGCTACCTGCTCGGCGTGCGCGAGCGCAACATCCGCGTCGTCTACCTGCGGCCGTTTCCACACCTCATCCAAGAGCGGCAGCCCGACGGCAGCCTGGCCACCCTGTCGGCCGAGGCAACCAATCTGGAGATGCTGCGACGATTGCGGGCCGGTCTGGCGGCCAACGGTTTTACGATCGGTCGAGCTCAGGGTTTCGTCAATTTTAAGGGTCCCGTCCTCGAGGCACTCTACCTCATCATCGCGCTGGGCGCCAGCGGCGCCTTCCTGCTCTTGCTCGATCTCTTCGGCTGGTCGCGCCCGTGGATGCCGTGGACTTTCTTTGCCATCACGGTCGTCGCATACGCCGCCGGACTCGTGCTCGGGCACGATGAGATCGTTCGCCAACTCTGGGCGCTCGGCGCCGCGTTGACCTTTGCGGTTCTCGCCGGCGTGACGACGGCATCCTACTTCGCGCAGCCGGCGCCGCGCCCGGCACCATCCTGGCGCAGCGACGCCCGCGACGGCGCGGTCTGCCTTCTCACAGCGCTGGGGGTGGCTGTCGTAGGAGGCTTGTTCGTCGCTGGCCTCCTCTCACAAGCCGCCTTCATGATTGAAGTGCGACAGTTTATCGGAACCAAACTCTTGCTTGTTGCTCCGCCTCTCGTGCTCTTGGGGCTGTACGCGTTCACCGCACCCTTCGGCCTGCGGCGCCGTCCGGCCGAGGTCGTCACCGAGCCGCTGCGCGTCTGGCACTTCACGGCGATTCTCCTTTTGGGCGCGGCTGCCGTGATTCTCCTCATGCGTTCGGGGAATCAACCCGACATCGGGGTCTCGGGCTTCGAAGCGCACTTGCGGTCGGTGCTCGCCGCCCTCGTCGGCGCGCGGCCGCGCTTCAAGGAATTCCTCATCGGATTCCCGGTGCTCGTCCTCTTGCCGGCCCTCTCGGCGCCGCACCGCCGCGCGGCGGGCTGGGCGATCGTGCTGGCCGCAGGAGTCGGGCTCTCGGACGTGCTGGACACGTTCAGTCACATCCACACGCCGCTGGCGGTGACCATCCTGCGCGAAATCAACGGCCTGGTCTTCGGATTGGTGCTTGGGATCATCGCTCAGCGTCTGTACCGCACCATCTTTCGCACGCCGGCCGGCGCACGATGACCGGCGGCCGCGCACGCCTCCTCCTCTCCGGTTACTATGGGTTTGACAACTTCGGGGACGAGGCGATTCTGCGCGTCTTCGTCGAGCAGTGGCGCCGCCGCCGCCCGCAGGATGACGTGACGGTTCTCAGCGCCGCCCCACGACAGACGGAAGACGCCTTCGGCGTGCGCGCCGTTGCTCGCATGTCGCGTTCGGCAGTCGTCGAGGCCCTGGCCCAAGCCGATGTCGTCATCAGTGGAGGCGGCGGCCTGCTGCAATCCAGCACAAGCCTGCGCAGCCTGGCGTACTACGTCGGGGTGCTGTACCAGGCCCAGCGGATGGGCAAACGGACAGCCATTTTTGCACAAGGTATCGGCCCCTTGAGCCCCTTAGGCCGGCTCATCGCCCGCGGGGCATGCCGCCGACTCGGACTGGCCATCGTGCGCGATGCGGCGAGCGCGCGCATATTATGCGCCCTTGCGCCGGCACTTGACGTGCGCACCGGTGCGGATCCCGTCTTTGCAGCCGATCTTGGCACGTCCGGTGCAGCTGCCGAGCGGCTTGCCGCCGAGGGAATCCCGCCTCGCGGGGATGTCGTCGCCATCGTCGTGCGCCGCTCGCGCCTGCTGGATCGCATGCGTGTCGCGCTCGCAGCCCTCGCCGACCGGTTCATGACGCACTACCACGCGCAGGTCGTCTTCGTGCCCTTCCAGCGACCGGGGGATGTTGCGGCCTCGATTACGGTCATTCAGGCCTGCCGCAGCGCGCCGGTGCTCCTTGGCGGCGGCTACGATCTGCCGACGATGGCGGCTCTCTTCGCGCGCTGCAGCGCGGTGGTCGGCATGCGGCTGCACGCGCTCGTTCTTGCCGCGGCGACCGGTGTTCCGTTCCTCGCTTTAGCCTACGATCCCAAGATCACGGCATTGGTCGAGGCCTTGGCATACCCGCTGGCGCCGCCGGACGCCGGCTCGCTCGCGGCCGCGGCAGACCGCTTGTGGGCGGACCGAGCCGGCCTCGCCGATGCGGCACGCGCCGGAGCCGCCCGTCAACGTGCCTTAGCCGAGCAGTCCTTTGACTGGCTGGCCGCATGGGTGGAAGGGAGCCTCTCCTAACGCCGGAAACAAGCGCGGGCATGCGTTTACGCTGGACCTGGACAATCGGCCGCATTGCCGGCATCACCGTCAGCATTCACCCCAGTTGGTTCATTGTCTACGTCCTCTTCGCGTGGTCGGCGACCGTGATGGTGCCGGTCGTTGCCCCGCAGTTGTCGCGCGCCAGCGGGGTGCTGCTGGGATGCATTGCGGCTTTGGCGCTTTTTGCCAGCGTCGTGGCGCACGAGTTCGCCCACGCGCTGGTTGCCCGTCGCCTCGGCATCCCCATCGCCGGCATCACGTTGTTCCTCTTTGGCGGCGTCGCCATGATCGTCCGCGAACCGGACTCGCCGCGGGACGAGCTGCGCGTCGCACTCGCCGGCCCGGCCTTGAGTCTGGTTCTGGCAGCCGCCTTCGCCGCGCTCGCGACCATGGCCGATGCGGTGCACTGGCTGTGGATCTTCGCTTTGAATTTCTTCTTGGCAGCGGCCAATGCGATGCTTGCGCTTTTCAATCTCTTGCCGGCGTTTCCGAGCGACGGTGGGCGCGTGCTGCGCGCGCTCCTGTGGCACTGGCGGCGCAGCCAGGCTGAGGCCACGCTGTGGGCAAGCTACGCGAGCCTGGCCGTCTCGGGTGCCCTCGTCGTCGGCGGTATCGTTCTGTTCGTCGTTGCGCGTGAACCGCGCGGCACGTGGTGGATCCTCATCGGGCTCTTCCTGGCGCAGGCCGCGGCGGCATCCGGCCGGCAGGCGCGCGTGGATGTGGCGCTGGAACGGATGCCGGTGCGGGAGTGCATGTTGACGCGACTCATTCCGGTGACGGCCGACACGCCCGTCGCTACCTTCTTAGGGGAAGTTGCGGGCCAGCCTAAGGCTGCCTATCCGGTCGTGGAAGACGGGACGCTCGTTGGGCTGGCGGATGTCCGGCACACGGCCGGGTTGCCCTTGCCCGAGTGGGAGCACACGGCCGTTGGCGCCATCATGACGCCGTTGACGAAGACGGTCGGCCTGGCGGGTGCCGCATCCGCGCGCGACGCCTTGGTGATGCTGCGCGAGCGCCGGCTCGGGGAACTGCCGGTGTACGAAGACGGCGAGCTGGTCGGCGTCGTCACCCCGGAATCCATCTACCGCACCTTGCGCGAGCGCCGGGTGCACTAGATGACCGAACGCACCGCTTCCGGGGGCGCGCCGCGCCCGGGCGCCGTCTTCCCTCATCTGGCCGAACGCTACGATCCCGTTGCATCCGAGCGGGCCATGCTGGCGCTGTGGCGGGAGCGCAACGTTTTTGCCCGCACCCTCGAGCAGACCAAGGACGGTCCGCGCTACGTCTTCTACGAAGGGCCGCCGACGGCCAACGGGCGTCCGGGTGTCCATCACGTGCTGGCGCGCGCCTTCAAAGACCTGTATCCGCGTTTTTGGACGATGCGCGGGCGGTACGTCCGCCGCAAGGCCGGCTGGGATACCCACGGTTTGCCGGTCGAGCACGAGGTCGAAAAGGAACTCGGCATTTTGGACAAGAGCCGGATCGAGCGAGAGGTCGGCATCGCCGAGTTCACGCGCCGCTGCCGGGAGAGTGTCTACCGCTATCTCGAGGACTGGAACCGGATGACCCAGCGCATGGGCTACTGGGTCGATCTCGAGGACGCCTACATCACGCTCAGCAACGACTACATCGAGAGCGTATGGTGGAGTTTCAAGCAGTTGTGGGAGCGCGGGCTCGTCGTCCAAGACTACAAGTCGGTGCCCTACGACCCGCGCATTGGCGCGACGCTCTCCGACCACGAGGTCGCACAGGGCTATCGCGAGGTCGACGACCCCTCCGTGTACGTGCGCTTTCCCCTTTGCGACGATCCCCGCACGTCCTTGGTTGCGTGGACGACGACGCCTTGGACGCTGCCCGCCAACATGGCGCTGGCGGTGCACCCCGACGTGACGTACTGCATCGTCGAACGCGACGGCGAGCGCCTCATTCTGGCCGAGCCTCTGTGCGAGGCGGTACTTGGCGGCGAAACATACCGCGTCGTCGAGAGGGTGCCGGGCGCCAAGCTGGCCGGTCTTGCCTATCAGCCGCCGTACGATTACTATCGCGGCCCCGAAAAGCGCCATTATGTCATTCCGGCCGGCTTCGTCTCCACCGAAGACGGCACGGGCATCGTGCACATCGCGCCGGCATACGGGCCGGACGACCTCGCTCTGGGTAAGGCATACGGTTTGCCCGTTTACTACAGCGTGGACTTCAGCGGCCACGTCGTCCCCGAGGTGACCGTCGCCGCCGGCACATTCTTCAAAGATGCAGACCCCGCCATCATCGCCGACCTGCAAGCCCGCGGGCTCATCCTCCGTGCCGGTACCTACCGGCACAATTATCCGTTCGGGTGGCGCACGGGCGATCCGTTGCTCTACATCGCCAAGACGGCGTGGTTTATCCGCACGACGGCCTTCAAAGACCAGCTGGTAGCCAACAACCGCCTCGTGCGCTGGGTTCCGGAGAGCATCAAGGAGGGGCGCTTCGGCAACTGGCTGGCCAACAACGTGGACTGGGCGGTGTCACGGGAGCGCTTCTGGGGGACGCCGCTGCCGCTATGGACCGACGGCAGCGAGTACGTGTGCGTGGGTTCGGTTGCCGAACTGAGCCGCCTTGCGGGGCGCGATCTCTCGGGCCTGGACCTCCACCGGCCGGCCATCGACGAGGTGCAGTTCGAGCGCAACGGCAGACTCTTTCGGCGCGTGCCGGAAGTGCTGGATGCCTGGTTTGACTCGGGTGCCATGCCCTACGCGCAATTCCACTATCCGTTTGAGAATCAAGATCTGTTCCGCGAGAACTTCCCGGCCGACTTCATTGCCGAGGCGGTCGATCAAACGCGCGGCTGGTTCTACAGTCTCCACGCCCTGGCGACCATGCTCTTCGACAGTCCGGCATACCGGAACGTCATCTGCCTGGGGCACGTCGTGGACGCAAGCGGCGAGAAGATGAGCAAGAGCCGGGGCAATGTGCTGGAGCCGGACGCGATCTTCGACGTTTTGGGCGCGGATGCGTTGCGCTGGTACTTCTTCACGGCCAGTCCGCCCGGTGAGGCCAAACGCGTGTCGACCGGGCTGGTTGCCGAAAATTCGCACAAGACGTTCAACACACTGTGGAACACGGCCAAGTTCTTTACGCTGTACGCGAATGCCGACGCTATTGGCCTACCGGCCGACGTACGGCTCGAGGAACGCGGCGACCTCGACCGCTGGCTCGTCGCGTCGGTCGAGCGCCTGACTCAGGACGTGACGCGTTACCTGGAAGACTACGATGCGTTGAGTGCCGGGCGTGCCATCGAACGCTTCGTCGACGATCTCTCCAACTGGTACGTTCGCTTGTCGCGCGACCGCTTCTGGGGCGATGCTCTTGACGCCGACAAGCGTGCTGCCTATCGAACCCTGTACGAAGCGCTGGTCCGTGTGACGCTCCTGAGCGCGCCTTTTATTCCGTTCTTTGCCGAGAGCCTGTATCAGGTTTTAGTGTCGGCCGCCGACCCGGCCGCACCGGACAGCGTCCACCTTCAGAACTGGCCGGCCGCTCGCGCCGAAGCCGTGGACGCGGCGCTGCTCGAAGCGATGGCCGTTGCGCGCCGCGCCGTCGACCTCGGCCGGCAGGCGCGCGCCGCAGCCAAGATCAAGACACGCCAGCCGCTGCCCGGCGCCTACGTCCGGGCTCGAACCCGCGGCGAGGATGCGGCGCTCGAACGGTTCCGTTGGCTCATTCTGGAGGAGCTGAACGTCAAGAGCCTGACTGTCGTCGGACTGGATGCGGCTTTCATCGAGTACACCGTGCGTCCGAATCTGCCGCGCTTGGGACCGCGCTTCGGTAAGAACCTGGCTGCGGTGCGCGCGGCCCTTGCGGCGGCGGATGCGCGAGCCGTCGCCGAAGCCGTAGCGGCCGGCCGCAGTTTCGAAGTCCGCGCCGACGGCCAGACGTTTGCGCTCCAGCCGGAGGACGTGCTGGTTGACAGCACCTCCGCCCAAGGTTTTGTCTTTGCGGAGGGGGACGGGATGCTCGTGGCGCTGGATACCCGTCTGGATCGCGCGCTCGTGCTGGAGGGACTGGCCCGCGAGGCAATCCGGGCGGTGCAGGAGGCTCGCAAGGCAGCCGGATTGGACGTCAGCGACCGTATTCGCTTGTGCGTGGCCGGCACGGCGGATGACAACGAGGCGATCGAGCGCTGGCGAGAGGTCATTGCCCGCGAGACCCTGGCCGTGGATGTCAACGGGGAGCCGTTTACCCCGGCCTATGAAACGACGACACCCGGCGGTTTGACGATCGCCCTGTCCCCGGTTCGGGGGTAGACGTGCTCCGTCGCGGCCGCGCCGATTTATCTGTAGCGGCCCTGCCGATTTATCTGTAGCGACCGCGCTTGCGCGGCCGAAGGGGGCCCGGTCATGGTTTTCTGTAGCG
>CADDZI010000018.1:15000-40922 GCA_902812405.1 bacterium | reverse complement strand
TCCCCCGCTGAAGCTGCACGTTGTGCATACGCAGAGCCAGGGTGGTGTAGGCACGCCAGAACCTGTCTATCACCCGCCGCCGACCGGTGCGCCCGAAGGCCAGCCGACGCCTGCGCCGACTCTGCCTCCGGCAACGGCCCCGCCGACGCCCTCCGGTCCGGTGGTGATCGAGGACTCCAATTTCATCCATAGGGTCCAGCCGGATTATCCGGAGATGGCCAAAGAACAGGATATCCAGGGGACCGTGATCGTGCTGGTTACGATTGGGCCCAAAGGGCAGGTCGTCTCGGCGTCGATCTTCCAGTCATCGGGCAATGCCTCGCTGGACCGGGCAGCGTTGCAGGCCGCTGAGGAGAGTACGTACCGGCCCCCCATGATCAACGGAGTCCCGACGACCCAACAATACAAGATCGAGTACGACTTCATCCTCAATTAGATAGGTTTGTCCTCCGTAGAACCGGAGGCGCCAAGTGAGGTGAGGGCGCCGTGCGCCGCCGGCTGGTATGGGCAACGCTGGCGTTCATCGCGCTATCGGCGCTTGCCCATGTCCTGATCGGCGGCAGCGTGCGCTTGCGCTGGCCGGCGCCGACACCGGCTCGCGGGCCGCAGGTGATCACGCTGACGCAACTGATCCGGCGGATGCCGCCATCGCCGGCGCCTTCACCTACTCCGACTCCACAGCCGGTTGTCGTGCCCCAGCCGCGCGTGCGTGCTTCGCCGGCCCGACGGCCGGTCGCGTCGCAACGAGTTGTGCCGTCTCAGCGGGTGATTTCCGCCGCGGCGGCGACTGAGCCCGCCGTCGTCCGCTCGGCCATGACCGCAGCGAGTCCCCCGGCGCAGCCCGCCTTGCCGAACATCGAGCCAAACCCGACTCCGATCGATGCGCGCGACATCATCGTGAGCGCACGCTTTACCAGGCGGGTGGACCCCGAGTACCCGGCTTTTGCCGCCGACGCCGGTATTCAAGGCACGGTCATCGTTTTGGTGACGGTAGCGCCGGATGGGTCGGCGAGCGACTTTCGCGTGTGGGTCTCATCCGGCAATCCGGTGCTGGATCGCGCCGCCCTCGTTGCCGCGGAGCGGAGCACGTATGCGCCACCGCAAGTGGAAGGGCTGCCGGCCTACGAGACGTATCGCATCATCGAAAGCTTCGAAAAGCTGTAGCACAACCTCGCGTAGCGGTCGCGCTTGCGCGACCGAGAGAAGGTCCCCAAACCGCTCCGTGCGTAGCGGTCGCGCTTGCGCGACCGAGAGAAGTCCTCTTTGTGGTCGCAACGGTCGGCCAAGGCCAACCGCTATAGGGCGGCCAGTGGGTTGGTTTCAGGAGAAGGCGGACGCGTTGGTCGTGGCCAACGGGCCACTTCGTGCAATACCTACATGCCATAGTCTTGGGCGTCATCCAGGGCGTCGCAGAACTCTTCCCCATCAGCAGCGCAGCCCACACCCTCTTTGTATCGTATCTTTTGGGGTGGTCTCTGCCCAGTCTTCCCTTCGTCGTCATGCTGCATCTGGGGACGTTTTTGGCCGTGCTCGCGTACTTTGCGCGGGACTACGCACGTCTGGTGACCGGCTTCTTCTCGGGATTTGCAGACCGCTTCGCGCGGCCGTACGAACGCCTGGCGCTCCTGGTCATTGCGGGAACCATTCCCTTGGCGCTCGTTGGCAAGCTGTTTGAAAAGCAGTTCGACCGGCTCTTCGCCCAACCGAGTTTCGCGGCTGCCTTCCTTTTGCTGACCGGGCTCGTGCTCTTCGCCGTGGAGCGGCTGCGGGAACGCACGGGGGTCATCCAGGGGATCGGCTTCGGGCAGGCCGTGTGGATCGGATTCACCCAAGTCGGCGGCCTTTTTCCCGGCGGTTCGCGGTCCGGGTTTTCCATTGCCGGCGGCATGCTCAGCGGGTTGTCGCGGGAAGAGGCGGCGCGGTTTTCCTTCCTGCTCGCCGGACCGGCGATCGTCGGAGCAAGTCTGCTCGAAGTCCGGCGCATCATCCACCCCCACGAGGCGACGGTGAGCCAGCATACGATCGCGAACCTGGGAGTTGCCCCGGAACCTGCGGCCGTCATCGCGGTGGGCTTCCTAACGGCGCTCGTCAGCGGATTCTTCGCCATTCGTTTCTTCATGCGCTACGTCAACGACCACAAGTTGACGCCGTTTGCGGTCTACTGCTGGATGGTTGGCTGCCTCATGCTGGTGCTGATCGCGTTGCGGGAACATGGTGCCGTCTAGACGAGACGCGGTGAGTCGCGACGGCGCCCGGTGAGGGAATCCAAGCCATGACGGTGCGGTCCGGCCGGCGCATTCTCAAGGCAAACGAGCACAGCCGCCGGACACGGCTGACCCACGTGACGGCACGCGGCGGTGTGCGCATGGTGGACGTTGCCGCCAAGCCCGTCACGGTGCGCACGGCCGTCGCGGAAGCGGTCGTGTGCATGCGCCCGGCGGCGTTGACGCTCATCCGCCGCAAGGCGGCCGCCAAGGGCGACGTGTTGGTCACCGCACAGATTGCGGGCATCCTGGCCGCCAAACGGACCGCGCAGATCATCCCCTTGTGTCATCCGCTGACTATCACCTCGATCGACGTGACGTGCACGCCGAGCGGTTCCCGCCGCGTCCACGTCGTCTGCCGCGTCAGCTGCACGGAGCGTACGGGTGCCGAAATGGAAGCTCTCACCGGCGCGGCGGTCGCGGCGCTGACGATTTACGACATGTGCAAGGCGGCCGACCGGGCGATGACTATCCAAGACCTGCGACTTGTGGAAAAGGCGGGTGGGCGCAGCGGCCACTATCGGAGGACGGCGCAGTGAACGACGCCGGCATCTCCTCCGAGCCGGGTGGCGTTTCACCTCCACTCTTCCGTGTGGCCCTGGTCGTCATCTCAGACAAAGCCGCCGCCGGTCTTCGCCCGGACGCTTGCCTGCCGGTCATGCGTGAAGGTTTGCCCCGTGCGTGCACGGTTGCCGCGGAGCACATCTTGCCCGACGATCGAGCCGCCATCCAACGTCTGCTCGTCGAGCTCGCCGATCGCGAGGCAGTGGACTGCATTGTGACCTCGGGCGGCACGGGTCTGGGGCCTCGCGATGTGACGCCTGAAGCGACAAAATTCGTCGCCGACTACGAAGTACCGGGCATCGCCGAAACGCTGCGCGCGCGCAGCGTCGAAGAGGTGCCCACGGCGATGCTCTCGCGGGCGGTGGCGGCCGTACGCAAGCGCACCCTCATCGTCAACCTGCCGGGAAACCCCAAGGCGGTGCGGCAGACGCTGGCAGTCCTGTCGCCCGTCTTGCCCCATGCGCTCTCCCTCCTGCGGGGCGAAGGCGGCGACCACGAGGCTCCGAAGAGGTAAGGATGGACTACGCAACGGCTCTGCGGATTTTGGACCAGACGGTGGGGGAGTCGGTCTCGGCACGCTTTCCGGGGCGCCTGGACCGCATGCGGACGCTGCTCGCCGAGCTGGACCACCCGGAGCGGGCGTTCCGGTCGATTCACGTCGGGGGTACGGCCGGCAAAGGCTCGACCGCGACGATGTGTGCGGCGATCCTCCACGCCGCCGGGTACAAGGTCGGGCTGCACACCAAGCCGCACCTGCATGCGGTCACCGAGCGCATGCGCATCAACGGCGTGGCGATCTCACCGCAACGATTTGCCGATCTCTTCGCCGCTGTTCTCCCCATCCTGGGCAAGATGCGCGCCGGGGAATGGGGGCCGCCGTCGTACTTTGAGATCCTCGTGGCCGTGTCGTTTCTCTACTTCGCGCAGGAACGCGTGGATGCCGCGGTCGTTGAAGTCGGCGTGGGGGGAAAGCTGGACGGCACCAACGTTCTGCTCCCCGAGGTCAGCGTGCTGACGAACGTCGGGACCGACCATCGCGACGTGCTCGGTGACAGCGTCGAGCAGATCGCCCGGGACAAGGCGGGTATTATCAAAGACGGCATTCCGGTCGTGACCGCCGCCGAGCAGCCCGAGGTTCTCGCCATCCTGCACGCGACGGCGGACAAGCACAAGGCACTTCTCACGGTCGTCCAGCACGCGGTCCAGTTGACGGATACAGTGACCGAAGGAGGGTTCGCGCAAAGCATCGACCTCCTGACACCGGATGGCCGCTACGCCTTCGTCCTCCCGCTCATCGGCGAGTTTCAGGCCGTCAATGCCGCGACGGCGATCGTGGCCTGCGAACGGGCACGGCATGTCTGGCCGCTGCAGCCGGCAGACGTCGAGCGCGGTTTGTCCGGCGTGGCCCTTGCAGGGCGGGCCGAATACTGCCCCTCCCATCCGCCACTTGTGTTCGACGTCGCACACAACGTCGAGAAGATGGCGGCGCTGCGGAGTGCGCTCGAGCGCCACTTTCCCGGCCGCCACCTCACGATCGTCGCGGCCATTGCCGAGGACAAGGACGCGTCCGGCATGCTTGCCGTGTGGCGCGGCAGCCGGGCGCACTTCATCTTCACCGCCTTTGAGGTGGCGCACCGGCGTTCGCGCCACCCCCAGTACCTGGTCAACGTGGCGGCATCCATCGGCTTGAGCGCCCGTGCGGTGGACCATCCCATCGAAGCACTGTCCGTCGCCCGTCGCGTTGCCGGGCCATCCGACCTGGTCGTCGTGACCGGCTCGACCTTCCTGGTCGGCGATGTCCGCAAGTGGTTCTTGGAGAACACGCCGGCGCCGGGTCCCACCCATGTCTGACGCGCCACCCGTCATGCCGGCCGAGAGCGGGTCGCTCGTCGTTCGCGATTGCCGCTTCGTGTGGGGGGCGCGCACCTACCTCATGGGTATCATTAACGTGACGCCCGACTCCTTTTCGGGTGACGGTTTGTATCCCGATCTGCAGGCCGTTCGCGCCCGCGCCCGCGCCTTTGAGGAAGCCGGGGCCGATCTCATCGACGTCGGGGGCGAGTCCACGCGGCCCGGACACGAACCGGTCGCCGAGGATGAAGAAATGCGTCGCGTCATACCGGCCTTGGCCGCCATCCGTGAGGTCACGCGGCTGCCGCTATCCGTTGATACCTTCAAGCCGGCGGTGGCGCGCGCGGCCCTTGCAGCCGGCGCGGACATCCTCAACTGCGTCTGGGGTGCCGTTCCGGGTATCGTGGCTGTCGCCGCCGAGACCAGGGCGCCTGTCATCCTCATGCACAACCGCACGCAGGCAGTCTATGCCGGGGATTGCGTCGGCGAGATTATCGCCTGGCTGGAGAGCGCTGCGCAGGACGCGATCGCCGCTGGCATCGCACCCAGCCGCATCATCCTCGATCCGGGCATTGGATTTGGAAAAACAGCCGACCACAACGTCCAGGTGGTGCGCCGCCTGCGTGAGTGTAAAGAGCGGCTGCGCTACCCGTTGCTTTTGGGCGTCTCGCGCAAGTCGTTTTTGGGCGCCATCACCGGGCTGCCCGTCGGCGAGCGCACCTTTGCAACCGCGGCTGCTGTGACGCTGTGCATCGCCCAGGGCGCCGACATCGTTCGCGTCCATGACGTCGCGGCGCTACGGGCGGTGGTGGATGTTGCCGACGCCGTGTGCCGGGTGGGCGCGGCGCACGCCCCGCCACGCGCAGGATGGCCGGCGCCGGCGCCGGGATGAACTCCGACCTGCCGGGCTGGATTCGCATCAACGGCATGCGCTTTTGGGGCGTCCACGGTGCGGCGCCGAGCGAGCGCCACCGGCCTCAGCCGATTGACGTCGACCTGGAGGTCGGAGTCGATCATGCCCGTGCCGCCGCGAGCGACCGGCTTGCCGACACCATAGATTACGATGCGCTCTTTCGTCTGTGCGAACGCGTCGTCACCAAGGAGTCGCATGCCCTCCTCGAGCGTCTGGCTGCGGGGATCGCCCGGGAGGTGGCGGCGAACCCGAGCGTGCGCTGCGTCATCGTCCGAGTGCGCAAACCGCGTCTCTTGGAGGGAGCCACCCCGGAAATCGAAGTGCGGCTGCGCACCACCGCCGGACGGTCTTTGGAGGCGGAACTGGGCGGGCCTCCACCTCACGGCGCGGGCAGCGAAGGCAGGTCCTAACGCCGCGCCGAACCCTGGGGGGAATGGCGGATAGCAAGACGTCGCGCTCGGGCGGCCGGCAGGGCATCGGGCGGTTTCTCCGCGAGTACGTCAGACCGCTGTCGGAGGCTTTTGCCCAGACGCCTTTACACGAGCTGCGGGTCACGACCGAGCAGGGCAGCGTGACCTTGGTGAAGCGCGCGCCAGCCCAGCTGGCCGCAAGTATCGAAGCGACCTCGTCGCCCGCAACCGCGCCGCTAGAGGCGACCCGGCCCTCGGCCGACGGCATGCGCGCCTTCGGCGGACGCACCGCCTCGCTCGTGCCGGCGATCAACGGCGAAGCCGGCCGCACGTACGTCACAGTCAATGCCGAAGTCGTCGGCATCTTCCGCAATGCAGCGCCGCCGCCGGCCCCAGGCGAGGCCTTGCAGTCGGGGCAGGTGTTGGGATACATCGAGGCTTTGCGCCTGCGCAACGAGGTGCGCTGTCCGGACGATGCAACACTCGTCGCGCAAGTCGTCCTGGACGGTCAGCCGGTTGACTACGGGGAAGCACTCTTCGTCATCGATGTGACGCACGCCCGCGCGGCCGCGGCGCCGGCCGAGCTGCCGCCGGATGTACAGGCACCGCCGGCTGGGGACGTGCAGCTTGCCGAGCCTCCTCGCCTGTAGGGCGCACGCGGGAAGACCCACATGTTCGCGAAGGTCCTGATTGCCAACCGCGGCGAGATTGCCATCCGCGTCATCCGTGCCTGCCGCGAGCTGGGCGTGAAAACCGTTGCCGTCTTCTCCGAGGCCGACCGCCAAGCACTGCATCCGCGTTTTGCGGACGAGGCCTACTGCATCGGGCCGCCGCAGACGGCGCGATCCTACCTGAATATCCCAAACATCATCAGCGCCGCCGAAATCGCCGGTGTGGATGCCATCCACCCGGGCTACGGGTTGCTGTCGGAAAACGCGCAGTTCGCCGAAATCTGCGCCTCGCACGGGTTTAAGTTCATCGGCCCTTCGCCCGCGGCCATCGCGTTGATGGGTGACAAGTCGTCGGCCAAGGCGCACATGGCGGACGCCGGCGTGCCCGTCATTCCCGGATCGGGCATCGTCGAGTCGGAGGATGAGGCCAAGCGTTTCTGCCGCGAGGTCGGCTACCCGGTGCTCATCAAGGCAACGGCGGGCGGCGGCGGCAAGGGCATGCGGATCGTAGGCCGCGAGGCCGACCTTGTGGCCGGGTTGACGGCGGCCGCCGGCGAGGCCCAGGCTGCCTTCGGCGACGGCCGAGTTTACATCGAGAAGCTGCTCGTGCGGCCGCGGCACATCGAAGTTCAAGTGCTGGCCGATGAATTCGGGCACGTCATTCACGTCGGCGAGCGCGATTGCTCGGTCCAAAAGCCGTCGCACCAGAAACTGCTGGAGGAGACACCAGCCCCGAATCTCGATCCGGCCATGCGTGCGGAACTGCTGGCCAGCGCGGTCCGCGCCGCCCACGCCGTCAACTACGCCAACGCCGGGACGCTGGAATTCCTCGTCGCCGACGACGGACGCTACTACTTCATGGAAATGAACACGCGCATTCAGGTCGAGCACCCGGTGACGGAGGTCGTCTACGGGATTGACCTCGTCAAGTGGCAGATCCGCATTGCCGCGGGCGAACGCCTGACCGTGCGTCAGGAAGAGATCCGTCCGACCGGCCACGCCATCGAGTGCCGCATCAACGCCGAAGATGTTGCGCACGGCTTCCGGCCCACCGCCGGCAAGCTGGGCAGCGTCATCCTCCCCGGGGGGCCGGGGATCCGGGTGGACACGCACGTCTTCAGCGGCGCCGAGGTGCCGCCGTACTACGATTCGCTGCTGGCGAAAATCGTGGCCAGTGACCGAACCCGGGGGGGCGCGATCGTGCGCATGCGCCGCGCGCTGGCCGAAACCGAGATGCAAGGCGTCGAGACGACGATCTCCGTCCACGAGCGCGTCCTGGCGATGAACTCTTTCCTCGATGGTCACACCCACGTCACGTGGCTGCGCGAGCAGGTCCTGCAACCGCCGAGCGCTGTCGGCGCGGCCCATGGCCGCTGAACGACGCGAGCACCGTCTGGCGCTCGAGATCCTGTACGCGGTCGAGATGGGCAACGTGGCCGTCGACGAGGCTCTGCGTCAGGCACGCGACCAGGTGGGCGTCTTTGACCGAGGCGACCGCGCCAAGAACGAAGACCCGTACGAACCTGAATACCCGGCGGTTGACGCCCGGGCCGGCGCGCCGCAGCCGACGGACTGGGCTCTTGTCGAGCGCATCGTGCGGGGAACGCTGGTCCATCGCGACGAGGTGCTCGCCGATGTCGAGCCGTTGCTCGAACGCTGGAAGATTTCGCGCCTGGCGGGCATCGATCGACTGCTCCTCGAGATGGGCGGATGGGAGTTGCGCCACCGGCCTGAGGCGCGCACGACCGAGATCATCAATCATGCGGTCGAGTTGGCGCGGCGCCTGTCCACGGAGCGGTCAGCGGGATTCGTCAATGCCATCCTGGATGCGTTGGCCAAGACGCAACCCCGTCCCAGCGGGATGGCGCAGCCGTGAGCGCTCGGGGGCGGCGCCGGCGCCTGGCGGCTCTCGCGATGAGCGCCGTCTTTCTGTTTCTGACGCTGGTCGTGGCAGGTGCGGCGATCGGCGTGGCCGCCATCGCCGGGGTATACGGCGGGAACCTGCCCGACATCAGCCGTCTAGCGGTCATCGAGCCGACGTCTCCCACCCTCATCGTCGCCCGCGACGGCACAAAGCTGGCGCGCCTGTATAACCGGTACGACGTCTACGTTCCTCTGACGGACATTCCGCGTGTCCTGCGCGAGGCGGTCATCGCCACCGAAGATGAACGTTTCTACAGCCATCGCGGCATCGATCCGCGCGGCATTGTACGCGCGGCGCTGGCCAATTACGAACACAAGGCGATCACACAAGGCGCGAGTACGATCACCCAGCAGCTGGCCCGCCGGCTGTTCCTGAGCGACGAACAGACGCTGACCCGCAAGATTCAGGAAGCCTTACTGGCCATCGAGATCGAGCGCTACTACAGCAAGGATGAAATTCTCGAACGTTACCTCAACCTCGTCTACTTCGGGGCGGGGGCATACGGCGTGCAAGCCGCGGCCCACGTGTACTTCGGAACGGACGTCAGCCGCCTCAACCTGCCGCAGGCCGCCCTTTTGGCCGGCCTCATCGCGGCCCCGTCCCTGTACTCGCCCTACAACGATCCGGAGCGCGCGCGACTGCGGCAGCGCCACGTCTTGGAGCGGATGGTCGCCAACGGATACATCACCCAGGCGCAGGCGGATGCGGCGGCCGCCATCCGCTTGGAGTTTCGGACGACACCCGATACCGGCATCGAGTCGTATCGCTATCCGTACTTCACGACCTATGTGATCGCGCAGCTGATCCAGCAGTTTGGCTCCCAGCGCCTCTTCCACGGCGGTCTCACCGTGTACACGACGCTCTCGCCGCGCCTGCAGACGATTGCGCAGGATGCGGTGACGCGCGGGGTGGCAGCCGGCCTGGCGGAGGGCTACGGCATGCACCAGGGAGCCCTCGTCGCTGAAGACCCGCGCACTGGCGAAATCCTGGCCATGGTCGGCGGGGTGGGCTTTTCTACGAAGAGCCAGTTCAACCGGGCCTGGCAGGCGCGCCGGCAGCCGGGCTCGTCGTTCAAGGGTTTCGTGTACGCGGCTGCCGTCGACCGCGGCATTCCCGTCTCGACGATGTACGACGATGCGCCGGTGACATATCCGGCCGGGGATGGCTCGGACTACACGCCGCAGGATGACGATCACCGCTACTTCGGCTGGATCACGCTGCGCAAAGCGTTCGAACTGTCGCGCAACATCGTTGCTGTGCGGCTCGCCAACGACATCGGTCTGGACACGGTTATTGACTACGCCCACCGCATGGGCATCACGGAGAACCTTGAGCCCGACCTCTCGCTCGCGTTGGGGACCGCGGTCGTCTCGCCCCTGGATATGGTCTCGGGGTACTCGACAATTGCCGACGGCGGCGTGTATACGCCTCCGCACGCCATCCGCTACGTGACCGATCAGTACGGCGAAATCGTCCTCGATGATCGGTACCCGCAACGCACGCCCGTCCTCTCGGCCGGAGCAGCCTTCATCATGACGTCGCTGATGCAGGGCGTCATCAGCGAAGGCACTGGCTACCCGAATGCGATCATCGGGCGGCCGGCGGCCGGGAAGACGGGGACGACGTCGGATTTTCGGGATGCCTGGTTCGTCGGCTTCGTGCCGCAGCTGGCGGCGGCGGTGTGGGTCGGCAACGACGATTATTCGCGGATGTACGAGTCGTACGGCGGCAACGTGCCGGCCCGCATTTGGGCGGCCTTCATGAAACGCGCGCTGCAAGGGCAGCCCATCATGGCGTTCGACCACATGCCGCCCGACGTGGTCGCGGTCCGTTTGTGCGCCGGCAATCGCCGTGCGCCGCCCGGCATGCCCGGGCGGACGGAGTATTTCCTCAACGGGACTGCGCCGCTCGCATACTGCGCACCGCGGCCGGCGGCCTCGCCCGCAGCCGCCGCCGGCACGGTTGCCGAGCCCTTTGGTCCGCCCGCGTCGCAGGCGCCGCAAGGACCGGGTGTGGCGCCCTCGCCCGGGGGAGTGTCGGAACCGGATGCATCGTCGCAACCGAACGCCTCACCGCAGCCGGCCGTCTCGCCTCCTGAGGCCCCGCCGGGCGCCGTGCCGTCGCAGAGGCCGGGTGCGCAGCGCCGGCACGCGGCCGTGCACACCGGCAGCCCAGGCGCACAGCGTCCACAATGGTTTGGTGCGCGTCGATGATGGACAGCCTGTTTGCACCACGACCGATGTCGGTCGGCGAGTTGTGCAGAGCCATCCGGGGCGCATTGCGTGCACATTTCCGCGGTCCGGTGAGGGTGTTAGGGGAAGTTTCCCGCTGCGGCGTCGTAGGCGGCAATGCTTACTTCACCCTAAAAGACAGCCAGGGTACGATCCAGTGCATCTGTTTTGCGAACAGCATTCGGACAATGGGCGTTACCTTTCCGCTCGCCGACGGACTGGCGTGCGAGGTTGAGGGTTTTGTCGAGATATGGGAGCCGAAGAGTCAATATCAGCTGCGGGTGCTCAACGTCGTTCTGGTCGGTACGGGTGCCCTGTATCTCGCTTTTGAACAACTGAAGAACACACTGGCCCGGCAGGGCCTCTTCGACGAGGGCCGCAAGCGCCCCATTCCGAGTTTTATTCGGGACGTCGCGATCGTCACGAGTCCCAGCGGTGCGGCGCTGGCGGATTTCATGACGACCTGCCGGCGGCGCGGCGCGCACGTCCGCGTGCACCTCGTAGCGGCACCCGTGCAGGGTGCCGACGCTGCGCCCGCGCTTGCCCGGGCCATCCGCGCAGCCGGCCGGCTGGCTGTGGACGTCGTCGTTGTCGCCCGAGGCGGCGGATCGATCGAGGATTTGTGGGCCTTCAATACCGAGGAGGTCGCGCGGGCCATCGCCGAGTGTGCCAAGCCGGTCATCAGCGCGGTCGGTCACGAGACCGACTTCACGATCGCAGATTTGGTCGCCGACAAGCGTGCCCCGACGCCGACCGCAGCCGCCGAGTTCGTGGCCCGGGAGCGAGCCGCACTGCTCGTCCGCATTGCTCAGTGCGAACGGCGTCTGTGCACTGCGGTGATGCGCTCGATCGGCTTGCGACGGCCCGAGGTTCGGCGTTTGCAGGCCGACCTGCGTCGTGCCGCCCTGGGGGTGATAGGCCGGCGCAAACAGCAGCTGGATGTATGTCTCATCTCGCTGCGGAGGCTTGATCCCCGGCGGCGGTTGGCCGAGATTCGTCGGCGGGTCACGAAGGCGGCGGAGCGCTTGCGGGCCGTGGTGCGGCGCTATCTGGGGCAGGCAGGCGTGCGGCACGGCGAGACCCAGTCCGCCTTGTGGCGCACCTTTGCGGCGCGATGGTCGGCCAAGACGCAGCGCCTGGAGCTCGTCACCGCGAAGCTCGAGGCATTGAGCCCGCGCCAGACCCTGCAACGCGGCTACGCGATTGTCTACAATGCAGCCGGAGCGCCAGTGACTGATAGCGCAACAATCCACGTGGGAGAACGCATCGCTGTGGAGCTCCAGCGTGGGTGGCTGGGCGCGACGGTAGACGACAAGAAGGATTGAGGATGGCGAAGCCAACGTCCACAACAGGTCCGGAGAAAGAACCGCAGCCCCCGACGTTTGAAGAGGCGCTGTCGCGGCTTGAAGAGATCGTGGACGAACTCGACAACGGCAATGTTCCACTCGCGCGGTCCTTGGAATTATTCCGCGAGGGAACCGAGCTGGCCGCCCGATGCCGCAAACTCCTCACGGAAGCCGAGAGTACGCTGCAGGAGGCAATGGCCGCGGCGGAGGCGCCTGAGGGTGAGGACGGCACGCCCGCGGAGGCCGGTACAGACGCCGGTGGTGATGAAGAAGATGGCGATGACGGCCGGTACGACCCCTTCGGCTAGGCGACGTCAGGACAAGCCGAAGCAGAGGAGGGCGCGTTTGGACGTCGTGCTGGCGGGCCAGACCGGTATGTCGCGCGAGCGGGCGCAGTCTTTGATCCTGGCCGGCCGAGTGTACGTTAATGGGGAGCGGGTCACCAAAGCCGGGGCGCAGGTGCCGGCAGGAGCCACGCTGACGGTGAGCGGCGATCTGCCCTACGTCAGTCGCGGCGGGCGCAAACTCGAGTGGGCCCTGGATACCTTCGGATGGGACGTGCGGGGCCTGCGTTGCTTGGACGTCGGAGCTTCCACCGGCGGCTTTACGGATTGCCTGCTGGCGCGGGGAGCGGCGCACGTCGTTGCGCTCGACGTCGGGTATGGCCATCTGGCCTGGCGCTTGCGCCAAGACCCCCGCGTGCGTGCGGTCGAGCGGACCAACGTTCGCCACGCCGACGTGGCCGGCCTGGGCGCGCCGTTTGACTTTGTCTGCGCGGACGTATCGTTCATTGCCGTTGCGAAGATCGCCCATCGCCTGGCGGAGGCGGCTGCGCCCGGCGGACGCATCCTCGTGTTGGTGAAACCGCAATTTGAGGCCGGCCGGCATGCCGTCCAGCGTGGCGGGGTGGTGAAAGACCCGCGCGAACATGAAGCCGCCATTCACAGTGTCATCACCGCCTTTGCAGCCTGCGGGTGGTGCTGCACGCATCTGACCGCATCGCCGCTGCGCGGCCCGGCGGGCAACCTGGAATTCCTCGCCGGTTTCCAGCACGCCGGACAGAGCGGCGAGGCCGACGGTGCACGGACCACAGATGCAAAGCCAGCCCGCGCGGTGGATGTTGCAGGCGTCGTGCAGGGCGCCCATGAACGCCAGGCGGGAACGCGAAGATGAACTCAGACCGTGTGAGGCTTCCCGGCCCTGCAACGAGCACCCGTGCCTAAGCCGGCCATCGAAAGGATGGCGCTGTACGTGGACGTTCGCCGCGAGGCAGCCGTTCAGGCGGCGCGCTCAATTGCCGCCATCGCCGCGCGCAACGGCGTCCGTCTTCAGGTGCCGCACACGCAAAGGGACGTGCTGTGCCTCGACGGCGTCGCCAGTCCGGACGACTTTCCGGCTACGGCGAACCTGCTCGTCTCCTTGGGAGGGGACGGCACGCTCCTGCAAGCCGCGCACGCCGCGGGCCCGCTGGGGATTCCCATCGTCGGCGTCGACTTTGGCCGCGTGGGCTTTCTGACCGAGGTCGGCCGTGCCGGCTACGAAGAAGCGCTCGAGCGCATCATGCGCGAGGGCGTACGGACCGAACCTCACTTGGCCCTGTCCGCTCGAGTTCCGGGAGACGAGCAGTCGTTCTACGCGGTCAACGACATCCACGTGGACCGGCGTCGCACCGGACACATCGTGTACTTCGGCATCGAGTTGAGCGGGGAGCGGGTGGCGACCATTCCCGCAGACGGCATCGTTGTCGCAAGTCCCACCGGGTCGACCGCCTATTTCCTGTCGGCCGGAGGTCCCATCATGGCGCCCTCCCTGCAGGCGATTGGGATTGCGCCGCTGGCGCCACACACGCTGTTTTCACGGCCGCTCGTCGTCGGGGCCGACGAGGTTGTGCGCATTGTTGTGCCGCGGCAAAGCGCCGGAACCCAACTCTTCGTGGATGGGCAGCACGTCCGGGATCTCGAGCCGGGAGCCTGCGTGGAAGTCGTCCGAGCCCCGGAGCCGGTACATTTCGTGCGCCTCAATAGCGGGTATTTCTTTCAGACGCTGGAGCGCAAGTTGCACTGGGGGATGTCGCTCAAGCAATATCTGGAGTAAGGTTCGTCGCGTGGCCACGACGGCCGGCCAAGGCCGGCCGCTACGACGTCTCGCGGAGAGAGTCCGGCGGGAGCGGCGACTTGGCGAGCAAATCCTCCAACACCTTGACCAGCTTCGCCGTATCCGTCGTTTTCGCCACGTATACGTCGGCGCCGGCATGCTGGCGCCAATACTCATCGTGGGTTTCGCCAAGGGCGCTCATGAGGACGACGGGCGTTGTGCCATGCGTGGGATGATCTTTGATCTGGCGGCACAGCTCGTACCCGTCCATCATGGGCATGATGACGTCGGCCAAGACGACGTCCACCTTCTCGGTGTCCAAGGCTTTGAGTGCGCTGCGGCCGTCGGACGCCGTGACGACCTTGAAGCCCGCGCGCACGAGCGCCAGCTTCAAATGGAAGGACTGGGTGACGCTATCGTCCACGAGCAAAACTGTCTTACTCACCGCGCCACTCTCTCCGATCCGGCGGCCAACTTTCTCAGGTGCAGCCCGATGCTGCGGGGTTCGGCAAAGGCGTCGACTGCACCGATGCGGCCCGCGGCATCCGGCATGCCGAAGACGGTGGAAGTTTTGCGGTCTTGCGCAAACGTCTTGCCACCTCTCTTGCGCACTTTGAGCAAACCGACGGCGCCATCCTTCCCCATCCCCGAGAGCAGAACGGCCGCACCGGACGGTCCATAGACTGCCGCGACCGACTCGAAGAGTGCATCCGCGGACGGTGCGATGTGAGCACGCCGCAACTGAGCCGGCGTCACGACCAAAATGCCGCCCGCGCCGACCGTCATGTCGCTGGCGGCGGGCGCAACGTACACGCGGCCCGGTTCGAGTCTCTGCCCATGCCGCGCCAGGCTGACCGGCAGCGGCGTTTCTTGGTTGAGCCAGCGAACCAGCCCCTCGACGAAGGGTGCTGCGATGTGCTGAACGACGAGAACCGGCGCCGGAAACCCCGCGCCCAGACCGCTGAGAAGATCCACCAGCGCGGGCGGACCACCGGTCGATGCGCCGACCGCGAGGCACGCAAGCCCGGCGCGGGCTTCCGGCAGGCGGCGGCGCAGCATACGCGGCGGCGGGTGTGTATGTGTTGGAACGGCGGCTGCGGAGGCCAAGAGGGCCAGCCTCTCGTTGAGGTCATGGAAGAAGGCGTCGAGCTGAGCGGCTGTTCCGGCGGGCTTCAAGACGATATCCGCAGCGCCCGCCAACAGCGCTCGAAACGCGAGGCTCGAGCTGTTTTGCGGCAGTGCGGTGACGACGACAATCGGAACGTAGCGCAGGCGCAAGATCCGCAAGATGACGTCCAACCCGGTCTGGTCGGGCAGGAGGAGATCCACCGTTACGACGTCCGGCGCCAGCTGCTCGGCCAAGAGGACGGCGTCGCTGGCGGTCTGGGCGATGCCGGCGACAGCCAGACGCGGATCGCGGGCGATACCGTTGGCCAAAATCCGCGCCGTCGTCGGAGAATCCTCGACGACGAGGACACGAGCCCAGCGTGTCTTCGTCATGCAACCAGACGCTCTACCGTCTCCAGCAACTCCCGTTCGTTGAAGAGCCCCTTCAGCATGTACGCGTCGGCGCCCAACCGCACGCCCCTCTCGCGCTCCTCGTCCTTGGACAGCGAGGTGATGAGCACGAACGGCGTTTGGGCGAGGTTCGGGTCGGCCTTGACGCGGGCGCACAGGTCCCAGCCGTTCATGTTTGGCATCTCGATGTCACTGACAATGCATGCGTAGCGCCGCCCACGCAGCTTGGCCCACGCATCCGCACCGTCGATCGCCGTCTCGACGTCGTACCCGGCTCCGATGAAAATGTTGCGCAAGAGCGTGCGGGTGGTCATGGAGTCTTCGACGACCAGGATCGCGCGCCGGGCGGCCGGTTCGATGTGGCGGACCTGCGTGGCGCCGTTGGACTCGTATGCCATACGCACGAGGTGCTCGCCGTCCACGACGCAGGCCGGCACGCCGTCCGCCGAGACCGTGTAGCCGGCAATGCCGGGCAAGGACCCCAGGGGCCGCGGCAGCGCCTTCACGATGACGTCGGAGACGCCGGCCAGGGCGTCAATGACGAATGCCGCACGCCGTCCGGCATAGGCGAGGACGACTACCATGATGCTGCCGTCCAGGCCGAAGGTGATGTCGTCGCCCGCACCGCCCAACGACGATAGGGGAACGAGCGGCACCGCCTCGCCGTGCACGAGCGTACACAGGCGGCCTTCGATCCGCACGACGTCGCTGCTGCGGATGACGGCAGCTTCGGCGATGTCTGTCAAGCGCACGCACACATCGTAGGGTCCGGCCTTGACCGCCAAGACCGATGACCACAAGACATCCACCGGTACGGTCAACGCGATGCGGAAGCCCTGGCCGGCTCGAGTTTCCACGCGGTAACTCCCCCGCAAGCTCGCAATCCTCTCCGCCACGACGTCCAAGCCGACGCCTCGCCCGGCGACCGCGTCGGTTTGGGTCCGGGTCGAGAAGCCGGGCTGAAAGAGATACGCGAGGAGAGCGCCCTCATCCATACCGGCTGCCTCCTCGGTGCTCGCCAAACCACGTGCGACGACATGCTCGCGGATGCGTTCGAGATCGACGCCTTCACCGTCGTCTTCCACGAGGATGGTGGCGCTGGCCGTGCCGGTGGTTACCGAGATGCTCACGGTTCCGGTCGGATTCTTGCCGCGCGCCGCACGCCGCTCGGGGGTCTCAATGCCGTGCGCGATCGCGTTGCGGACGATGTGGATGAGGGGCTCCATCAACTTGTCGAGCACGCTGCGGCCGATTTCGACCTCAGCTCCGCTAACGCGCAGCCTGACGCGCTTGCCCAGGGCCAATGCGGTATCCCGCACCAGGCGCGGCATGCCCGTGAGAATCGTCTGGACCGGCTGCATGCCAAGCCCAGCCAAGCTGTGGCGCAAGTCATCCAGCGTCCGCGCCCGGCGCTGGCTGCGCTCGCGCAAGCGGCCCACGAGCTCGCGCAGGCGCTCGCTCCGCTTGCCGAGATCCTGTAGGAAGCGAGCTGCCGATTCCTGACGCCGGCGTTCGCCGGATGCAATTATACCGTGGATGCCGTCAAGCATGCTGTCCAAGATCGCCTGCAACTCGCGCAGCTCACGCTCCTCGCCCAGCACGTCGCGCATGAGCTCGCCGGGAAACGCCAAGAGCGTGTCGACCTTTTCGGTTGTGATGCGGACGACGTCATGCTCCGGCCTGCGCCCCGAGCCAGCTCGGGCCGGCCGGGCCTCGGGAGCGGGCTCGGCGTGCGCGTCGGGAGTGGCGTCCGCGGAGCGCAGACGTTCCAAGATGGCACGGACAGCGGGTTCGTCCGGACCCCGTCCTGCATCCGACCGCACGAGTTCGGCGAGTGCGTCCGTCCCCTCGAAGAGCGCCGCAATGACCCCCGGCGCCGGCTCGGTCGCGCCGTCGCGGGCTTGCGCCAACATGCTCTCCATGGCGTGCGCAACGGCCTCGATGCCCGCCTCGCCCACCATGCGCGCGGCCCCCTTGATGCTGTGGATGCGGCGAAACGTCTCTTGGAGGACGAGCGTATTGCCGGGAGTCTGCTCGAGCTTGAGCAGCAGGCTATCCAGTGCGATCAGGTGCTCCTGGCACTCCGCCCGGAAGACGTTCTTGAGCTCGGCCAGCTCGGCCGGCGTGGCATCCATGAACGGCTAAATGCGGTACGCAGCCACCATGTGCTTGAGGCCCAGCGCCAACTCATTGAGACGCTGGGTTGCCTCTTGCGTCTGACTCGTCGCCGCGACCGTGTCGCGCATGGCGGCATTCACGCCCGTGATGCTCTGCGTCACCTGCTCGATGCTGTGGGACTGCTGCTTGGCTGCCAGTGCGATCTCTTGCATCGAGTCCACCGTGTGCTGCAGCGTCTCGATGATCTCGGCGATCGCTTGGCCAGTCTGGGCGGCGTGGCTTGCGTTCTCATCTACGCTGCGACTGCCTTCAATCATCGCCATCACCGACTCGTCGGAGGCACGCTGGACCTCGCGGGTCAGCGCGTCGATGCGTTCGGCCGCGGCCTTGCTTTGGTCGGCCAGCTTGCGGATCTCGGCTGCGACGACGGCAAACCCACGTCCCTGCTCGCCCGCGCGGGCGGCCTCGACCGCCGCATTGAGAGCCAAGAGGTTGGTTTGCGCCGCGAAGTCCGCCACCGTCCGCGTGATCGTCCCGATCTGGGCGATCTGTTCCGAGAGGTGGGCGATGCGGTCGCTCGTCTGCCGGAATCGGTCGCGCAGCGCCAGCATCATCGAGACGTTGGTCTCGACGTCGGCCCGCCCGCGGCGGGCGATATCGGCGCTCTCGAGAGATTTGGCCGAGATGAGTTCGGCCTGGGCCGCCGTGTTCTGGGATGAGGAGTTCAACTCTTGAATGGTCTGCGAAATCTCGCTCATCGCAACCGACTGTTGGGTCGTCATGCGCTCCTGTTCCTGAGCCGTCGTCGCGATCTGCATGACGGCGACCGTCGACTCGTTGACCGTGCGCTGGACCTCTTGCAGTGACAAGCCCAGCTTCTCGACCATGTTGTTGAGCGCCGCGCCCAGGGATTCGAGTTCGTCGTCGGTCTGAATGGAGACCCGGCCGGTGAAGTCGCCGGCGGCGATGGCGTGCGACACTGCCGAGAGATCGGCGACCGCCTGAGTGACGGTCCGCACGGTGCGCCGCGCGACGTAGTAGGCGATGGCTGCCATGCCCAGCGAGGAGATGACCAGGATGGCAATGAGCAACGTTATGAGGCGGGCGGCCTCGCGTTGGCGGGCGGCGCGTTCCCGTTCGACGGCCGCGGTCAAGTCGCGCTGGGCGGCCAGGAAGCGTTCGAGAGCCGCGCGTTCGGTGGAAAATCCCGCCGCGACCTGCTGCCCAACGTGGGCGCCGCTGACGTCGGCGCCGGAGACGATCGCCTGCACCGTGCTGTACTCGTCCTGGGCTGCCGAGGCCAGCGCATCGATCTTCTGGGTGAGATCGGTACTGCGATTGGAAGCTCCGATGAGCTTGAGCGTCGTGATGTCGGCGGGCAGAGCGTTCAGGCCCTCTTGGTAGAGCACCCGGTCGCGATCTTTGCCGGTGAGACCCCATTGGGCGGCACCGCCAATCATGCTCAACACGTCGCGCCGCACGTCCGTGCTGGTCAGGATGATGGGTTCCAAGCTGTCGATGATGCCGCGTTCGCGCGCGAAGATGACCTGCGGCAGGGTCACCGCGACGACGATTTGGACCGCCACCAGTGCCAGCATGAGGGCGACCATACCCCAGATCCGGCGGCTGATGGTGCGCTCCCTGAAGAAGCGTTCGCGCAGGGTGGTCAGTGTGCCGTGGGTTCGCATAACGGTACCTCGCTGGATGTCTAGGTGGAAGGAGCGCCGGCCTTGGGCCGGCCGGCAAAGACGGTGTAGGCGTGCCGAATGACAGCCGGCACGTCAAGCATGATCACGGGACCTTCGGGGGTCGGATGAAGTGAGGTGCACAGGCTGCTCGCCTGGTGTCCGGCTCGAGCGGCCGGGAGCTCGCGCAAGCCTTCGAGAGAATCGGTTGCAATGGCCAGGTTACCGGAGGTATCCGCAAGGACCATGCCATCAACGGCGGGCGGCAGCGGTGCGGGCGGGAGGTCAAGCAGGGGTCGTGGATCGATGAGCAACACCGCGCTACCACGCCGGTTGAGCAGAGAAGCGGCGACAGGTGCACGCACCGGGATGGGCGCGTGGACGGCGCCGGTAAAGAACTCCGCGACCGAGGTAACGGGAACCGCGTAGAATTGTCCGCCGATGCGGAAGACGGCCGCCTCCAGACCGCCTACTGCCGGCGGCGCGGGAACCTCGGCCAAGAGTTCGGTGCGCCGCCACAACGGGTGCTGCGGGTCGGGTGGCTGCGCATACACGTGCGACGTAACATCGTCCGGCCACTCGTCGGGCAAGATGAGTCCGTCTGGATCGAGCACTGCGCACGGGAAGGGGGCGGCGGCAATGCCCGCAATGATGCGCCGGTTCACCGGCGTGTCGCCAAAGAGGGCGTGTTCGCGCTCGTCGCTCATCCGCTCGATGGCGACGAACGTGCGCACCTCGTCGGCGATAAGTGCCATGATTCGCCCCCGCACAGCGACGAGAATCAGGCGGTCGTCGGGTTGGACGGGGCGCTGTTCGAGACGGAGGCTGCGCCGCAGATCGAAGACCGGCACGGCCAAGCCTTGATAACGAATCGCCCCTGCGATGCCGGGTTGCGCACAGGGGACGGCAAAGACGAGCGGAGCCTCGTGCAGCGAAAGGATGACGCCCAAGGGGATAGCCAGCTGGTACGGACCGATGCGCGCGACCAGGTGCGTGGCGCCGTCCGCGCCGCGCAGTCCGGAAACAGGTTTTGCCGTCGTCTCAATCACGTTGTTGCTCCAAGGCTGCGCGCAGGAGCGTCTGTAGCTCCTGGACGGTCAGCTGATCGAAAGGCAGAGCCACGTGTTCCGCGGGCAAGCCGTCCAGACGCGCCAGAAGCCGCGCCAAGGTAACGGCAGCTTGACGGTTGCGATTGGTCAACCGGTAGAGTATGCCGAGCTGCCACAGCGCGGGAATGCACGCCGGGTCCAAAAAGAGCGCCCGGCGCAAGGCGGCCTCTGCGGACGTGAACGCATCGCGCGCCGCGTACAAAGCCGCCAGGAGCACGTAGGGTTCAGGGGCCAGCGGGTTGGCGGCGGAGGCCAGCGCGGCCTTGCGTTCCGCAGTTTCCGTGTTGCCGACTCGGGCCTGCTGGGCGGCCAGAGCCAAGAGCCTGTGGCATGGGTCAAGCCCGGTCACGGCGGCCGCCGTTTGGGCTGCACGAGACTGCGCGGCCTTTGTCGCCCGGTGCCCGAAAGACGCGGCCCGGCTGCGATCGGTGTCGCGAACGCCGATGCGCCGGACCGATGCCGGCCGTTCGGGGCGCGGGGGTTTGCTCACCTGCGCCGGCAGGGGTTTGCGGTAAACGACACCCGCATCGTGGCGCTCGACGATGAGCGGCTCGACGGGAATGCCCTGTGCTTCCCCGTGGCCGAGGACGAGGACGCCGCCGGGCGCAAGCGAGGCTGCCAGACGCTCGATGACGGCCGCACGCGCCGCAGGGGTCATGTAGATGAGCACGTTGCGGCAGACGATGCACTCGAAGGAGGCCATCCCTGCCGGCGGATAGGCCTGCTCGTCGAGCAGGTTATGCACTTCAAACCGCACGAGCTTCTTGACGTCGTCGCGCACGCGCAACGTTTGGGTGCCCGAGACGACGAGCTCGTCGACCCGATTCGCGTCAACTCCTCGCAGTGACCACGGGGTGTAGACCCCGACACGTGCGGCGGCGACTGCGTTCGGGTTAATGTCGGTTCCCAAGACGCAAAATGGCGTACCGCCCAACGCGCGCTGCGCAACGATGGCCAGGGTATAAGCTTCCTCGCCGGTCGAACAGCCGGCGCTCCACAGCCAGACGGGCTGCGTCAGGCCTGCAATGCTCTGCAGGAGCCTGCGCTCCATGAGCTTCCACAGGCCGGCATCGCGGAACAGGAATGTCTCGCCGACGGTCAACGCAGGTGACATCGCGATCCACTCACTGCGTGCCGACGATCCGCCGGCCGCGAGCAGGTCGTAGTAGGCATCCTCGCTGACGCCCAGGCCGGCCGCGCGATGCCGGCATTGTGCGACGAACGCATTGACCGCATCGCCGGTGGGAGCCAAGCCGAGTCCGGCTTCCAGCAAAGCCGCCGCCCGGCCGTTCGGGACGGCGGATTCGACCTCCGACGGCGGGTGTGACGTGGGAAGAACGCTCATCTAAAGGAAGATATCGGCATCGAGGTAAGAGGGGTCGGCGGCAGTGATGCAGCTCACAGGCATAGCAAGGCATGCGGCAAGAGACCGCTTGGGGCTGGCGCAGGCCGGCCGCCTTTGGGACCGGCAGCCAGGCGCCTGCGGATGCCTGCCGCGATGATGGGCGCACCCTCCTCCATGCGACAAACGAGGTGGCTGTAAACGTGCGAGCTGCCGAGCGCAGCGCTCAGTCGCAACCGAAGGGCGCACCGGCTGCGCCACGACCGCTGGTTGTCATCGCGGAACCCTTGGCCCACGAGGCAATGGACATTCTGCGGGCGGCGGGAGTGGAGATTCGGGTGCCGGAGGGCCCGGGTGCAGCCGGCCTTGCGGCTCTCCTGCCGCGTGCCGATGCGCTGATCGTGCGCAGCAAGACGGTGGTGGACGCGCCCCTGATCCGCCAGGCACCGCGGCTGCGAGTCGTGGCGCGTGCAGGCGTAGGCGTGGATGCCATCGACGTCGCCGAGGCTACCCGGCACGGCATCCTCGTCCTCAACGCGCCGGACGCCAGTACCGTCGCGGTGGCCGAACACACGCTGGCGCTCATGCTCATGCTGGTTCGCGGCATCGAAGCTGCACGAGCGCGCATTGCGGCCAGTCAGTGGAGCTCGCGCGATCTCGTGGGCGGCGAGCTGGCCGGCAAGAGGTTGGGGATCGTTGGTTTGGGGCGTATCGGGACGGCGGTTGCCATGCGGGCGCTGGCCTTCGGCATGCAGGTAACCGCGCACGACGTGCTCACGAGCCAGGCGCGCGCGGATGCTTTGGGCGTCGGGCTCGCCTCTCTCGACGAGCTGCTTGCAGGCAGCGACATTCTGACGCTGCACGTTCCGTTAACCGCCCACACGCGCGGGCTCATCGGCGAGCGAGAGCTCGGCCGCATGAAAGGCGGAGCCTACATCGTCAACTGCAGCCGGGGTGGTCTCATTGACGAAGCGGCTCTCCTCGCTGCATTGGAGTCGGGGCACCTGGCCGGTGCGGCCCTGGACGTCGTTGCCGGCGAACCGCCGCCCGTCGGCGCTCCCGTCTGGCAGTTGTTGCATCATCCCCGTGTCATTGCCACCCCGCACGTCGGGGGTGCCACGCGAGAGGCACAGGCCAAGATCGCCGCCAGCGTCTGTCACGACGTGCTGGCCGCATTGCGCGGGGAGCCCCCGGCCAGTGCCGTCAATGCCCCGGCGGCACCGGCCGAGGTGGCGGCGTTTGTCCGAGCGGCGCACCTGCTCGGCCGCCTCTATACCCAGATTGCGGCACAGGGGATGGCAAAGACAGCCGCACGGACAGCCGTGCCTCCGCTCGGGCTCACGCTGGAGGGCGACCTGGCGGGCTACGACGCCGAACCCTTCGTGGCGGCGTTTCTGGCGGGGCTGCTCGGCCAGGGATCGGACCGGCGCATCTCGATTGCCAATGCCCGTGCCGTCGCGGAGGAGATGGGCATCAATCTTGAGGTTTTGCGTTCCGAGTGCCGGCGAGGCTTCGGCGCCGCAATCAGCGCGCGCGGCGGCGAGACGGCGCTGGCGGCCGGCGTCGTGCACGAAACGCGCATTCGGCTCATCGAGGTTGACGGCTTCGACGTCGAAGTTGCACCGCAGCCGCACTTGTTGTTGACCAAACATCGCGATGTGCCGGGAGTCGTCGGCCGCGTCGGAACGATCCTCGGCCAAGCCGGTATTAACATCGCCACCATGAGCGTGGCACGCGACGACGGCGGCCAGGCCCTTCTGTTATGCGGTGTCGACCGGGCGCCTGGTGAGCGCGAGCTGCAGCGCATCCGCCGTATCCCCGGCCTGATGCGGGCTGTGACCGTGACGCTGTGACGCCGTGAAGCTGCTGCTCGTGCGCCACGGCGAGTCGCAGTGGAACATCGAGGGCCGATTCCAAGGTTGGCAGGACCCGCCGCTGTCGACTCTGGGGCGCCGCCAAGCCGCAGCGGTGGCAGCGCGTCTCGCCGACGGGGTGCAGCGGCCGGTTGCCGTTGCTTCGAGTCCCCTGCAACGAGCGCGCGACACGGCGGCGGCAATCGCCGAGGCCTGCCGGGTGCCTCTGATTCTGGACACGCGGCTGCGGGAAATCTGTCACGGAGAATGGGAGGGCTTGCTGCGAGCCGAGGTGGAACGGCGCTGGCCGGATCTCCTGGCATTGTGGCGGCGCGATCCGGCGGCCGTGCGTTTTCCGGGGGGCGAGACGCTGGAGGATGTACGCGCCCGCTGGCACGACTTTCTCACCGCCGCGCCCGAACTGGGTTCCCCTTTGGTGGTCGTGACCCACGACGTGATCGTCCGGCTGGCGTGCCTGGAAGGCTCGCAGCGGACGATAGGTGACTTCTTTTCGCTCAAGGGAGACAACGGGGGCATCAGCGAGTTTGCTTTTGTGCACGGCAGGCTGCGGCTCGTGCGGTTCAATGACAGCAGGCATCTCGAGAACGGCCTGAAGGCCGACCTCGGGCGCCAGGCGCTGTAAGCTGTAAGACGAACCCGGTCGCTTTTTGAACCGGTCAAAAAGGCCACCTCTACCGCGGGCGCACTTCCCAACCTATACTGGGACCGGGAGGCGGGTTCGTGACACCCGGATGATACAGGCATGGGCATCCTCACCTGCGTTTTCTTCTTTGTGAGCCTGCTGGTCGCACGCAATCTGTTGCCCGCAAACGGTGCAGACCTGACGAGTCTCTTTGCGCGCGTGGCGCCGTCCGTCGCCTACATCGAGTGCCGGGCGGCAGACGGCGAGGGAGATTCCGGTTCGGGTTTTGTCGTACGATCCACTCGGCGAACCACGGAGCTCATCACGGCGGCGCACGTCGTTGCTTGCGGCGGCAGCATCGACGTGACGTTCCGCGGGCGGCGTCGAACTGCGGCGCATGTCCTTGTTCTTGACCGCGACCGTGATGTTGCGCTCGTACGAGCCTCGGCCGGGCCCATGCCGGTGCTCGTCCTGGCGGATATTTCTCAAGCGCGGCCAGGCCGCCAGGTGGTCATTTTCGGGTATCCTCGTGTCAGTGTGGGCTTCGCTGGTTTTGGCGACAAGCTGCAACCGACGATCCACATGGGCATCATCAGTGCGGTCCGCCTGGACGGCAACCTGTTGCAGTTCGACGCCGTATCCGACTTCGGCGATAGCGGGGGGCCGGTCGTGGACCTTTCATCGGGTTCCGTACTCGGCGTCGTCCAAGGCGGGGCGGCGGATTCCCAAGGCCGGGATCTGCCGGGGAGTGGACTTGCGGTCAGCTCCCGCGCGATCCGAGAGGCCCTGCGCCCCGGCCGGCACCCGACAGATGCACTCTTGACCCGCTACCTCGCGCGCCAGACCCCGCGCAACGCCGATGAGTGGTCTGCCACCGATACGGAAGCCGCCATCTTCCTCATTCTCGTGCTGGCTTCGATGCTTGGAGTGCTCTGGGTAGCTGCGGCCTGGCGCATCGCTCGAAAGGTGGGATACCACGGGGCTTGGGCGCTCCTGATGCTTGTCCCAATCGTCAACCTCGTGCTTCCTTACGTGTTTGCGTTTGCGCAGTGGCCGGCCGAGAGGCAACAGACGTTGTGGGACGCCCTCGCGTGGGACGATCTGGAGCCCGGCCAGGGAAACTTCCCGTCCTGCGAAAGGCCGGTTGGCCCTCTGCGCGCGTGGCTGCGCGCTCTGGAACGGTACGCTGTGTTCGCCGGCCGGACGGGTCGGAAAGAGTTCTGGTGCTTTTTCCTCGTCAGTCTGTTGGGACCCATGACGCTTGCCGCTTTGTGGTTTTTTGTCGTCACGCTTGCGGCCGTCGTGACCGGGGGCCCCGCGCCGTCGTTTGCATGGCTGCACGCCGCCGGCGAACTCTATCTGGCCGCCTTGCTTGTGCCCAGCCTT